>JBEGVR010000105.1:0-6025 GCA_041178265.1 Pseudomonadota bacterium | reverse complement strand
TGCATGGCCTCGCGCAGCTCCTCTTCCTCGATTTCCTTGCCTGCGGTTTCCATGGCGCGCAGCAGGGTGGCCTCGTTGTAGCGGGCCGGCGGGCGGGTCTTCAGGCCCTTGGCATCGGCCTGCTCGGTGTGCACGGGCTCGCCGGGGCGCAAGGGCACGAGCGTCTTGCCGCCGCCGTCTTCGCCCGGCGCCACGTCCAGCGTGGCTTCCTTGCCGTAGATGGCCAGCCAGCCCGGTTTGACCAGAACCTTGCCCTCGGACTTGAAGTGATGGCCCGCCACGCGCGAGATGCGGGTGGTCACCAGGTGTTCGGCCGAGGGGAAGAAGGCGGCGATGAAGCGGCGCACCACCAGGTCGAACAGCTTCTGTTCGGCCTCGGACAGGCCGGTGGGGACCTTGCCGGTGGGGATGATGGCGAAGTGGTCGCTGACCTTGGTGTCGTCGAACACCTTCTTCGTGGGCTTGACGTAGTCCTGGTCCAGCGCCTCGCGCGCGTACGGGGCCAGGTGGCCCAGGCCGCTGTCGGCGAGCGAACCCAGCGTACCCTTGACCACTTTCACGTATTCCAGGGGCAGGTACTTGGAGTCGGTACGCGGGTAGGTGAGCGCCTGGTGCCGCTCGTAGAGCGTCTGGGCCAGTGCCAGCGTGGTCTTGGCGGAAAAGCCGAAACGGCCGTTGGCCTCGCGCTGCAGCGTGGTCAGGTCGAACAGGCCGGGCGAGGCCTGGGTGGTCGGCCGGGCCTCTTCGCTGACTTCGGCGGGGCGCCCTCGAACCGCGTCGGCGATGGTCTGGGCCGCCTGCTGCGACCAGAGGCGGTCGGCCTTGCGCTCGGGGTCGGCCTCGTCCTTCTTCCACTGGGGGTCGAACCACTTGGCCGGGTAGCTGCCGGCCTCGGCCGTGAAGCTGGCGTGGATTTCCCAATAGTCACGGCTGATGAACCTGCGGATCTGCTCCTCGCGCTCGACGACCACCGCCAGCGTGGGCGTCTGCACCCGGCCGACCGTCGTGAGGAAGAAGCCCCCATCGCGCGAATTGAAGGCGGTGAAGGCGCGCGTGCCGTTGATGCCCACCAGCCAGTCGGCCTCGGAGCGTGAGCGGGCGGCATCGGCCAGGCCTGCCATCTGCTGGTCCGAGCGCAGGGAGGAAAAGCCCTGGCGGATCGCGTCGGGTGTCATCGACTGCAGCCACAGGCGTTGCACGGGCTTGCCCAGGGGCTTGCTGCCCCCGGCGTACTGCTCGATCAGGCGGAAGATGAGTTCGCCCTCGCGGCCTGCGTCGCAGGCGTTGATCAGGGCGCTCACGTCCTTGCGCTTGGCCAGTTTCACCACGGCGTTCAGGCGGGTCTTGGTCTTGTCCACCGGCTTGAGGTCGAAATACGGCGGGATCACCGGCAGGTGGGTGAAGCTCCACTTGCCCCGTTTCACGTCGTACTGCTCCGGCGCCTGGATCTCCACCAGGTGGCCCACGGCGCTGGAGACCAGGTAACGGTCGTTCTCGAAGTGCTCGTCGTGCTTCTCGAACTTGCCCGCCACGGGCGTCAGGGCGCGGACGATATCCTGCGCCACGGAGGGTTTTTCTGCGATGACCAGTGTCTTGCTCATGTCTGTTGGCGGCTTGACCTGCACGTCCTGCAACGTGCGGGGTCTGGGTTGTTCCTACAATCGGCCTTCTCGCGCATGCGCGCACGCGCGCATGTGCACACAATCAACTTAACAGAGTTTTTTCAATGGCAGAAAAAGAGCGGGGGCGCCAGGCCACAACAGCCGCGGCGCCGGCCCGATTCTCGGGGCGGAAAATCCAGGCACGCAAGTCCGGCATTCACGGGCGGGGCGTGTTCGCCTTGGAGAACATTGCCGCGGGTGAAACCCTCATCGAGTACGTGGGCGAGGTCATCACCTGGAGGGAGGCCCTGCGCCGCCATCCCCACGATCCGAGCGATCCCAACCACACTTTCTACTTCCACATCGACGACAGTCGCGTCATCGATGCTCTGTACGGAGGCAACTCCGCGCGCTGGATCAACCACTCCTGCGACCCGAACTGCGAGGCCGACGAAGTCGACGGCCGGGTCTTCATCAAGGCGCTGCGCGACATCCCCGCCGGCGAGGAGCTCAATTACGACTACGGCCTGGTGATCGACGAGCCCTACACCAAGAAGCTCAAGGCTGAATACCCCTGCTGGTGCGGCGCCAAGAATTGCCGGGGCACCCTGCTGGCCCCCAAGCGGCGCACCTAACCGGGTGCGGATGGTTTCGCCGTGGTGTTGCCCCTGCGATGGCCGGCGGAAGCGATCTGGGAGGCGGTGGCGCCCGTGCTGCCCGGCTTCACCGTCGAAATCCTGCCGGAGATCGATTCCACCAATACCGAGCTGATGCGGCGTGCCCGGGCTGGTCGCGCCGACCCGGTGCTGCTGGTGGCCGAGCGCCAGACCGCGGGGCGCGGACGACGCGGGCGCCGCTGGGTCAGTTCGGCGGGCGACTCCCTGACCTTCTCCCTGGGCCTGCCCCTGGCGCCTGCCGACTGGTCGGGGTTGTCGCTGGCGGTGGGCGTGGCGGTGGCCGAGGCGCTGGACCCGGGCATCGGCCTGAAGTGGCCCAACGACCTGTGGATCGACGGGCGCAAGCTGGCCGGCATCCTGGTCGAAACCGCCAGCGCGGTCGGCGCGGGTGCCCCGGCGGCCCATGAACCGCCCCGGCGCCATGCGGTCATCGGGATCGGCATCAATATCGCGCCGCGTTCGCCCGGCGAGGGCCTGGATACCCCCCCGGCCTGCCTGCGCGAGCTGTGGCCGCAGGCCGACGCGCCCGGCGCGCTGGCCCGCATCGTGCCCGGCCTCGTGCGTGCGCTGCGCACTTTCGAGCAAGAGGGCTACACGCCCTTCCAGGCGGGCTTTGCCGCACGCGATGTGCTGCGGGGCCGCGACATCACCCTCAGCGACGGCACCACGGGACGGGCCGTCGGCGTGGACCGTCGCGGCGCCTTGCTGGTGCATACTGCGGCCGGCTTACAGCCTGTTTCGAACTCCGAAGTGAGCGTGCGCCCCACCCCCTGATGCTGCGACTTGCCGTCCTGGTCCTGCTGCTTGCCAATGCCGCCTGGTTTGCCTGGGCGCAGGACCTGCTGCGTCCCTGGGGACTGGGGCCCTCCTCGCAGGCCGAGCCCCAGCGCATGGACCAGCAGATGCAGCCGGAGGCGGTGCGCCTCGTGCAGGGCGAAGAGGCCGCGCGCCTGGTCGAGTCCGCCCCCCCAGTGCGCCCACCCGAGTGCCTGGCCAGCGCGCCCCTTCCCGATGCGGTGGCGGCGGCCCTGCGCCAGCGGCTGGCCGCATGGCCTCCCGGCAGCTGGCGAATGGAACCGGCGGTGGAACCCGCGCGCTGGATCATCTACATGGGCAAGTACCCCGACACCGAGATGGTCGAGCGCAAGAAGGCCGAATTGCGCCGGCGCGGCGTGTCGTTCGAGCCGGTGGCCAACCCGTCGCTGCAGCCGGGGCTGTCGCTGGGCGGCTTCACCAGCCAGGCTGCCGCCAACGACCAGCTGGCCGTGCTGGCCACCCGCGACGTGCGCTCGGCCCGGGTGGTGCTCGAACGCCCCGAGCTGCGTGGCCCGGCCCTGCGTCTGCCGCTCGTGGACGACCTGCTGCGACCCCGCCTCGCGGAATTGCAGGGGGCGCTGGCCGGGTGGTCGCTGCTGCCTTGCCGCTAGCGTGCCGGCCTCAGTGGGCCTGCATCCGAAAGCGCAGGCTGATGCGCGCGCCCGGCATCGACGATCCGGTGTGGGCCGGTTCGATCTGGATCTCGCCCTGATGCTGCTGCATGATTTCGTTGACGATCGGCAGGCCCAGGCCTGACCCGTCCACCTGGGTGCCCAGGGCCCGGTAAAAGGGTTGCAGCACCAGCGCGCGCTCGGCGGCCGCAATGCCCGGCCCCGAATCCTCGACCTGCAGCACCAGCACCTGGCCGAAGGGGTCGGCCATCACCCGCGCCGTGATCACCCCGGGCTGATCCGCGCTGGAGGGGGTGTAGTTCAGGGCATTGTCCAGGAGGTTGCTGATCGCCTCCTTCAGCAGGGTGCGGTTGCCTGGCAGGGTCACGCCAGGCGCGTCCGCCGCTGCGCCTTCGTAGCCCATGTCGATGTGCTTGTCCATGGCGCGGGGCAGCAGGTCGCGCATGGCATCCATCGTGATCTCCACCAGGTTGCACGGGTGCAGGGCCATGGCCCGTCCGCTGTCCTCGGCGCGCGCCAGGGCCAGCAACTGGTTGACCGTGTGCGTGGCCCGCACGCTGGCACGGCCGATCTGTTTGAGCGACTGCTTGAGCGCCTCGGCGTCGGTCTCTTCGCGCTGGGCCAGGTCGGCCTGCATGCGCAGGCCGGCCAGCGGGGTCTTGAGCTGGTGCGCTGCGTTGGCCAGGAAGCGCTTTTGCGTGGCCAGTGAATCCTTCAGGCGCGTGAGCAGGTCGTTCACCGAGGACACCAGCGGCGCCACCTCCAGCGGCACCGCCCGGTCGTCCAGCGGGGACAGGTCGTCGGGCTTGCGCGCGCGAATGCGTTCTTCCAGCTCCGACAGCGGCTTGATGCCGCGTACCAGCGCCAGCCACACCAGCAGGACAGCCAGGGGCAGGATCACGAACTGGGGCAGCATCACGCCCTTGATGATCTCGGTGGCCAGCACCGAGCGCTTTTCACGCGTCTCGGCCACCTGCACCAGGACCCGCACCGAATCCCCGGCGGGCATCGCCAGTTGCTTCCAGACCGATGCCACGCGCACGTCCTTGCCCTGGACTTCTTCGTCGCGCAGGGTGACGGCGCCTGCGGACTGCGGCTGGCGGGGGGCGGGCAGGTCGCGCTCGCCGGCGAGCAGCTGGCCGGGCCACAGGGTCACCTGGTAGTAGATCTGGTCGGCATCGTCTGCGCGCAGGATCTCGCGCGCGGGCTGCGGCAGGTTGAAGTTGGGGCGGCCGCCCTGCACGGTCACCAGTTGCGCCAGGGCCTGCACGTTGTACTCGAGGGCGCGGTCGAAGGGCTTGTCGGCGATGGCCTGGGCCACGAGCCACGTCAGGGCCAGGCTCACTGGCCACAGCATCAGCAGCGGCGTGAGCATCCAGTCCAGGATTTCCCCGAACAGCGAGCGCTGCTCGCGCTGGAAGATCCTCATGACCGGGGGCCGGCAGCGGCCCGGACGCAGGCGACCCCTTGCATCAGCCCGGGATCTTCTCGAGGCAGTAGCCCAGGCCCCGCACCGTGGCAATGCGGATCGGGCCTTTCTCGATCTTCTTGCGCAGGCGGTGGATGTACACCTCGATGGCGTTGTTGCTCACCTCCTCACCCCATTCGCACAGGCGCTCGACGAGCTGGTCCTTGCTCACAAGGCGGCCGGCGCGTTGCAGCAGCACCTCCAGCAGGCCCAGCTCGCGCGCGGAGAGTTCGACCATCTTGCCCTCGATGCTGGCGACGCGGCCCGCCTGGTCGTAGACCAGCGGTCCGTGCTTGATCGTGCTGCTGGCGCCGCCCATGCCCCGGCGCGTGAGCGCGCGCACGCGGGCCTCGAGCTCCTGCAGCGAGAAGGGCTTGGCCATGTAGTCGTCGGCGCCATAGTCCAGGCCCTTGACGCGTTCTTCGACGCTGTCGGCGGCGGTGAGGATCAGGACCGGCAGGGCCGAGCCGCGCCCACGCAGCTTGCGCAGGACCTCCAGGCCATGCAGCCTGGGCAGGCCCAGGTCGAGGATCAGGAGGTCGAACTCGGTGTTGGCCATGAGCGCGGCGTCCGCCTCGGTGCCGCTGGCCACATGATCGACCGCCGCGCCGGAGGCGCGCAAACTGCGCAAGAGGCCGTCGGCCAGGACCTGATCGTCTTCGGCGATGAGGATACGCACGGCTGTCTCCTTGTGAGGCCTGGCGTTCGTGTCGCGCGCCGGCCTGTCGTGATCTTCGCGGTGATTCTAGGTCTTGCCCCGGAGGGCAGACCACGGGGGCAGACCCGCAGACCCCGCGTCCGGTCCGTGCGCCCGGGTCATGCCGCAGGCCC
>JBEGVR010000104.1:0-4136 GCA_041178265.1 Pseudomonadota bacterium | reverse complement strand
TCTATGACCGGGAGTCGCACCCAGCCAAGGTGGTCAAGGAGATCAAGGAGCAGGAGGTCTACATGGGCGAAGTGCCCTTGATGACCGACTACGGCTCTTTCGTGATCAACGGCACCGAGCGCGTGATCGTCAGCCAGCTCCATCGTTCGCCTGGCGTGTTCTTCGAGCATGACAAGGGCAAGACCCACAGCTCGGGCAAGCTGCTGTTCTCGGCCCGCATCATTCCTTACCGCGGCTCCTGGCTCGACTTCGAGTTCGACCCCAAGGACATCCTGTACTTCCGCGTCGACCGCCGTCGCAAGATGCCGGTCACCATCTTGCTCAAGGCCATCGGCCTCACGCCGGAATCCATCCTGGCCAACTTCTTCGTGAACGACAACTTCCGCCTCATGGACAGCGGCGCGCAGATGGAGTTCGTGGCCGAGCGCCTGCGCGGTGAAGTGGCCCGCTTTGACATCACTGACAAGTCGGGCAAGGTGATTATCGCCAAGGACAAGCGCATCACCGTGCGCCATACCCGCGAGCTCGAGCAAACAGGCACCACCCACATCAGCGTGCCCGAAGATTTCCTGGTCGGCCGCGTGGTGGCCCGTGCCATCGTCGACGCCGACACCGGCGAGATCATCGCCAAGGCCAACGACGAACTGACCGAAGCCCTCCTGAAGAAACTGCGCACCGCGGGCGTGCAGGACCTGCAGGTGATCTACACCAACGAACTCGACCAGGGCCCCTACATCTCGCAGACCCTGCGCAGCGACGAAACGGTCGACGAATTCGCCGCCCGCGTGGCCATCTACCGCATGATGCGTCCTGGTGAGCCGCCGACGGAAGACGCGGTACAGGCCCTGTTCCAGCGCCTGTTCTACAACCCGGACACCTACGACCTTTCGCGCGTGGGCCGCATGAAGTTCAACGCCAAGGTCGGCCGCGAAGAATCCACCGGCCCCATGGTCCTGACTAACGAGGACATCCTCGCCGTGGTCAAGATCCTGGTCGACCTGCGCAACGGCCGTGGCGAAGTCGACGACATCGACCACCTGGGCAACCGCCGCGTGCGCTGCGTCGGCGAACTGGCCGAGAACCAGTACCGCACCGGTTTGGCCCGCATCGAGAAGGCCGTGAAAGAGCGCCTGGGTCAGGCCGAACAAGAGCCGCTGATGCCGCACGACCTGATCAACTCCAAGCCGATTTCCGCGGCCCTCAAGGAGTTCTTCGGCGCGTCGCAGCTGTCGCAGTTCATGGACCAGACCAACCCCCTGTCCGAGATCACGCACAAGCGCCGCGTCTCGGCCCTGGGCCCGGGTGGCCTGACCCGCGAGCGCGCCGGCTTCGAAGTGCGCGACGTGCACGTCACCCACTACGGCCGGGTGTGCCCGATCGAAACGCCCGAAGGCCCGAACATCGGCCTGATCAACTCGCTGGCCCTGTACGCGCGCCTGAACGAATACGGCTTCATTGAGACACCGTACCGCCGGGTGATCGACGGCAAGGTGACGATGCAGATCGACTATTTGTCGGCCATCGAGGAAGGCAAGTACGTCATCGCCCAGGCCAACGCCACGCTGGACAAGGCCGGACGCCTGACCGACGAACTGGTGTCCGCGCGTGAACGCGGCGAATCCGTCCTGATCACCGCCGACCGCATCCAGTACATGGACGTGTCGCCCGCGCAGATCGTGTCGGTGGCGGCTTCGCTGGTACCCTTCCTGGAGCACGACGACGCCAACCGCGCGCTCATGGGCGCCAACATGCAGCGCCAGGCCGTGCCCACGCTGCGTCCTGAAAAAGCCTTCGTCGGCACCGGCATCGAGCGCGTCTCCGCGGTCGACTCCGGTACCGTGGTCACCGCCAGTCGCGGCGGCATCGTCGATTACGTCGACGCCACCCGCGTGGTGGTGCGCGTGAACGACGAAGAAGCTCAGGCTGGCGAAGTCGGCGTGGACATCTACAACCTGATCAAGTATCAGCGTTCCAACCAGAACACCAACATCCACCAGCGTCCCATCGTCCAGCGCGGCGACCTGATCGCCAAGGGCGACGTGATCGCCGACGGCGCGTCCACCGACCTGGGCGAGCTGGCCCTGGGCCAGAACATGCTGGTGGCCTTCATGCCCTGGAACGGCTACAACTTCGAGGACTCCATCCTCATCTCCGAGCGCGTGGTCGCCGACGACCGCTACACCTCGATCCACATCGAGGAACTCGTGGTCATGGCGCGCGACACCAAGCTGGGTGCCGAGGAAATCACCCGCGACATCCCCAATCTGTCCGAGCAGCAACTCAATCGCCTGGACGAGTCCGGCATCATCTACGTGGGCGCCGAAGTCATGCCCGGCGACACCCTGGTGGGCAAGGTCACCCCCAAGGGCGAGACTACGCTGACGCCTGAAGAAAAGCTGCTGCGCGCCATCTTCGGCGAGAAGGCCTCCGACGTGAAGGACACCTCGCTGCGCGTGGACCAGGGCAGTCAGGGCACCGTGATCGACGTGCAGGTGTTCACCCGTGAAGGCATCGTTCGTGACAAGCGCGCGCAGCAGATCATCGACGATGAACTCAAGCGCTTCCGCCTGGACCTGAACGACCAGCTGCGCATCGTCGAGGCCGACGCCTTCGCCCGCATCGAAAAGCTCCTGACCGGCAAGGTCGCCAACGGCGGCCCGAGCAAATTGCCCAAGGGCACGAAGATCGACAAGGCCTACCTGGCCTCGGTTGACAAGCACCACTGGTTCGACATCCGCCCGGCCGATGATGATGTCGCCAGCCAGCTCGAGTCCATCAAGAACTCCATCGAGCAGCAGCGTCACCGCTTCGACCTGGCCTTCGAGGAAAAGCGCAAGAAACTCACGCAAGGCGACGAGCTGCCTGCGGGCGTGCTCAAGATGGTCAAGGTCTACCTGGCTGTCAAGCGCCGCCTGCAGCCTGGCGACAAGATGGCGGGCCGCCACGGCAACAAGGGTGTCGTGTCCAAGATCGTCCCGGTCGAAGACATGCCCTACATGGCCGACGGCACCCCGTGCGACATCGTCCTGAATCCCCTGGGCGTACCTTCGCGCATGAACGTGGGACAGGTGCTCGAAGTGCACCTGGGCTGGGCCGCCAAGGGCATCGGCCAACGCATCGGCGACATGCTGCAGGCGCAGGCCCGCGCCGCCGACGTGCGCAAGTTCCTGGAGCAGGTCTACAACGGCTCGGGCCGCAAGGAAGATCTCTCCAAGCTCTCCGACCCCGATGTGTTGTCCATGGCTGGTGAACTCGCCAAGGGCGTGCCCTTCGCGACGCCGGTGTTCGATGGTGCGGCCGAAGAAGACATCCGAACGATGCTGAAACTGGCCTACCCCGAGGACGTCATGAAGGCCAAGGGCCTGACCGCCACGCGCACCCAGGCCCAACTGTTCGACGGCCGCACCGGCGACGCCTTCGAGCGTCCGATCACCGTGGGCTACATGCACGTGCTCAAACTCCACCACCTGGTGGACGACAAGATGCACGCGCGCTCCACCGGCCCCTACAGCCTGGTCACCCAGCAGCCGCTGGGCGGCAAGGCGCAGTTCGGCGGCCAGCGTTTCGGCGAGATGGAGGTGTGGGCGCTGGAAGCCTACGGCGCCTCCTACACGCTGCAGGAAATGCTCACCGTCAAGTCCGACGACGTGCAGGGCCGCACCAAGGTGTACGAGTCCATCGTCAAGGGCGAGCACGCCATCGAAGCCGGCATGCCGGAATCGTTCAATGTCCTGGTCAAGGAAATCCGTTCCCTGGGCATCGACATCGAGCTGGAACGCTCTTAATTAGGGAAGGATTGAGTCATGAAATCGCTACTCGACCTGTTCAAGCAATTCACCCCGGACGAGCATTTCGATGCCATCCGCATCGGCATGGCCTCGCCGGAGAAGATCCGTTCCTGGTCCTTCGGTGAGGTGAAGAAGCCCGAGACCATCAACTACCGCACCTTCAAGCCCGAGCGCGACGGCCTCTTTTGCGCCAAGATCTTCGGTCCGATCAAGGACTACGAGTGCCTGTGCGGCAAGTACAAGCGCCTGAAGCACCGCGGCGTGATCTGCGAGAAGTGCAACGTCGAAGTGACCCAGACCAAGGTGCGCCGCGAGCGCATGGGCCACATTGACCTGGCTGCGCCTTGC
>JBEGVR010000103.1:0-3890 GCA_041178265.1 Pseudomonadota bacterium | reverse complement strand
CGGCGCTGGCCGGGAAGCGGTTCGGCGTGCTGCGCCAGGCGATGGGGTACCACCCGGGCGTGGATGACCTGATGACGCAAGCCATCGATGCGATGCGGGCGCAAGGTGCCGAGGTGATCGACATCCAAGTACCCACGTACAACGCGTGGAACGATCACGAGATGACCGTGCTCCTGTACGAGTTCAAGGATGGCCTGAATCGGTACCTGCAGCGGGCCGGTGCTCGCGTGGCATCCCTTGAAGCGCTCATCGCCTGGAACCGCGAGCATGCCGATGAGGTGATGCCGCACTTCGGCCAGGAGCTGTTGGAGCTGGCGCAGTCCACCGGGCCATTGACCGATGCCGCGTACTTCCAGGCGCGTGATGAAGCGAAGCGGCTTGCAGGGCAGGACGGCCTGCTCGCCGCGCTCGAGACCAATCGTCTCGATGCCGTGATCGCGCCGAGCACATCGCCGGCGTGGAAGACCGATCCGATCCTCGGGGATCACTTCGTGGGTGCGGGCTACGCCATGGCAGCGGTTGCCGGAACACCCAGCGTGACCGTGCCCATGGGCGATGTGTCGGGGTTGCCTGTGGGCCTCACCTGGATGGCACGCGCCTACACGGAAGCCGATCTCATTGGCTTTGCCTATGCCTTCGAGCAGGCGACGGCCAAGCGACGTGCGCCGAGGTACCTCGCGCCCTGACGCTCAGCTGCCTCGCCGCCATCTCGTGACGTGGCGTTCGCGTGGCTCGCCGCAAAACATTGCGCTCTGGCTTTCCGCCTTGCCAGGGTGGTTGGATGGCAGTCGCCGATAGCATCACGGCATGGCCGAGTACGACGCAATCGCCGACGAGTACGCCGCGTCGAAGCTCCTTCCCTGGCGGACACAGGTTGAGCAGCCCACCCTCTTCGGCCTGCTGGGCGACGTTCGCGGGAAGTCGGTCCTGGACCTAGCCTGCGGTGATGGCATCTACGCACGGATGCTGGCGGACCGGGGTGCATCGCGCATGCATGGCGTGGACCTCTCGTCGGGGATGATCGATCTCGCCCGGCGATCCGAGGCCGCTCGGCCGCGCGGCATCACGTATTCGGTCTCCGACGCCGCTGATGTACGGGGCCTTGGCGGATTCGATCTCGTGATGGCCGCCTACCTCTTCAACTATGCACAGGACCGAGCGCAGCTCCGGCGCATGGCCGAGTCGGCGTATCGCAACCTCGTGCCGGGCGGTCGGCTGTGTGGCGTGAATGACAACCCGCGCACGTCACCCGGCCGCTATCGCTACTACCCGGAGTTCAGCTTCATCCGGTACATCGAGAAGCCCCAGCGCGAAGGATCGACGATCACCTGGGCGATCCAGCCTGACACCGGCGAGCCGTGCATCTTCGACAACTTCTGGATCCCGCCGGCGACCTACGAGGCCGTCTTCGCGGAGGTTGGTTTCCAGGAGTTCCGCTTCGTCAATGCGCACGTCGCGCCCGGCGCCGACCCAACGCCCTTCAGCGACCTCCTCGCGGACTGCCCAATCTGCGGCATCTCAGCCATGCGGCCGCTGGGATCCTGAGCCGCGGGACAGGCCCCGAGGCACGCTGCACGAAGGATCCGGGCCCGCGGCGTCCAAAGCTCACCGGGGAGCCGCAGGCGGCATGTCCGGTCGCGGCAGCTTCAGCCCGAGCAGGTGATGCGGCAACGTGGTGATCATGTAGAACGCAATGCTCGCGACTGTGAGGCCCTGAAGCGTCGGTCCCCCAAGCAGCCAGCAGAGCGGTACGAAACAGAGCGCCGTCGGCCACATCAGCGGCAGGCTGAGTCGATGAATGCGCAGGATGCGCTCTGCGATGCTTGAGTCGGAACTGGTCGGGGGATCGTGCGCGACAACCACTGATGTGCACGCCAGCCGCCGGGTGTGTCGGAAGGCATGCACGCCCAGGAAGTAGCACCCCACGGCGAACAGTGGATCGGTCGTCGCCGCCATCGCAACGACCAGCGCGTGTTCTGCCAGGTCGAGCGCCGCAGTGCGACGGTGTCCGACTCGGATGCGCGCCATGGCGCCTGCCAGGGCAAGGCATCCCCCGACGGCAACGCCCATCACGGCGAACTGCCGCAGTGACTGGAGTTCGGGCTGCCAGGCCGTCGAGGCCCACGGCGACAGGGCCTGGCCGATCTGTTCGAACGGAGCCCATGCTTGGGCTGGATGCATGGCGAATGCGGTGGCCAAGAGCAGCATGCCGCGTCCGAGCGCGAGACCCCAGCGGGCGACCGGGCCGTCGTCATCCGCCCGGAGTGCTGTCGCATCCGCCATGCCGAAGTGGAACATCGTGAGCGCCAGGAAGAGCAGCGCCGCGGCACTCGGTTGCAGCGCGATCAAGACGAGGCTCGTCGCCATGAGCACCAGGTAGCCCGTGAAACCGGCGAGACGTGATGTGAGTCCGATGCGCTTCGACAGGCTGCTCGCCACGGCCCAATCTGCTGCGCCATGCGGCATCCCGAACAGGACAAGTGCGATCGCGAACGGCCAGGGTGCAGCAAGCGCAGTGCTCGCGGGCGCGAAGATGCCGAGCGTGGCGGCCGACGCGAGCACGGCCCACGGGAACAAGCGCGGACCAAAAAGAACGCTCCCCGGAACCACCACCGGCCGAGTCACCCGAATCGGGGTCTCGTGCGCGATGGTGGATGCCGGGGAAGCGTTCACGTCAGTGAACGTCCAGGTTCAGGAGTTCGCTCCGTGGCCTTTCGCGTCCTCGAGGCCCTTCACGCCCTGGTAGCAGACCAGACCGAAGAAGACCTTGTTGATCACGTCAGCCACGTTGTAGCAGACTTCGCGCCAGCTCTCGCCATTCTCGCCACCGAGGGCCATCAGGAAGCCAACGGGATAGATGGTCCAGCCCACGAGCACGAAGAGGCGGAGCTTCGTCAGGCTCTCCTGGATGCTCTGCGGAGCGGTCCGCATGGCATCGGTCGCCTTGGTGTAGAGGACGTACACGATGTAGAGCCACGCGGCGCAGCTCACGATGTACCAAGTCCACCACTGGCTGCCGCCCGTGGGGCTTTCCTCGGCGACCCATGCGGTCACGAGCATCACGAGCGATGCAGCGACGAGGGTGCGGAAGAGTCCGGTGCCCTTCTTGCCCAGGTTGAGCAGCAGGGGGATCTCAAGGACAAGCAGCGGCACGGTGATCAGCCAGTCGATGTAGCGGTAGGCAGTGGGGAACTGCGTGATCGTCGCGCCGGCGATGCGCTGGCCGTTCGCGTCGAAGAGGCCTGCAACGCCCTCCAGATAGATGCCGCTCATGCGCCAGTAGTGGAAGGCGGCAACGGCGCAGATGATGCCGGCGACCGTCATGACGGACTGGTACTGCTTGGCAACCGTCCCACGCTGCAGCCAGAAGTAGAACATCCCCGCGCCCATGGCCACGGTGGAAAGCCAGAAGAGGTACATCGTGACCCCTTCCATGGATAGCCCTGCATTCAGGGCGCGCATCGTCGTCGACATGTCTGCGAGTAGTGTCATGACTGGAAATCTCCCGGAGGCAACGTTGGAAGGGGCCACCATGGACCCAACCAGGTGAGGTCAAACGGGTCAAGGACCCGCCTCGGTGGAGTTAGCGTGCCGTCGGCAAAAGGATTCACCAGACTCCAAGATGGCGCAAATGTGCCCGCAGGCTCCGGAGATTCATCGATTTGTCGGCGCCAGAGGCTTTCCAGAGTCTCACGGAAGGGGTCAGGATGCTGGCCGGGCGTGAGCGCCCGGCTGAACCCAGGGACAGTCTTCAGGGCGATGCCGTCAATGCACCCGCTCGAAGCGCGTCCCCGTGAAGCGGAACACGCCGATCCCACCGAACCAGAGCGCCCCATCCCGGTCGCGGGCAATCGTCATCACATCGGGCGTGGTCAGGCCATCCTTCGCGG
>JBEGVR010000102.1:0-8458 GCA_041178265.1 Pseudomonadota bacterium | reverse complement strand
ACCCGCACACGCAGGTGGTGGTCGACTACCACGGCGGCATGGAGGACGCGAAGAAAAAGCGCCTGCGCATGATCGGCGACGCCGCCACCCGCTACCGCGAAGACCCGGTGCGCATCATCCGGGCGGTGCGTTTTGCGGCCAAGCTCAGTCCGCTGGGCTTCAGGCTCGAGGCCAAGACCGCCGCGCCCTTGCAGGCCTGCAAGAAGCTGCTGGCCGAGGTACCCCAGAGCCGCCTCTTCGACGAGATGCTCAAGTTGCTGCAGACGGGCCATGCGCTGGCCACGATCGAGCAGCTGCAGGCCCTGGGCCTGGAGCGTGGCATCTACCCGCTGCTGGAGCTCGTGGTGGAGCGCGCCGACCAGCCCTTCGTGCGGGCCGCCCTGCAAGACACCGACCGCCGCGTGGGCGAGGGCAAGCCGGTGGCGCCCAGCTTCCTGCTGGCCGCGGTGCTGTGGTCCGACGTGCGCGAGGGCTGGGCCCGGCGCCAGGCCAAACAGCCACCGTTTCCCGCGCTGCAGGATGCGATCGACGACGTCTTCAACGCCCGCATCGGTGATGTGTCGGGCCGTGGCAAGCTGGCCGCGGACATGCGCGAGATCTGGATGATGCAGCCACGCTTTGACAAGCGCGTGGGCAGCACGCCCTTCGGCCTCGTGGAGCAGCCGCGCTTTCGCGCCGGCTTCGATTTCATGCGCCTGCGCGCCGACGTGGGCGAGGTCGATGTCGTGCTGGCCGACTGGTGGCAGGAATTCAGCCTGGCCAGCGACGCGGTGCGCGAGGACCTGATCGCGCAGGTGCGCGACGAGCAGCCACAAAAGGGCGCGCGGCGGGTGCGCGCTGCGCGTGCGCCTGCGGCCCCGGCGGATGAAGCGCCGCCTCCGCAGGCCCCAACATCGCCGTCCGAAGACGGCATGGCGGCTCCCCGCAAGCGCCGGCGCCGTCGGCGCTCCTCCGGTGGGGGAGGATCGGCGGGCGCCCCCGATGGCGGCGGCGAGGGCTGACCTCCTGCATGTCCCGCGACCCGGTCACGGCCTGTGTCGGCCTGGGCGCCAACCTGGGTGACCCGGTGGCCGCGGTCAGGCAGGCCCTGGCGGACCTCGGGCAGCTGCCCCTCACGCGGCTGGCCGCCGCCTCCGACCTGTATCGCACCGCGCCGCACGAGGCGCAGGGCCCGGATTTCATCAACGCGGTTGCAGTGCTGGAAACTTCGCTCACCGCCCCCGACCTGCTGGCGGCCCTGCAGCGCCTCGAAGCGACCGCCGGCCGCAAGCGGCCCTGGCACCACGCGCCGCGCACGCTCGACCTGGACCTGCTGCTGTATGGCGACGCGCGCATCGACAGTCCGGCATTGACCGTGCCCCACCCGCGCTGGACCCAGCGGGCGTTCGTGCTGGTGCCCCTGGCGCAGGTCGCGCCTGCGCGCGTGACCCCGCAGCAGCTGGCGGCGGTGGCGGGGCAGCCCCTGGCCCGCTTGCCCGCAGACTGAGCGACGCGCGCACCCCTGCGCCGCGTCATGCCCGCTGCCCTTGCTGCCTCAGTTGCGCGCGCTGCGTTGCTGCGCCACGTCCAGCTCGCTCACGCCACCCGCGGTATGTCCCCAGGCGCCGCGGATGAAGGTCAGTACCGCAGCGATGTCGGCATCACTGAGCACCAGCGCGAAGGGCGGCATGCCGTAAGGCCTCGGGTGGCCGGTGGTGGCTGGCGGATAGGCGCCGTGGATGGTGACCTGCACCAGGTTGGCGGTGATCGGCAAGGTGACGGCGCGGTTGCCCGCCAGCCGGGGGTAGGCCCCTGCCACTCCCTCACCCCGATCGCCGTGGCATTGCGCGCAGTGGTCGCCGTAGAGGCGCGCGCCGCGCTGCGCCACGCTGGCGGGCGCGGGCGGCGCCGGGCGTGGCGCGGTGGCCGCTGACGCCGGCACCGATTGCAGGAACACCGCCATCGCGCGCAGGTCGGCCTCGCGCAGGTGCTGGGTGCTGTGAAGCACCACTTCGGCCATCGGACCCAGGGTGCTGGCCTGGGGCGACGTGCCGGTGCGCAGCAGCTGGACGATGTCGGCCACGGGCCATCCGGCCACGCCGGCCTCCGACGACGCGGCCAGCGAAGGCGCGTACCAGGCCTGCATCGGGATCATGCCGCCGGACAGGTCCAGCACTTCGCTCGCGCCCCAGGCATTTCGCGTGCTGTGGCAGGCCGCACAATGGCCCAGTCCCTGCACCAGGTAGGCACCACGGTTCCACGCGGCGCCGCGTGCCGGGTCCTCGCGGTGGCCACCCGGGCGGAAGTACAGCGCCCGCCACACCGCGAGTGCAGCCTGGGTGCTGTACGGCCAGCGCAGGGCGTGCGGCGTGTTGGGGCGCTCCACCGGGGGCAGGGTGCGCAGGTAGGCGTGCATCGCGTCGGCATCGGCGCGCGTGACGCGGGTGTAGTGGGTGTAGGGGAAGGCCGGGTACAGCATGCGCCCGTCGCGCGAGCGGCCATGGTGCAGGGCGCGCCAGAAGTCGTCGGCCGTCCAGGAACCCAGGCCGGTGCGAGCATCCGGGGTGAGGTTGCCGGCGTAGAGCGTGCCAAAGGGCGTGGCCAGCGCGCGCCCGCCGGCCCAGGTCGCACCCCCGCGGTCCGTATGGCAGGCCATGCAGTTGCCTGCACGCGTGAGGTACTCGCCGCGAGCGACCGCGCTGGCAGGGGGCAGGGTCGCTGCGGCGCCGGGCGGCGCCTCGTTGGACCCGGAGGCTTCGCTGCGCGCATAGCCCCACACGAAGGCCGCCACGGCCAGCGCTCCGCCCAGGGCGAGCGCCAGCCCGATGCGACGCGCGACCGGCTTCACGGCGTGGTCCTCACACCGGGCAGTGTCACGCTGCCGCAGGCCAGGGTGGGTGGCGCCGGCAGGCGTGCGACCGCCTTCGGATTCGGCGGCAGCGGCCGCGACGCCAGCCATGCGGTGACCGCGTTCAGGTCCTCGGTCGAGAGCGCGCGCGCCACCTGCGCCATGCAGTCGGGGGCGTGGGCCCGCCGCTGCCCGCTGCGCCAGGCGCCCAGTTGCGCGTTGAGGTAGTCCCGCGACAGCCCCAGCAGCCCCGGGGTGTTGGGCAGCACCCCGGTCAGTTGCGGGCCGTGGCAGTGCGCGCACGAGGGCAGCTGGCGGGCAGGGTCGCCCTGCAGGGCCAGCACGCGTCCGCGATCGAGCACCGGCGGCGGGGCTTGTACGGGGGAGGGTGGCGGGTAAGGCAGGTCCAGCCCCGCGAAGTGCTGCGCGATCTCCATGAGGTAGTCGTCGGACAGCGGATCGAGCAGCCGCGTCATGAGGCCGTAGTGGCGCCGCCCGTCACGAAAGTGCAGCAGCTGGTGGTACAGGTAGCCCGCCGGCTTGCCGGCAATGCGGGGGTAGTAGCCGTCGGGGCCGGCGCGCCCCTGGGCGCCGTGGCAGGTGGTGCAGGCCAGCGTGCGCTGGGCCATGGTGTCTTCGAAGGGGGCGGCCTCGGCCAGGGACGCCGCCGCGAGCAGCAGGCAGGCAAGAAACTTCACGGGCTGAATCATGCCCGGTTTTGCGCAGGCCCTGGCGCAGGCCCTGGCGCGGGTGGCGACCTCGGCCACGATAATCGCGCGTCCCCGCTTCCTTTCCATCTCCCGCTCCATGACCGCCACTGCGGACACGACGACCCTGGCCTGGCAGGAGGCTGGCGAGCGCCATGCCGCCCGCTGGCGCAGCGAAGCCGGCTGGCCGGCTCCGGCGCGCGTGCAGATCGCCGACGACCGCATGCCCGCCGACCTGGCTTACCGACTGGCCTGCGAGGGAACGGCCCTCCTGTGGCGTGGCGACTTCCATAACGCGCGCCAGCTGCTGCAGGCCTTGGGCCGCCGTATCGACCGAAGGCCGCGCAAGGCCGACCCAGCGCCGGCCGCGCCGGCCGACCGCTTCCATCGCCACCGCCAGGCGCAGGGCCATCGGGCTCGCGTGCTGGGCATGCTGCTGGTGGAACTCGACGGCGACTACGGTGTCGACCTGCGGCGTGCCCCCGACCTGCGCCTGGCCTGCACCGAGGCCTGGGGTCCGCCGACGGGCGAGGCGTCGGTGGTGGCCTTGCGTGAACTCACGGGCCTGGTCGGTGCACACGAGTGGCGCGAGAAGGGCGTCGAGGTACCCGCCCTGGGTTCTGGGTCGGGCGACCGCATCCATCCGCACTACGGTGTCTTCTCGCCGGTGCGCGGCGAGTACCTGGACCTGGTGGCGCGCGCGCCCTTGCCCGCAGACCGTTCGCTGGCCTTCGACATCGGCACGGGCACGGGCGTGATCGCCGCCCTGCTGGCGCGTCGCGGGGTTGGCCGCATCGTCGCCACCGACACGAATGCGCGCGCCCTGGCCTGTGCCCGCGACAACCTGACCCGACTGGGCGTGCAGGACCGGGTGCAGCTGGAGGCGGTCGACCTGTTCCCGCCGGGGCAGGCGCCCCTGGTGGTCTGCAACCCGCCCTGGGTACCGGCGCGCGGTACTTCCGCGCTCGAACGCGCGGTCTACGACCCCGACAGCCAGATGCTGCGCGGCTTCCTGGCGGGGCTGGCCGACCATCTGGCGCCGTGCGGCGAGGGCTGGTTGATCTTGTCCGACCTCGCCGAGCACCTGGGCCTGCGCACCCGCGAGGAGCTGCTCGCGCTGATCGCGGGCGCAGGCCTGTCCGTGCGTGAGCGCCTGGACATCGCGCCGCGCCATCCCAAGGCCGCCGACCCGGACGATCCGCTGGCCGCCGCCCGATCGAGGGAGACGACGTCCCTGTGGCGGCTGGTGCGCTGATCGAATCGAGCGTCCTGGGGCAGCGCCGCGCCTACACGTTGAAGTGGCGGTGGCCCACGCGGGCGCTGCGTCCGCAGTCCTGAAGCTGGAAGCCCCAGACCGACCGGGGCGGGTTCGCGCCCGCTCCCGCTTGCCATGAAGGTTGCCCCGCGTCCGGCCCGGCTCGTGCTTCTTGCGGTGATCAGCGCGATGGCGCTTGCGGCATGTCCCCGCCTGGCGCCCGCGGCGGCCGACTTCGGCGGGCAGCAGCCCTCGAGCGAGGTGCGGGAGGTGGCCGACTGGGCGCTGGCAAGCCGCGATCACGGGGCACGCTCGATGGTCATCGTGGACAAGAAGCAGGCCCGCGTCTTCGTCCTGGACGCGCAGGGGCGCCTGGTCGGTGCCGCCCCGGTGCTGCTTGGCAGCGCGCTCGGGGACCACACCGTCCCCGGCATCGGCAGCAAGCCCCTTTCGCAGATCAGGCCGGATGAACGCACCACCCCGGCGGGGCGCTTCATCGCCGAGCCCGGCGTCAATGCCCAGGGCGAGGACATCGTCTGGGTCGATTACGCGTCCGCCGTCTCCATGCACCGTGTGCGCACCCGCGTGCCGTCCGAGCGCCGCCTGCAGCGCCTGGCCACGCCCACGCCGCACGACAACCGCATCTCCTACGGCTGCATCAACCTGCCACGCCGCTTCTATGAAGACATCCTCGCGCCGCGGGCCCGCGCGGGCGCCGTGGTCTATGTGCTGCCCGAGGCGCGCAGCCACAGGCAGGTGTTTGGCTTGCCGCCGTCGGCCGACCCGCCGGTGTCTCGGAGCGCGGGACAGGATGGCTCTGTCCGACGCCGGTTGCTGACCCCCGCCGACGGGGCAGCCGTTGCGGCTCACTAGGCTGGGTGCAGCTGGCATCGATGCCGGCGTTTTCATCGTTCCAGCTTTTTCAAGGAGTTCCCCACATGACTGCATCGACTCTTTTGCGTAGCTTGCTCGCGGGCCTGGCCCTGACCGCCGCCTGCGGCGCGACCCTGGCCCAGGGCAGTTCAACCTCCCCCGGGGGAAGTGCCGCGGGCGGCGGCACGACCACCGAGCCATCGCCCTCCGGTGAGAGTGGCGCGGGTACCGGGACCATGGGCTCCGGCAGCAGCACCGGCGGCGCAAGCACGGGCAGCAGCACCGGTGGCAGCAGCACTGGCACCTCAGGCGCCAGTGGGTCGGGCAGCGACACCGGCACGTCGCCTGGCAGCACGGAAAGCAGCACCCCTGGCGCCTCGCCCGGCGGATCAGGATCGGGCTCTGGCACCGGCACCAGCGGCGCTGGCGGCAGCGGCAGCGACATGGGAACCAGCGGGGCCAGCGGCAGCATGGGGTCGGGCGGCATGGGCTCGGGCAGCAGCAGCGAAACCACGACCACCACCCGCACCCAGCGGATGGACCGCAACTGAGCGCCTGGTCTTGCGGGTGTGCCGCGTGCCTTGCGTGCGCGGGCCCCGTGCCTCGACGCGTGCGCAGGCGCGGTCCGCGCACGGCGGGTGACTCGGCAGGAATCCGGCAAAGATGATAAGTTCGCCGGTCCATCGGGCATACCGCCTTGGAATGCAAGAATGAGAATTCCCCTTCCGGTCCTCCATGCCGTGGACCGCCAGACCCTGCTGGGAATCCGGCGGGGGATCGAGAAAGAGAGCCTGCGCGCCGATGCGAATGGCGGGCTCGCAGCGACTCCGCATCCCGCAGCCCTGGGGTCGGCGTTGACGCATCCCCACATCACCACCGACTACAGCGAAGCCCAGCTCGAGCTGATCACCGGCGTGCACGACACGCCGCAAGCCTGCGTGGACGAACTCACGCGGATCCATCAGTTCACCCTGCGCGCCCTGGGCGAGGAGATGCTGTGGGCTTCGAGCATGCCCTGCCGGCTGCCGCCCGAAGACCAGATCCCGATCGGCCGCTACGGCAATTCCAACGTGGGGCAGGCCAAGAGCGTCTATCGCATGGGCCTGGCGCACCGCTACGGGCGGCGCATGCAGACCATCTCGGGCATCCACTACAACTGGTCGATGCCGGGCGTGGACAGCGCGGGCTACTTCGGCCTGATCCGCAACTTCCGCCGGCATGCCTTCCTGCTCCTGTACCTGTTCGGCGCGTCGCCCGCGCTCGACGCCTGCTTCGTCGAGGGCCGGCAGCACGAACTCAAGACCCTGTCCGAGGGCACGCTGTACATGCCCCATGGCACCTCGCTGCGCATGGGACGCCTGGGTTACCAGAGCGAGGCCCAGGCCCGCCTGGCCGTGAGCTACAACGACCTGGACGGCTATGCCGCCTCCTTGCATGAGGCCCTGACGCGACCCTATCCGGCCTACGAGGCCATCGGTGTGCGCGACGCGCAAGGGGGCTACCAGCAACTGGCCACCACCCTGCTGCAGATCGAGAACGAGTTCTACGGCACCATCCGCCCCAAGCGCAACATCTTCCCGGGCGAGCGGCCGCTGCACGCCCTGCGTGAGCGCGGCGTCGAATACGTGGAGGTGCGGCTGCTCGATCTCGATCCCTTCGAGCCGGTGGGCATCAACGTCCAGGCCATGCGGCTGCTGGACGTCTTCCTGCTGCATGGCCTCCTGGCCGACAGCCCGCTCGATTCCCCGCAGGAGATCGCGCAGATCGGCCGCAACCAGCACAAGACCGCTGCCTTCGGGCGTCAGCCCGGGCTGCAGCTCGAACGCGGGGAGGGCTGGGTGGGGCTGGCCGACTGGGGCCGGGAGTTGCTGCAGGCCTTCGAGCCGGTCGCCGGCCTGCTCGATGCCGCCTGGGGCGGCGACGATCACGCGCAGGCGGTCGAGGCCGCCCGCGGCCTGCTGTCCGAGCCGCAGCGCCTGCCGTCGGCACGGGTGCTGGACGTGATGGCCCGGGAGTACGGCGATTCCTTCCTCGCCTTTGGCGTGGACCGCTCGCGCCGCACCCGCGCCGACCTGCTGTCCCTGCCCTGGGACGACGCTTCGCAGGCGCGTTTCGAGGCCCTGGGCGCCAAGTCGGCGCAGGACCAGCGCCAGATCGAGGCCGGCGACACCCTGCCGTTCGAGATCTACCGGCAGCAATACATCGCGCCGCACCGCCTGGGGCTCTCGCGCGCCGCGATTGCGCCTACGCTGGCCGCGCCCTGAGGCCGGTCCGCCGCGGCGGGGCGGCGGCTGCGTCCTACAGCGTGCACGCCCCGGGGGCGCGACTGTCCCCTCGGGCACAGGCCAGTCGCGTGGACCGGCGTAGAGTTCCCGGCGGAAAAAACAACCAGGAGCAAGGCAGCATGGCACTCGATTTCAAGACCCGCGTGGCCATCGTCACCGGAGCGGGCGGCGGCCTTGGACGCCAGCATGCGCTGGCTCTGGCGGCGCGCGGCGCGAAGGTGGTCGTCAACGACCTGGGCGGCGACGTGCACGGTGCAGGGGGGTCGGCCAGCGCGGCGCAGGCCGTGGTCGACGAGATCCGCGCGAAGGGAGGCGAGGCCGTGGCCAATGGCGCCTCGGTCACCGACTTCGACGCGGTAAAGAAGATGGTGCAGCAGGCCATGGACACCTGGGGCCGGGTGGACATCCTCGTGAACAACGCCGGCATCCTGCGTGACAAGAGCTTTGCCAAGATGGACCTGGCCGATTTCCGCCAAGTGCTGGACGTGCACCTCATGGGCGCGGTCCATGG
>JBEGVR010000101.1:0-8713 GCA_041178265.1 Pseudomonadota bacterium | reverse complement strand
CGTGGGTGATGATGGTGCGGCTGATCGTCGAGGTGATCGCGTTGTCGATGATCCCCACCGTGTCCATCTTGCGGTAGCGGCGGAAGTTCTCGCGGATGCGGTCGAAGATCACCACCGATTCGTTGACCGAATACCCCAGCACCGCCAGCACCGCCGCCAGCACCGCCAGCGAGAACTCCCACTGGAAGAAGGCGAAGAAGCCCAGGATGATGATGATGTCGTGCAGGTTGGCCAGGATGGCCGCCACCGCGAACTTCCATTCGAAGCGCAGGGCCAGGTAGATCATGATGCCCACGACCACGGCGGCGAGGGCCTTCAGGCCGTTGGCCACCAGCTCCTCGCCCACCGAGGGGCCGACGAACTCTGTGCGGCGCAGGGTCACCAACGGGTCGGCGGCCTTGAGGGCCACCAGCACTTTCTCGCTTTGCTGCGCCGAGCTCACGCCTTTTTGCGCGGGCAGGCGGATCATGACGTCGCGCGCGGTGCCGAAGTTCTGCACCTGCACATCGGTGTAGCCCAGGCCCGACACCGTCTGGCGGATTTGCTCGACGTTGGCCGGCTGGGTGTAACCCACTTCCATGACGGTGCCCCCGGTGAATTCCACCGACAGGTGCAGGCCGCGCGTGAACAGGAAGAACACCGCCGCCGCGAAAGTGAGGAACGAGATGATGTTGAACACCAGCGCGTGGCGCATGAACGGGATGTCCCGACGGATCTTGAAAAACTCCATTTTTCTTTCCTTGCGGAGTTTTCAGTGCAGGCTCATGTGCGCTGGCGCACGTGATGCCGAAGCCAAAAACGCCATGATCAGGATCCTTTGTGGGTGGCGGCCAGTTCTTGACCGGACGGGCGCCAGATGGTGCCGATGGATACCGACTTGAGCTTCTTCTGGCGGCCGTACCACAGGTTGACCAGTCCACGCGAAAAGAACACCGCAGAGAACATGGAGGTGAGGATGCCGATGCAGTGCACCACCGCGAAGCCGCGCACCGGACCGGAACCAAAGGCCAGCAGCGCCACGCCGGCGATCAGCGTGGTGACGTTGGAGTCCAGGATGGTGGCCCAGGCGCGGTCGTAACCGGTGTGGATGGCCACCTGCGGCGCGGCGCCGTTGCGCAGCTCCTCGCGGATGCGCTCGTTGATCAGCACATTGGAGTCAATGGCCATGCCCAGCGCCAGCGCCATGGCGGCCATGCCCGGCAGGGTGAGTGTGGCCTGCAGCATGGACAGGATGGCCACCAGCAGCAGCAGGTTGACGGCCAGCGCGATGCCGGAGATCAGGCCGAACAGCATGTAGTAGATCGCCATGAAGGCGACGATGGCGGCAAAGCCCCAGGCTACGCTGTGGAAACCCTTGGCGATGTTCTCGGCACCCAGGGTGGGGCCGATGGTGAGCTCCTCGATGATTTCCATGGGCGCGGCCAGCGAGCCGGCGCGCAGCAGCAGGGCCAGGTCGTTGGCCTCGGAGACGGTCATGGAGCCGGAGATCTGGAAGCGGTTGCCCAACTCGCCCTGGATGACGGGCGCGGTCAGGACCTCGCCCTTGCCTTTCTCGAAGAGCACGATGGCCATGCGCTTCTTGAGGTTCTCGCGGCTGGTGTCACGCATGATGCGCCCGCCCTTGGCGTCCACGGTGAGGTCGACCTTGGGCTGCTGGGTCTGCGAGTCAAAGCCAGGCTGCGCATCAGTGAGGCTGTCACCCGTGAGGATGACTTGCTTTTTCAGGATGACGGGCCGGCCGTCGCGTTCCAGGAAACGCTCGGCGCCGAAGGGCACGGGGCCCGATCCCGTCTCGGCAGCGCGCGCCTCGGCGCTCTCGTCGACCAGGCGCATCTCGAGGGTGGCGGTGCGGCCCAGGATGTCCTTGGCCTTGGCCGTGTCCTGCACCCCGGGCAGCTGCACGACGATGCGGTCCAGGCCCTGCTGCTGGATCACCGGTTCGGCCACGCCGAGTTCGTTGATGCGGTTGTGCAGGGTGAGGATGTTCTGCTTGAGGGCCTGGTCCTGTACGCGGCGGGCGGCCTCGGGCTTGAGGGTGGCAACCAGCTTGTAATCGGTGCCGTCGGGACTGCCGCTGGCCTGCAGGTCGGGGAACTGCTCGGCCACGCGGCGCAGGGCCTGCTCCATCGTGGCGGCTTCACGGAAGCGCACTTCCAGGGCCTGGCCGTTGCGGCTCACGCCGCCATGGCGGATGTTGGCTTCTCGAAGTGACAGGCGCAGGTCACCGGCAAAGGCTTCGGCCTTCTTGGTCAGGGCGCCGGGCATGTCCACCTGCAGCATGAAGTGCACGCCACCTCGCAGGTCCAGGCCCAGGTACATGGGCGCCGCATGCAGGGTGGTGAGCCAGGCCGGCGAGGCAGCGATCAGATTGAGCGCCACCACGTAGCCCGGATTGGCCGGATCGGGATTCAGGGCGCGCTGCAGGGTGTCCTTGGCCTTGAGCTGGGTGTCGGTGCTGTCCACGCGCACGCGGATCGAGGTGCCCTCCAGGGCGACCGACCGGGGCTGGAGGCTGACCGCCGCCAGCGCCTGTTCGACCCGGGCCATGGTGGCGGTGTCGACCTTGACGGTGGGCTTGCCAGCCGAGACCTGGACCGCCGGCGCCTCGCCAAAGAAGTTGGGCAGGGTGTACAGGACGCCCACGAGCAAGGCGACCAGGAGGATCGCGTATTTCCAGACCGGGTAACGGTTCATGACGGTGAGTGTTCAGGCGGGCCGGCGGCAGGGCGCCGGCCCCGGGGCGCGGAGGGCGCCGCTTATTTCAGGGTGCCCTTGGGCAGCACCTGCACGATGGCGCTGCGCTGCAGCTGGATCTCGATGCCGTTGGCGACCTCGACACCGACATAGGTGTCACCCAGCTTGCTGATGCGGCCCAGCAGGCCACCGGCGGTGGCGACTTCATCGCCCTTGACCAGAGCCTCGAGCATGGCCTTGTGCTCTTTCTGGCGTTTCATCTGGGGGCGGATCATGACGAAGTACAACACCACGAACATCAGCAGCAGCGGCAGCATGCTGGTGAGGGACGACATCATGTCGCCACCGGCGGGGGCGGGCGCGGCCTGTGCGAAGGCGGAGGAAATGAACACGTGGGGCTCCTTGCGTTTTGGGGGGCGACAGGCCGGCGGCGCGGGCCCATGGGCCAGGGCCGTCCGGCGAGGACACGGGATTGTAGGGCCCCGCCCCGATGGGCCTGGGCGGCCCGGCGCAGCGCTCATGGGCGAGCGCAGCGGCGCCAGGCCGGCCGTCCGCGCTTCAGGCCGCCAGACGGTCGTCGCCCGCCTGCTCGCGCCAGCGCGCCATCAGGTCGTCCCAGCGGGTGCGCGCCGCGTCCAGGTGGCGGGCCTTGACGTGGCCGAAGCCGCGGATCTGCTCGGGGAGGGCCGCGATGTCCACGGCCAGCGCGTGGTTGCCGGCATTCAGCCCGGCCAGGAGTTCGTCAAGGCAGCGCCGGTATTCGCCGATCAGTGCCCGCTCGGTGCGCCGCTCCTCGGTGTGGCCGAAGATATCCAGCGCAGTGCCGCGCAGGAACTTCAGGGGGGCAATCAGGCGCAGGCCCAGCCCCATCGCGGCGCCGAAGCGGCGCTTTTGCAGCTCGCCGCGTGCATTGCGCTTGGACAGCAGCGGCGGCGCCAGGTGGTGGTGGATGCGGAAGTCGCCCTCGAACTGGGCGGCGATGGACTCGCGGAAACCCGTCTGGGTGTGCAGCCGGGCGACCTCGTATTCGTCCTTGTAGGCCATGAGCTTGAACAGGTAGCGCGCCACCGCCTCGGACAGGGCGGTGCGGCCCAGGGGCGCCTCGGCGGCGCGCACGCGCTCGACGGTGTCGCGGTAGGACCGGGCGTAGGCCGCGTGCTGGTAGGCGGTGAGGTGGTCCACGCGCCGGGCGATCAGGCTGTCCAGCGTCTCGCGCGGGCGCAGTTCGACCACCTGGGACGGCGAGAGCAGTTTTTCCAGGCGGGCCGGGTCGTGTGCCGCCCAGCGGCCCCAGGTGAAGGCCGCCTTGTTGGCGTCCACCGCCACCTCGTTGAGCTCGATGGCGCGCAGCAGGGCCGCCAGGCCTAGCGGGATCCAGCCCTTTTGCCAGGCGTACCCCAGCAGCATGGGGTTGACGTAGAGGCTGTCGCCCATGAGGCGAGTGGCGGCGCGAGTGGCGTCGAAGCTGCCCAGGCCCTGGGCGCCCACCGCGCTGGCGATGGCGCCGAGGCAGGCCTCGGAGGGATTGGACCAGTCGGGCTGGCGCACGAAGGCGGCCGTAGGCGCACCGTGCGCGTTCAGGGCGACCCGGGTGCGGCCTTCGCGCATGCGCATCAGGGTTTCGGGGCTGGCGGTGACCAGCGGGTCGCAGCCCAGGATCAGGTCGGCCGCCGCCATGCTCACGCGGGTGGTGCGGATGGCGTCGGCCGTCGCGCCCAACAGGACGTGGCTCCAGGTGGCTCCGCCCTTTTGCGCCAGCCCCGCCGCGTCCTGCGTGACGATGCCGCGGCCCTCGAGGTGCGCCGCCATCCCGAGCAACTGCCCGATGGTGATGACGCCGGTGCCGCCCACGCCAGCCACCACGATGCCGTAGGCAGAGTCGGTAAGAGCCGGCAGCGCGGGCTCGGGCAGCTGGCCCAGCTCGAAGGGTGAAGGGGCCTGCTCACGCGATTTCTTCTTCAGGTGGCCGCCCTCGACGGTCACGAAGCTGGGGCAAAAACCCTTGAGGCAGCTGGTGTCCTTGTTGCAGGTGCTCTGGTTGATGGTGCGCTTGCGGCCCAGGGGGGTTTCCAGGGGCTCGACCGAAAGGCAGTTGGATTGCACGCTGCAGTCGCCGCAGCCTTCGCAGACCAGGTCGTTGATCAGGACGCGCACGGCCGGGTCTTGCATCGTGCCGCGCTTGCGGCGGCGGCGCTTTTCGGTGGCGCAGGTCTGGTCATAGACGATGACGCTGGTGCCGGCGATCTCGCGGAACTCGCGCTGCACGCGGTCGAGTTCGTCGCGGTGGAAGACCTCGATGCCCTCGGGCAGGCCGTGGCGGGCATCGGTGTTGCGCGCGTATTTGTCGGGCTCGTCGGTGACGACCGCCAGGCGCGACACCCCTTCGGCCAACAGGCTGCCCACGATCTGGGGCACCGTGTGGCCCTCGGGGCGCTCGCCCACCGCCTGGCCGCCGGTCATGGCGACGGCGTCGTTATAGAGCACCTTGTAGGTGATATTGACGCCCGCAGCGATGGCCTGGCGGATGGCCAGCAGGCCACTGTGGAAGTAGGTGCCGTCGCCGATGTTGGCGAAGACGTGCTTTTCGTTGGAGAAGGGCTGCTGGCCGACCCAGGGCACGCCCTCGCCGCCCATCTGGGTGAAGCCGATGGTGGCGCGGTCCATCCAGACGGCCATGAAATGGCAGCCGATGCCGGCCATGGCGCGCGAGCCTTCGGGCACCTTGGTGGAGGTGTTGTGCGGGCAGCCGGAGCAGAACCAGGGCGTGCGCTCGGACGGCACCTGAGCGGCCTTCAGGCTCGATTCCTTGGCCGCCAGCAGGGCCAGTTGCGCGTCGATGCGGGCGGCGGTGTCGGCGTCGAGGCCCAGTTTCTTCAGGCGCTGCGCGATGGCGCGGGCGATCAGGACGGGCGAGAGGTCGGCATTAGCGCGCAGCAGGGTGTGGGCCGACGGGTTGGGCATGGACCATTCGCCGCCGGAGTAGTCGCCTTCGGTCTCGGTGAACTTGCCCAGGACGTTGGGACGCACGTCGGGGCGCCAGTTGTAAAGCTCCTCCTTGAGCTGGTATTCGATGACCTGGCGCTTTTCCTCAATGACGAGGATCTCGCGCAGGCCGGTGGCGAATTCGCGGGTGGTCTGCGCCTCCAGGGGCCAGACGACGGCGACCTTGTGCAGGCGGATGCCCAGACGCCGGCAGGTGGCGTCGTCCAGGCCCAGGTCCATCAGGGCCTGGCGGGTGTCGTTGTAGGCCTTGCCGCTGGCGATCAGGCCCAGGCGGTCGTTGGGTCCCTCGATGACGTTGTGGTTCAGGCGGTTGGCGCGGATGTAGGCGAGCGCGGCATACCACTTGTAATCGAAGAGGCGCGCCTCCTGCTCGAGCGGGCCGTCAGGCCAGCGGATATGCACGCCGCCGGGCGGCAGGGCGAAGTCTTCGGGCAGGCGCACCTGTACGCGGGCGGGGTCGATCTGGACGGTGGCACTGGATTCGACGATTTCCTGGATGGTCTTCATGCCGGACCAGACCCCGGCGTAGCGGCTCAGGGCCAGGGCATGCAGGCCCAGGTCGAGGACCTCCTGGACCGAGGAGGGGAAGAACACCGGCAGGCCGCAGGCCTTGAAGATGTGGTCGCTCTGGTGGGCGGCGGTGGAACTCTTGGCGACATGGTCGTCGCCCGCCACCGCCAGCACGCCGCCCCAGGGCGTGGTGCCCGCCAGGTTGGCGTGCTTGAAGACATCCGAGCAGCGGTCCACACCCGGGCCCTTGCCGTACCAGATGCCGAAGACGCCGTCGTAGCGCTGGGTGCCGGCGGGCGCGAAGCCCAGTTGCTGCGTGCCCCACAGGGCGGTGGCGGCCAGCTCCTCGTTGACGCCGGGCTGGAAGACGATGTGGCGCGCCTGCAGGTGCTTCTTGGCCTTCCAGAGGGCCTGGTCGTAGCCGCCCAGGGGCGAGCCCCGGTAGCCGCTGATGAAGCCCGCGGTGTTCTTGCCGGCGAGCAGGTCGCGCTGGCGTTGCAGCATGGGCAGCTTGACCAGGGCCTGCACGCCGCTCATGAAGGCGCGGCCGTAGTCCAGCGCGTATTTGTCGTCCAGGGAAACGGTTTCGAGGGCTAGGCGTATGGACTCGGGCAGGGGGGCGTTCATGGCGTCTCCAATGAAATATCGGCCGGGTAGGCCGGGCTCTGGGTGTCGGCGCCACCGGGTCGGCGGCGCGTCCGCTTCAGGCGCAGTGTAGTGCGGGTGTCCTGCTTGCGGGGGAGGGGTGACAGCGGGCGGCCCGGAGCCTGGGTCACCGCCCCAAGAGACTGGGGTCTCAGTCCCCCCGGGGCCACAGGGCCCACAGGCGCAGGGGCTGCTTCAGGCGGCCCGCCAGGTCGCCGGCTTGGGCGCCCCAGCCCACGAAGTAATCGGCGCGCACCGCACCCACGATGGCGCTGCCGGTGTCCTGCGCGAGCACCAGGCGCTGCAGGCGGGCCTGCGGGCCGGGGGACGCCAGCCACACCGGCGTGCCGTAAGGAATGCTCTCGCGGTCGACGGCGATCGAGCGGCCCGGGGTGAGCGGCACGCCCTGGGCGCCGCGCGGGCCGAAGGCGGCGTCCAGGTCGCCCAGGGGTTCTTCCTGGAAGAACACGGTGCGCGGATTGGCCCAGAGCATCTCGTTCACGCGCTGCGGGTTGGCGCGCACCCAGGCCTTGATGCCCGGCCAGGAGGCGTCGCGCACCGCGCCCTGCTGCAGCAGCCAGCCGCCGACGCTGCGGTAGGGATGGTCGTTGGTGCCGGCATAGGCCAGGCGCACCAGGGCCTGTCGGCCGTCGGGTTCCGTGATGCGCAGGCGCCCCGACCCCTGGATCTGCAGCACCAGCGCGTCGACGGGGTCGGCCAGCCAGGCGATCTCGCGTCCGCGCAGGGCGGCGAGGGCCTCGGGCAGGGTGTCGATCTCCTGGCGGCTGTACCAGGGCTTGCGCTGGCCCAGGCCGGCGGGCGGACGGTACAGGGGCACAGGGTGCTGGGCGCTGGCCAGGCGGGACGCCTCGAGCACCGGCTCGTAGTAGGCCGTAAGCAGGCCCGGGTCGCCGGCCAGCAGGGGCTCGACCCGGTACGGCTGCAAGGCGCGCACCAGCCAGGCGCGCTGTTCGTCGGCCGATGCGATGGACAGGCGCCGCACCTGCGGGCACAGGGCCGTCCAGGGCGCCGCCGGGCGTTCGCAGCTGCGAACCCAGGCGTTCCAGGCCTCGTGCAGGGCGTCGTCCTCGAAGCCGGGCAGTTCGCGCCAGCGCACCGGGATCCAGCGGCTCCTGGCGGTGGTGATCGCCGGCGGCAGCGGGGCGAGGTCGTCGGGGAGGGGAGCTGCTGCGGCAACCGCTGCGGCGGGGACATCCGCAGGGGCGGGGAAAGACTCGGTCGGCAGCGGGGGCGCGCTGCCGCACGCGGCCAGCATTCCTACAATCGCCAGCGCGCCCACCCTCACAAGTTGTTGCATGTTGCTGATTCTGCTCGAAGCCCTGCTGGCCCTGGCCCTGCTGGTGCTGATTGTCTGGTGGACGATGTTCTCGGGCCGGCCCGGCGGCGAGCCGCCCCGGGACGACGCGGACGACTCCAACCCGCGCTGATTCAGTGCGCGCGCAGTGCGTTGGCCAGTTCCACCGCCGACTTCACATGCATCTTGTCGAACACCCGGGCGCGGTGCACTTCCACCGTGCGCACGCTGATGTCCAGCTGGTCCGCGATCAGTTTGTTGGGCAGCCCTTCGACCACCAGCCGCATCACATCGCGCTCGCGGTCGGTCAGCTCGTTCAGCTGGGACTGCAACAGGTTTTGCTGCTGACGTGCCGCCAGGCGTTCGTGCGACAGGTTCAGCGCCTGCTCGATGCGGTCGACCAGGGCGTTGTCGGAAAACGGTTTTTCACAGAAGTCGAAGGCGCCGCGCTTGACCGCATCGACCGCCGTGGGCACATCGGCGTGGCCGGTCAGAAAGATCACGGGCAGGACCTCGGCCAGGCCGCGCTCGATCAGGCGCTGAAAC
>JBEGVR010000100.1:0-9712 GCA_041178265.1 Pseudomonadota bacterium | reverse complement strand
GGGTTTCGAAGAAATTGCGCTCTTTCTTCAGGTCTATCATTTCCGACATCCAGGGGAAGGGGTTTTCCTCGTTCGGGAAAAGCGCTTCCAGGCCGATCTGCGTGGCGCGGCGATTCGCGATATAGCGCAGGTAGCCCTTGAACATGGAGGCATTGAGGCCCAGCACACCACGCGGCATGGTGTCCTCGGCATAGCGGTATTCGAGTTCGACGGCCTTGAGGAACAGGGCCTTGATTTCGGCCTTGAATTCGGCGGTCCACAGGTGCGGATTTTCGAGCTTGAGCTGGTTGATCAGGTCGATGCCGAAGTTGCAGTGCATCGACTCGTCACGCAGGATGTACTGGTATTGCTCGGCGGCGCCGGTCATCTTGTTCTGCCGGCCCAGCGCCAGGATCTGGGTGAAGCCGACGTAGAAGAACAGGCCTTCCATCAGGCAGGCAAAGACGATCAGGCTTTTCAGGAGCGTCTGGTCGGCTTCGGGAGTGCCGGTGTGGAATTCGGGGTCCATGATCGCCTCGATGAAGGGGATCAGGAACTGGTCCTTGTCGCGGATGGACTGGACTTCGTTGTAGGCGTTGAAGATCTCGCTCTCGTCCAGGCCCAGGGACTCCACGATGTACTGGTAGGCGTGGGTGTGGATCGCCTCTTCGAAGGCCTGGCGCAGGAGGAACTGGCGGCACTCGGGCGCCGTGATGTGGCGGTAGGTGCCCAGGACGATGTTGTTGGCAGCCAGGGAGTCGGCGGTGACGAAGAAACCCAGGTTGCGCTTGATGATGCGGCGCTCGTCCTCGGACAGGCCGTTGGGGTCTTTCCAGGTTGCGATGTCGCGGGTCATGTTGACCTCTTGCGGCATCCAGTGGTTGGCGCAGCTGGCCAGGTACTTCTCCCAGGCCCACTTGTATTTGAACGGCACCAGCTGATTGACGTCGGTCTTGCCGTTGATGATGCGCTTGTCGGCGGCATTGACCCGGTGCCTGCTGGCGGCGCCGGATGCGGCTGCGGGCTGGGGCGCGACGGGGCGCAGGGCCGTTGACGGGGCCGCGACGGTGGCCAGCTGGATGTCGGAAAAGGAATCCGTGAAGGAAGCGAAGCCCTCACGGCTGCCAGGCAGTCCGCCGGGGGGTGGCATTTGCGGTGCGGGTTTGACGTCTTCGTCCCAGGTCAACATACGTTTTCCAATGCTCGGATTATGAGAGCAGCGACATGAAATGCAAAGTGTCCATTCACATCGCCGCCCGATTTTGTTGCTCAATTGCGTCGGTGACCTGTCGGAGAACTCCGACAGATCGTCCGCGCGGCGCGTCACTGGCAGGCTTCGCAGGTGGGGTCGTCGACTCCGCAAAACTTGATGTCGGTGGCGGGGGCGGCAGCATCCATTTGCGCCCGCGCGGCAACGGCGGTGGCCTCCAGGGCGCTCATGCCCTGGCCTTGCGGCGCGTCGCCTGAGGACACCGCGTTCAGGCGGCCCGAGGTCACGGTGGATTTTTCGGTCTGCGTGGCGCTGATCGTGCGCAGGTAGTAGGTGGTCTTCAGGCCCCGGATCCAGGCCAGCTTGTAGGTGTCATCGAGCTTCTTGCCCGAGACGCCGGCCATGTAGATGTTCAGGGACTGCGCCTGGTCGATCCATTTCTGGCGGCGGGCGGCGGCCTCGACCAGCCAGGTGGTCTCGACCTCGAAGGCCGTGGCGTAGAGGGCCTTGATCTCCTGGGGCACGCGGTCGATGGGGCGCAGGGACCCGTCGAAGTGCTTGAGGTCCATGACCATGACGTCGTCCCACAGGCCCAGGCGCTTCAAGTCACGCACCAGGTAGTGGTTGATGACGGTGAACTCGCCGGAGAGGTTGGACTTGACCGAGAGGTTGCCAAAGCACGGCTCGATGGAGGCGTCCACCCCGATGATGTTGGAGATGGTGGCGGTGGGGGCGATGGCCACGCAATTGGAGTTGCGCATGCCGTCCTTGGCGATCTTCTTGCGCAGGGCGTCCCAGTCCAGGGACGCCGAGCGGTCGACTTCGACAAAGCCGCCCCGGGCCTTGGCCAGCAGGTCCAGGGTGTCCGGGGGCAGGATGCCCTGGTCCCAGAGCGACCCCTTGTAGCTGGTGTAGCGGCCACGCTCCTTGGACAGCTCGGTGGACGCCCAGTAGGCGTGGTAGCAGACGGCCTCCATGGACTTGTCGGCGAACTCGACGGCCTCCTGGGAGGCGTAGGGCACGCGCAGCTCGTAGAGGGCGTCCTGGAAGGCCATGATCCCCAGGCCGACCGGGCGGTGACGCAGGTTGGAGTCGCGGGCCTTCTTGACGGCGTAGTAGTTGATGTCGATGACGTTATCGAGCATGCGCATCGCCGTGGCGATGGTGCGCTTCAACTTGTCGTGGTCGATTCCGCCGTCCTTCAGGTGCTGGCGCAGGTTGATCGAGCCCAGGTTGCAGACGGCCGTTTCGGTGTCGCTGGTGTTCAGGGTGATCTCGGTGCACAGGTTGGACGAGTGCACCACGCCGACGTGCTGCTGGGGCGAGCGCACGTTGCAGGCGTCCTTGTAGGTGATCCAGGGGTGGCCGGTCTCGAACAGCATGGTGAGCATCTTGCGCCACATGTCGGCTGCCTGGACCGTCTTGGACGGCTTGATCTCGCCGCGCTTGGCCTTTTCTTCGTAGGCCACGTAGGCCTTTTCGAAGTCGACGCCGAACAGGTCGTGCAGGTCGGGGCAGGTGGAAGGGGAGAACAGGGTCCACTCGCCCTTTTCGATCACCCGGCGCATGAACAGGTCGGGGATCCAGTTGGCCGTGTTCATGTCGTGGGTGCGGCGGCGGTCGTCACCGGTGTTCTTGCGCAGCTCGAGGAATTCCTCGATATCCAGGTGCCAGGTCTCCAGGTAGGTGCAGACCGCGCCCTTGCGCTTGCCGCCCTGGTTGACGGCCACCGCGGTGTCGTTGACCACCTTCAGGAAGGGGACGACGCCCTGCGACTCGCCGTTGGTGCCCTTGATGTGGGAGCCCAGGGCGCGCACGCGGGTCCAGTCGTTGCCCAGGCCGCCGGCGAACTTGGACAGCAGGGCGTTTTCCTTGATGGATTCGTAGATGCCGTCCAGGTCGTCGGGCACCGTGGTCAGGTAGCACGACGACAGCTGCGAACGCAGGGTGCCCGAGTTGAACAGGGTGGGCGTGGACGACATGAAGTCGAAGCTGGAAAGCACCTCGTAGAACTCGATGGCGCGGGCTTCGCGGTCGATTTCATTGAGGGCCAGGCCCATGGCGACGCGCATGAAGAAGGCCTGCGGCAGCTCAATGCGGGTCTTGCGCACGTGCAGGAAGTAGCGGTCGTAGAGGGTCTGCAGGCCCAGGTAGTCGAACTGCAGGTCACGCTCGGGCTTGAGGGCGGCGCCCAGGCGGGCCAGGTCGTACTGGAGCATGTCGGGGTGGAGCAGCTCGTTGTCCACGCCCTTCTTGATGAAGCCGGGAAAGTAGCCGGCGTAGCTGGCGGCGGCCTCGGCCGGGGTGAGGTCCAGGCTCAGGATCTCCTTGAAGATCGTGTGCAGCAGCAGGCGGGCCGTGGCGTAGGTGTAGTCGGGGTCTTTTTCGATCAGGGTGCGGGCGGCCAGGATGGAGGCCTTGTACACCTCGTCGATCGGCACGCCATCGTACAGGTTGCGCATGGTCTCGGCGACGATGGGGTCGGGCTTGACGTCGGCGCCCAGGCCGGCGCAGGCGCTGGTGATCAGGTTCTTCAGGTAGGCGATGTCCAGGGGGACGCGCTGGCCGCGGTCGGTGACGTGCAGCGTGGGCGCCTGGGGCGGAGCGGCCTCGGTCTGCTTGGCGGCGCGTTCCTGGGCGCGACGCTCGCGATAGAGCACGTAGGCGCGGGCGATCTCGTGGTGGCCGCCGCGCATGAGGCCCAGTTCGGCCTGGTCCTGCACGTCCTCGATGTGGAAGGTGCCGCCGCCCGGGCGCGAGCGCACCAGTGCGCGCACCACGGCCTGGGTGAGGACGTCAACGGTTTCTCGCACGCTGGCGGAGGCAGCCCCCTGGGTGCCGTGCACCGCGAGGAAGGCCTTCATCATGGCGATGGCGATCTTGTCCGGCTCGAAGGGGACGACGGAGCCATTGCGACGGATGATCTGGTAATGGGCCAGGGCGTGGCCGGTGCTGCCTGCGAGGGTGCGGGTGCCCGAGGGGAGGGGAACGGCGCTGGCGAGGGGGGGCGCGGCGGGGGAGCTCTGGGCTGTCTGCATGGGTCCTCTTGTCGGTGTTGTCTTTTGTCTCGGGAGCGCTGCGCGCGCGGGGCGCGCGCTCCGTTTTTCTGAATCTTCAGGTGTGCGCTAGACACTATATCTAGGGTCTGAGGCCATGGCAAGCCACTAGATGTAGTGTTCGCGCTATTGACTCCTGACTTTTCCCGGGCCCCGCCGCGGGGCTGGAAAACCAAAGTTCATCGCGGAAACCACGCGGGCGGCCAGCCCAGGCTGCGGTGCAGGGCCGGCCAGTCGAAGGCCGCGCCCGGATCCCCCTTGCGGCCCGGCGCGATGTGCTCGTGGCCGGCCATGTGGCGGATCGGGTAGGCCTGGGCGATGGCGGCGGACAGGCTGGCCAGGGCCTCGTACTGCGCGGGCTCGAAGGGCTGACCCTCCAGGCCCTCGAGCTCGATGCCGACCGAGAAGTCGTTGCAGTGGTCACGCCCCAGGTGGCTGGAGGCGCCGGCGTGCCAGGCGCGCTGGTCGCAGCTGACGAACTGCCACAGCTCGCCGCCGCGTCGCACATAGAAGTGGGCGGACACCTTCAGCCCGCGGATGGACTGGAAATAAGGGTGGGCGTCCCAGTCGAGGGCGTTGCAAAACAGCTGCTGGACCTCGTCGCCGCCATAGTGCCCCGGCGGCAGGCTGATCGAGTGCACCACGATCAGGTCGACCTGCGTGCCCTCGGGCCGTGGACCGAAATTGGGCGAGTCGGCACGCCGGGCAAAGCGGTACCAGCCGCCGTGCCAGAGGGCGTCGCAGCCTGGGGCCTCGGGCGGACGGGCCATGCGGGGGCTGCCGGCCTAACGGTCGCCGCTCGCGCGGTGCTCCGGCGAGCAATACAGGCGACCCTGGGGGTCGGCCACCGCTTCGTTGCGGGGCAGGTGCACCGCGCAGACCGGGCATCGCACCATGTCCTGCGGCAAGGTGGGATCGGCCGGTGGCGGGGCGGGCGGGCGTTCGGAGGAACGCGCGGAGGCCGCGTCCTGCCGGCGTTGCTGCGCCCGCCACAGCAGGTACACCACCGCCAGGATGGCGACCAGGACCAGGTATTTCATGCCGTGCGCCCCAAAATCACTTCAAGTACGAAGCGCGAGCCCACATAGGCCAGCAGCAGCAGCAGGGAGCCTGTGTAGAGAATGCGCACCGCCTTGCGACCGCGCCAGCCAAAGCGCGCCCGCCCCAGCAGGAGCAGGGCGAAGGCGAACCACGCCAGCAAGGAAAAGATGGTCTTGTGGTCCCAGCGCCAGCCCGAGGCGCCGAATACCGTGCCGGCCAGGAGCGTGGCCGAGAGCAGCACGAAGCCGCCGGTGACGAAGCGGAAGGTCAGGCGCTCCAGGGTGAGCAGGGGTACGCCCGCGTGCGAATCGGTGGCCTGGCGGATGTGGCGCTCGGCGCGCATCATCAGCCAGGCATGGGCGACGGCGGCGCCGAAGAGGCCATAGGAGGCGATGCCCAGGGCCCAGTGCAGGGGCAGCCAGGGCGAGGCCGAGACATGCAGGGGCGTGCCCGGGAACACCAGCGCCAGGAGCACGGCGGCCGCGCCCAGGCCGGCCAGGGCCCAGCGGGCGCGCAGCTGGGGGAACATCTGGCGCTCGATTGCGTAGACCGTGAGCACCAGCCAGGCGGTCACCGACAGGGCCGGCGCGAAGCCGAAGCGGGGCGCATCGCCCAGGAGCGACCAGGCCAGCACCCCAGCATGCAGCACCCAGGCGGCCTGCAGGGCCAGGCGCGCGGCCTGGTCGGACAGGCGCGCAGCGGCCGCGGCGGGGATCGCGTAGGCGGCGGCCGCGGCCAGCGTGAGCACCAGGCTGGCCGGGGATGCGCTGGATAAAATCATGGTTTCGCAGTTTATCTTCATGGCCTCAGCCCTCTCCGACAAACTTTCGCGCCTGGTCAAGGAAATGCGGGGCCAGGCCCGCATCACCGAGGGCAACGTGCAGGACATGCTGCGCGAGGTGCGCATGGCCCTGCTCGAAGCCGACGTGGCCCTGCCCGTGGTGCGCGATTTCATCGCACGGGTCAAGGACAAGGCGCTGGGCCAGGAGGTGGCGGGGTCGCTCAATCCCGGACAGGCGCTGGTGGGCATCGTGCACCATGAGCTGGTGGCCACCATGGGCGAGGGCGTGGCCGACATCAACCTGGCGGCGCAGCCCCCGGCCGTGATCCTCATGGCCGGCCTGCAGGGCGCGGGCAAGACCACCACCACCGCCAAGCTGGCGCGCCACCTCATTGAAAAGCGCAAGAAGAAGGTGCTGACGGTGTCGGGTGACGTGTACCGGCCTGCCGCCATCGAGCAGCTCAAGACGGTGACGGCCCAGGCCGGCGCCGAGTGGTTCCCGAGCAGTCCCGACCAGAAACCCCTGGACATCGCGCGCGCGGCGCTCGATCACGCCAGACGCCATTACTTCGACGTGCTGCTGGTGGACACCGCCGGCCGCCTGGCCATTGACGAGGCGCTGATGCGCGAGATCCAGGAGCTGCACACCGCCCTGAACCCGGTGGAGACGCTGTTCGTGGTCGACGCCATGCAGGGCCAGGACGCGGTGAACACCGCACGCGCCTTCAAGGAGGCCCTGCCGCTCACGGGCATCGTCCTGACCAAGACCGATGGCGATTCACGCGGGGGCGCAGCGCTGTCGGTGCGGCAGGTGACGGGCGTGCCGATCAAGTTCGCCGGCGTGTCCGAGAAGATCGACGGGCTGGAGGTGTTCGACGCCGAGCGCCACGCCGGGCGCATCCTGGGCATGGGCGACATCGTGGCCCTGGTCGAACAGGTGCAGGCGGGCGTGGACATGGAGTCCGCCCAGAAGCTGGCGGCCAAGGTCAAGAGCGGCGAGGGCTTCGATCTCAACGACTTCCTGGCGCAGTTGCAGCAGATGAAGAAAATGGGCGGCCTGTCGCAATTAATGGACAAGCTGCCCGCGCAGATGCAGGCCAAGGCCGGCCAGGTCGACATGGACAAGGCCGAACGCGACATCCGCCGCAAGGAGGGCATCATCTGCAGCATGACGGCGCTGGAGCGCCGCAAGCCCGACCTGATCAAGGCCACCCGCAAACGCCGCATTGCCGCCGGCGCGGGGGTTCAGGTGCAGGAAGTCAACCGCCTGCTCAACGAGTTCGAGCAGATGCAGGGGATGATGAAGAAGATGAAGGGCGGCGGCCTGATGAAGATGATGAAGCGCATGGGGGGCATGAAGGGGATGCCCAGGTTCTAGGCCGTCACCACCTCACCCCGCAGCGAATGCGGGTAGGCCTCGGTGATGCTGATGTCCACCATCTGGCCCACCAGGCGCGCAGGGGCCTTGAAGTTCACCACGCGGTTGCACTCGGTGCGGCCTGAGAGCTCGGACGGGTCCTTGCGTGAGGGGCCCTCCACCAGCACCTTCTGCACCGAGCCCACCCGGCTGGCGCTGATGCCGCGCACGTTGTCCTCGATCACGGCCTGCAGGTGCTGCAGGCGGCGCAGCTTCACCTCGTGGGGCGTGTCGTCGTGCAACTGGGCGGCGGGCGTGCCGGGGCGGGGGCTGAAGATAAAGCTGAAGCTGGTGTCGTAGCCCACATCCTCGATCAGCTTCATCATCTTCTGGAAATCGTCCTCGGTCTCGCCAGGGAAGCCCACGATGAAATCGCTGGACAGGGCCAGCTGCGGGCGGATGGCGCGCAGCTTGCGGATGGTGCTTTTGTATTCCATGGCGGTGTAGCCCCGCTTCATCGCCATGAGGATGCGGTCGCTCCCATGCTGCACCGGCAGGTGCAGGTGGCTCACGAGCTGGGGCACGCGCGCGTAGGTGTCGATCAGCCGCGGCGTGAATTCATTCGGGTGGCTGGTGGTGTAGCGGATCCGCGCGATGCCGGGGATCTCGGCGACGTACTCGATCAACAGCGCGAAGTCGGCGATCTCGGACGTGTCGCCCATCTTGCCGCGGTAGGCATTGACGTTCTGCCCCAGCAGCGTCACTTCGCGCACGCCCTGGGCGGCCAGGCCGGCGACTTCGGTGAGGACGTCGTCGAAGGGGCGCGAGACCTCTTCTCCGCGGGTGTAGGGCACCACGCAGTAGCTGCAGTACTTGCTGCAGCCTTCCATGATGCTCACGAAGGCGGTGGCGCCCTCGACGCGCGCGGGGGGCAGGTGGTCGAATTTCTCGATCTCGGGAAAGCTGATGTCCACCTGGGGGCGCTGCTCACTTTCGCGGCGCGCCAGCAGCTCGGGAAGGCGGTGCAGGGTCTGGGGACCGAAGACCAGGTCGACATAGGGTGCTCGCTCGATGATGGCGGCGCCCTCCTGGCTGGCCACGCAGCCGCCCACGCCGATGATCGCGCCACGGGCCTTCAGGTGCTTGACCCGGCCCAGGTCTGAGAAGACTTTCTCTTGTGCCTTTTCGCGCACCGAGCAGGTGTTGAACAGGATCAGGTCGGCTTCCTCGACGTCCTGGGTGGGCTCGTAGCCCTCGGCGGCTTGCATGACGTCGGCCATCTTGTCCGAGTCGTACTCGTTCATCTGGCAGCCGAAGGTCTTGATGAATACTTTCTTGGCCATGGGGCACTCTCTTTTCAGCGGTTCGTGGTGTGGATCCAGAGGCTGAAGCACCGTGCGGCCCCGGGGGGCAGGCGCGGTGCAGCGGGGGGCGTGAAGTCTAACGCGTGACCCAGCCCGCCTGCAGCCAGTGCCAGTAGCCGGGCGTGAGCTGCCAGGGAATCAGGGTGGACGCGGCGGCGGGCAGCACCTGGCGCGTGAGGTGGTCGCGCCAGGTGCCCTGTCCGCCGACCTGGGCCAGCAGGTGGTCGTCAGGCCAGGGGGCGCCGGCGGGCAGGGCCAGGGATGCTGGCTGCAACCCCGTGCGCAGGCGCCGGCCGGGACCTGAGAGGGCGTCGTGGAGGGAGCCCCAGGCACGTCCGCGCAGGCGCCGCTGCAGGCCGCCCAGGGTGCGTTCGACGCGCGCGATATCGGGGCAGGTGAGGGTGTACTGCCCCAGGATGTTGTCGAACAGCACCAGCGCCTGCGGCCGCAGGGCGAGCAGGTGCTCCAGGTTGTCCAGGGCCTCCAGGCGGTGGAAGGTGACGCGGATGCGGCGCGATAGGAGCGTCCCCGCGTGGCGCAGGCGGAACAGCGGGGAAGCCGCCCACTCGAAGTCGACGGCGTCGATGCGGCGAAAGCGCGCCAGGAACGCGTCGTCCATCATCCAGCCGGCGCTGGCTCCGAAAAGGAGCAGGTCGTCGAAGCCACCCGGGGCCTGGGCCAGCCAGCGGGCGATGTCGATCTGCGTGCGCCGCCAGCGCGCCTGGGCGAGCAGGGCCCGGGCGTGCCAGCGCAGGTCGACGAGAACCACGCCTGCAGGCCGCGCGTCAGAACGGCGGCTTGATCACCTTGGCGCAGGTGCCGCGAATCAGTTTGACCGTGCGGCCGTCGGTGATGCCCAGGGATTGCTCGAAGGCGCCGGTGGTGCGGTCGACGGTGAATTCTTCTTTGTTGATGCTCACCCCG
>JBEGVR010000099.1:0-11373 GCA_041178265.1 Pseudomonadota bacterium | reverse complement strand
GTAGGCGGCGCGCAGCTTGTCAACGGCCAGGGCGGTGACCTTGGCGATGAAGGGCTCGTCCTTGGCAGGCGGCTGCCAGTCCCAGGCGGGCTTGCCGGCGTCACGCACCAGGTCGTGGATGGCGTTGATGGCGATCTTGCCCTGGTCGTGGCCGAAGACCACGGCACCGAGCATGATTTCTTCAGGCAGCTGCTGCGCCTCAGACTCGACCATCAGCACGGCGGCTTCAGTGCCAGCGACCACCAGGTCCAATTGGGAGTCCTTGCGCTGGGTCTGGCCCGGGTTCAGGATGTATTCACCGTTGATGTAGCCCACGCGCGCGGCGCCGATCGGGCCGGCGAAGGGAATGCCGGAGATGGCCAGCGCGGCGCTGGTGCCGATCATGGCGGCGATGTCGGCGTCGACTTCGGGGTTGAGGGAGACGGTGTGGATCACCACGTGCACTTCGTTCAGGAAGCCCTCGGGGAACAGCGGGCGGATCGGGCGGTCAATCAGGCGCGAGGTGAGGGTCTCGAGCTCGGAGGGCTTGGCTTCGCGCTTGAAGAAGCTGCCGGGAATCTTGCCGGCGGCGTAGGTCTTCTCGATGTAGTCGACGGTCAGGGGGAAGAAGTCCTGCCCCGGCTTGGCCGACTTGGAGGCGACCACGGTGGCCAGGACCACGGTGTCGTCGATGTTGACCAGCACCGCGCCGGTGGCCTGGCGGGCAATTTCGCCGGTTTCCAGGGTGACCGTGTGCTGGCCCCACTGGAAGGTCTTGGTGACTTTGTTGAATATGCTCATGGCGTGCTTTCTTTGGCTTCTAGGGTGAGGGAGCCTTGTGCCGAACACGATGCCATTCCATCAGGGGCCGGGCCGCGGGGGCCGCTGGTGGAATGACACAGCGCGTATTCGTCGTCGGGTCTCCGAAGTAAAACGCGCCTGAGCTAGTGAGGACTAACTCAGGCGCGCTTCATGGATTCAGTGTTTATTTGCGCAGGCCCAGCTTGGCAATCAGCGCGGTGTAGCGGTCGGCGTCCTTGTCTTTCAGGTACGCCAGAAGGCTCTTGCGGCGATTGACCATGCGCAGCAGGCCGCGGCGGCCATGGTGGTCCTTGGCATGGGTCTTGAAGTGGGGGGTCAGCTCGTTGATCCGGGCGGTCAGCAGGGCGACCTGGACTTCGGGGCTGCCGGTGTCGTTGGCAGCGCGGGCATGGGTCTTGACGACCTCGGCCGTGTTGATGGCGGTCATGGGATTCCTTGAATATTTGAACTTGCGTTGGAGGCTGGAACGCGGCCCCAACGTGTGCACGGGAGTGTGCGGTGATGCACTGCCCTTGCAAGTGCTCAGGCGGGACAACCCCGAAATTATAGCCGACCGGGGCCAGCCAGCCAGGCCTGCAGGCGCTCCACCCCCTGGGACAGGCGCGCCAGGTCCCTGGAGGCGAAGCACCAGCGCAGCCAGCCCTCGGCCTCGGGGGCGAAGGCACTGCCCGGGGCCAGTCCCAGGCCCGCCTCGGCGACCAGGCGCTTGGCGGTGGCCAGGGAGTCCGGGTGGCCCTCCAGTCGGAAAAAAGCATACATGCCGCCCCGCGCCGGGGCGAGGTCCACCCCAGGCACGGCCTGCAGCAGGGGCACCAGCGTGTCGCGGCAGGCCTTCAGGTGGGCCACCACCCGGGGCGTGACCTCGTCGGTGCGCGCCAAGGCCACGACGGCGGCGCGCTGGGTGAAGGTGCTGGCGCAGGAGGTGTTGAACTCGATCAGCTTGCCCATGGCGTCCACCATCGTCGGGGGCATCACCAGCCACCCCAGGCGCCAGCCGGTCATGAGGAAGCTCTTGGAGAAGCTGTGCGCGACGACGAGGCGGTCGTCGGGGTGGGCGACGTCAAGAAAACTCGGGGCGCTGGAAATGCCCCCCGAAGCGCTTCGCGCCTCCCCCCCGAGGGGGGCGTCCGGCTTGGGGCGGCCCGGCGCCGGACTGATGCCCCCCGAAGCGCTTCGCGCCTCCCTCCCCAGCGGGGCGTCCGGCTTGGGGCGGCCCGGCGCCGGACTGATGCCCCCCGAAGCGCTGCCTGCGTCCTCGTAATACAGCCGCTCATACACCTCGTCGGCCAGGATCCAGGTGCCGGTCTGGCGGCAGTGGTCCAGGATGGCGCGCTGCTCGTCGTGCGTGAGCGTCCAGCCGGTGGGGTTGTTGGGGGCGTTGACCACCAGCAGGCGGGTCGCAGGCGTGATCGCCGCCAGCAGGGCCGGCAGGTCCAGGGTCCAGGCCCCCGCCACCGGGCGCAGGGGCACGGTGCGCAGGCGGGCGCCCATGATCAGGGGCTGGGCGGTCAGGTTGGGCCAGGTCGGGGTGACCACCACCACCTCATCGCCCGCGTCCACCAGCGCCTGCACCGCCAGCATCAGGGCGCTGACGCCCCCGGAGGTGATGGCGATGCGCCCGGCATCGACCGGCCGGTGCAGGCGCGAGGTGTAGCCCGCCACGGCCTCGCGCAACTCGGGCAGGCCCAGGTTGTGCGCGTAGAAGGTCTCGCCCGCGCGCAGCGACGCGATGGCCGCCTCGCGGATGAAATCAGGCGTAGCCTCGTCGCTCTCGCCGAACCAGAAGGCCAGCACGTCGCTGCGACCCAGGCCCGCATTGGCCACCTCGCGGATCTTGGAGGCTTCAAGGTTCTGGATGGCAGGACGCATGGCGGTTCTTGGCAGGTGGTGGATTGGCAGGACAGGCGCAGGCCCGGCAATCAGGCCGCAGGCCGGATCATGCGGCAGGTCGTGGGCAGTTGCGCATCATCGGGCGAGACGACCTGGATCACCCGAAAGCCGTAGCCCGAGCCCTCGACGTCGAACTTCGCGCCCGGCGCGCCCTGGCGGTCCATGACGCCCACCACCAGCGGCTGCTGGAACTGGTGGTCGGTGGCGCGCATCGCGCCCTTCTGGCCAAAGAGTTCGGGACGCGCGCGCTCCAGCTGCGTGGCGATGGCGCCAGCCTCGGTGCTGCCCGCCCGCTCGATCGCCTGGGCCAGGGCCTCGACCATCAGTTGCATGCGCATGTGGACGTAGTCGTCCTGGGGCTTGGGGAAACGCTGGCGGAAGGCGCGGTAGAAGGCCTCGTTCTGCGCGCCAGGCAGGTTGGGCAACCAGTCGGCCACCGCAATCACGCGGCCGATGCCGGCGTCGCCGATGGCGGCGGGCGCACCCAGCGCATTGCCGTAGAAGGTGTAGAACTTGCCGTCGTAGCCGACCTCGCGCGCCGCCTTCACCAGCAGGGTGAGGTCATTGCCCCAGTTGCCCGTGATCACCGCCTGCGCGCCACTGGCCTTGAGCTTCGTGGCGTAGGGCAGGAAGTCCTTCACGCGGCCCAGGGGGTGCAGTTCCTCGCCGACCACCTTGACGTCGGGTCGCTGCGCCGCCAGCTGGCGGCGCGCCTCGCGCAGCACCGCCTGTCCAAAGCTGTAGTCCTGCCCGATCAGGTAGATGCTTTCCACCGCGCGGTCGTCCTTGAGCACGCGCATGAGGGCCGCCATGCGCATATCGGCATGGGCGTCGAAGCGGAAGTGCCAGAAGCTGCATTTCTCGTTGGTGAGGATCGGGTCGACCGCCGAGTAATTGAGGAACACCACGCGCCGCTGCGGTTCGCGCTCGTTATGCTTGTTGATGGCGTCGATGAGCGCCGCGGCCACTGCGGAGGAATTGCCCTGCACCACGATGCGGGCGCCGTCGTCGAGGGCAGCGCGCAGCGCCGACAGGGCCTCTTCGGCCTGGCCCTTGCTGTCGTAGCGTTCCAGCGCCAAGGGACGGGCAGCGCCGGCGATGCGTACGCCGCCACGCTGGTTCACGCGCTCAATGGCCCAGGCCAGGTTGCGGATCACCGCTTCGCCGGTGTTGGCAAAGGGGCCCGAGAGGCCCTCGATCATGGCGATGCGGATCGGAGCGCCGGCGGGGGCTGGCGCCGAGGCCACCTGCGCGCCGGCGGGCAAGGCCACGGCGCTAGCACATAGCGTCGCGGCGAGGGTTTTCAAGATACTGCGGCGGTGTTTTTGATCGCTCACGTTTTCTCCCTTGAAAAAGTCCAGGCCTGGTCACACATCATGAACAGGCGCGAAGGCCAGCTATCGGCCGCCGCGCAGTGTACGTGCCACCCCCCGCATTTTTTCTGAGGAGAGAAACCATGTTCTTCGCACCCGTCGTCCGCACTCCCGCCCTGCATTCCTTTGATCGCAGCTTCCAGCGCTTTGTCCAGGACCACTTCTTCGCGCCGTCCGCCACAACCGGCCTGCAGATGAAGGAAGACGACAAGGCCTGGACCGTCAGCCTGGACATGCCCGGCGTCACGCGCGAGGACCTGCGTATCCAGGTCGAAGGCGCCATCGTGCGCATCGAGACCCGCCCCGAGGCGCCGCGCACCTACAAGGCCGCCTACGAGCTGCCGCAGGAGATCGACGTGGAAGCCACCCAGGCCAAGCTGGAAAACGGCGTGCTCACGCTCACACTGGCCAAGCCCGCGCCGGTGAGCCAGGCGCGCGAGATCAAGCTGCTTTAAGGCTTCGCCGCCAAGAACGCGCGGCCCTCACGACGTCAGGTCGTGCAGCGGCCAGCGCGGGCGCACATTGAAGGCGTAGGCGGTGTCGGCCTGCTGCACGCCCGCCTGCAGGCGCATCGCGGCGGCCATGGCGATCATGGCGCCGTTGTCGGTGCACAGGTCCAACTCGGGGTAGTGCACCCGCACGCTGCGGCGCGCACAGGCGGCATTCAGGTGCTCGCGCAGCAGGCGGTTGGCGCCCACGCCGCCCGCCACCACCAGGCGATCAAGGCCCGTGTGGTCCAGAGCCACCACCGATTTCTTCACCAGCACTTCGACAATGGCGGCCTCGGTCGAGGCCGCCAGGTCCGCTGCGCGCTCCGGCAAGAGCTCACCCAGCTTCTTGCATTGCGTGAGCACCGCGGTCTTGAGGCCCGCGAACGAAAAATCCAGGTCGCCGCTATGCAGCAGCGGCCGGGGCAGCTTGAAGGCCTGGGGGTCGCCCTGCTGCGCCAGCCGCGACAGCGCCGGCCCGCCGGGGTAGCCCAGGCCGAGCAACTTGGCGGATTTGTCAAAGGCCTCACCCGCCGCATCATCGATCGTCTCGCCCAGGAGGGCGTAGCGGCCCACGCCATCCACCCGCATCAACTGGGTATGGCCACCGGACACCAGCAGGGCCACGAAGGGAAATTCAGGCGCGTCGGCACTCAGAAAGGGTGACAGCAGGTGCCCCTCCAGGTGGTGCACCCCGATCACCGGCTTGCCCAGCGCCGCGCCCAGGGCGCAACCCACCCCCGCGCCCACGAGCAGCGCCCCGGCCAGTCCCGGGCCGCGGGTGTAGGCCACCACGTCGACCTGGTCCAGCGCACAGGCCGCGCGCGCCATCACCTCGGTGGCCAGGGGCAGGATGCGACGGATATGGTCGCGGCTGGCGAGCTCGGGCACCACGCCCCCATAAGCCTGGTGCATGGCCGCCTGGCTATGCAGCGCGTGCGCCAGCAGGCGCGGCACGCCGGCGCCCCCGGCCTCGACCAGGGCGACGCCGGTTTCGTCACAGGAAGATTCGATGCCCAGGACCCGCATGCCCGCAGTGTAGGTGGGCCCGACACTGCCACCGCATGACCCCGAAGCTTGAATCAGCTTATCGCTGAAAGTCATGAGGCTTCCCGGACAATCGCGCCATGGGCAGCATCAGCCACTACATCAAGGACATCGGCCGCGGCAAGGAGGGCGCGCGCGCCCTCACGCGCGCGCAGGCCACCGACTTGTTCGGGCAGTTGCTTGATGGCACGGTAAGCGACCTGGAGGTGGGCGCTTTCTGCCTGGCCATGCGGATCAAGGGCGAGACCGCCGACGAGATGGCGGGTTTCCTCGATGCCACCGCGCAGCGCATGGCGCGCGTGCCGGCCGGCGCGCAGCCCCTGGTGGTGATTCCCAGCTACAACGGCGCGCGCAGGCTGCCAGTGCTCACGCCATTGCTGGCCCTGCGCGTGGCGCAGGCGGGCCTGCCCGTGCTGGTGCACGGCACGCCCACGGAAGATGCCCGCGTCACCGTGGCCGACGTGATGCAGGCGCTGGACCTGCCGCCTTGGCAGGCCGTCGGCCCGGTGGCGGGCGGCGAGGTGGCCTACCTGCCCACCGTGGTGCTGTGCCCGGGCCTGCAGCGCCTGCTGGAGGTGCGGCGCGCCGTGGGCCTGCGCAATAGCGCGCACAGCCTGGTCAAGCTGATGAACCCGGGCGCGGGCGCTGCCGTCATCGTGAGCAGCTACACGCACCCCGAATACGCGCTGTCGATGGCCCAGGTGTTCAAGCGCATGCAGACCACTGCGCTGCTTCTGCGCGGCACCGAAGGCGAGGTCGTGGCCGATGCCCGACGCTTGCCGCAGATGGACGGTTACATCCGCGGCGAGCGCATCGTGCTCGAAGAAGGACAGAAAGGCTCCCTCACCGCACTGCCCCAACTGCCCACCCAGATCGACGCCGCCACCACCGCCGCCTACATCCGCGACGTGATGGCCGACCGCCTGCCCTGCCCGGCGCCGATCGACACGCAGGTGGCACACATCGTGCGACTGGCACGCCACCTGCAAAATGCCTGAACCACCATGCCACACACCCACGCACTGCCCGCTCCCGGCACCGTCACCCTCGTGGGCGCCGGCCCCGGCGACCCTGAGCTGCTCACGCTGAAGGCGGCGCGCGCCATCGGCGCGGCCAGCGTGCTGTTCGTGGACGACCTGGTGAGTGACGACATCGTGGCCCTGGCGCCGCCGGGCGCGCGCGTCGTGCACGTGGGCAAGCGCGGGGGGTGCAAGAGCACGCCGCAGGCGTTCATCGAGAAGCTGATGGTCACCGCCGCCCGCGAGGGCGAGACGGTGGTGCGCCTCAAGGGCGGCGACCCCTTCATCTTCGGGCGCGGCGGCGAGGAAGTGGAGCACCTGCAGGCCGCCGGCATCCGCGTGCGCGTGATCAACGGCATCACCGCCGGACTGGCTGCGGTCACCGCGCTGGGCGTGCCGCTCACGCACCGGGACCACGCCCACGGCGTGGTGTTCGTGACTGGCCACGCGCGGCCCGACGATGACGGCCCCGACTGGGCCCAGCTCGCCACCACGGCCCGCGACGCGCGGCTCACGCTGGTGATCTACATGGGCGTGAGCGGCATCGACGCGATCGCACAGGGCCTGCTTCAGGGCCTGCCAGCGGGCACGCCGGCCGCCGTCATCCAGCACGCCAGCCTGCCGCAGCAGCGGCATGCGGGCACCACGCTCGGTGATCTGGCCGCCACGATCGCGCGCGAGGGCCTGGGCAGTCCGTCGGTGATCGTGGTGGGGAATGTGATGGCCGGTGTTGCGGCGGCCCGCATCCCGTGGACGCAGCAGCAGGCAGTGGGCCGCTGAAGGCGCGCCGGATCAGCGGAGCGCGCCTGCGGGCTGCAAGGGGTAAGGCACCACCGCCTTGATGGATGCAGGAGACGCGGCAGACGCTCCGGACTCCCGAGCATGGCCCCGTGCAGCACCCGCCAGCAGGCGCTGGGGCCAGGTGCTGAGGGTGCCCCAACTGAGTCCCAGCCAGGCCTCGGACGCCAGCCGGGCATAGAGGTTGCCGGCGGTGCCGGTGGCAGCCGCGAGGGCTACGCCGGCACGTGCCACGCTGGCGGCCGCAAGACGACCCACCATCCGGACCACACCTGGCTCGGAGAGCACCTGTCCGGCCATGGCCGTCAGGCCCGGCAGCAGGTGGTTCGCGCAGTACCCCTTGCTCGCCGCCCAGCGTCCCTGGCGCAGGTCGTCGATCGCGCGCTCCATGGCCTGCGCCTTCTGCGGCGTGGAAGCGTCCAGCCAGGTGGGGTCCAGGTGCGCGCCGTCGCGGGTGGCGGCGTTCAGCTTGTACAGGGCGGACAGGGCTGCGGCGCCCGCCCCGGCCACCAGCCGCACCGAAGGCGGGGTCGGCAGCCAGTGCCGCGCCACATGGTCCGCCGCATACAGCAGCCCGAAGGGCAGCGCCGACAGGCCTTGCGTGGTCTGGCCGGCCCGGGATTCGGCGTAGGGCATGCAAGCCTTGTCGGCATCCAGCACCGCCCGGTTGTAGCGCGGCCCCATCTTGCCCTCGCGGACGGCAGCGTGCGCCGCCTCACCGCCCGCCGCGATGATCCCGCCCGTCAGCATGAAGGCCGTCGAGGCATTGAGATCCTGGACCAGCCCGCTGGCGGCCGGCCCCTGGGGCGCCCCCTGGAGCAGGGGCTGTTCGGCCAGGCTCAGGCCGGTCGCGCCGGCGGCGCCGAAGCTGAGCGCGTACACCAGTTCCGCGCTGGCGACGGCGCGCCAGGCGTCTCGCGCCTGGCCGCGGGCGATCAATTCGGCCAATTCATCGGGCTGGACCCGGGCCGTCACGAGCGCCTCCAGCGTCGTCAAGGTGCGTTCGTGGTCCGCCATGCAGGACGGCGCAACGGCGGCTTCGTACACCCGCAGGAGGCCCGCCAGATCCATCGTGTCCCGGGGCTGGCGCGGGACGTCGGGCGCCGCGGCACTCACCGACAAGCGCACCGGTTCCGTGCCGGCGCGTTTCGCGAGGTCCCTGGCGCGATGGGCCAGTGCCGCCGGGAAGCGGGCGACGAACGCGTCCAGGTCTGGCGGCCCGGCGGGGGGGTTCCAGGCCGGTCTGGGGGATGGCGCGAGCCTGGGGGATGGCGCGATCTGGGCGGGTGTCCTGACGGGTCCGCGCGGGCCCGGGCCCCGGGATGCGGGCTGGGGCGTGAGCGGCCGTCGCTGGGCCGAAGCGGGGTGGGTTCTGGGGGTACGTGGCATGCATGGCCTCCGGGTGTCTTTCAAAGCCCGGCAATGTAGACACAAAGAATTCCACTCATTGAAACTGCGCTGACCAGTCCGGGCCTTCCTGGCCCCGGCGCTACACTGCCCGCCCGCCTCGCATCCGACGTACACCCCACCCCATGTCCTCCTTCGACGCCGTCGTGATCGGCGCCGGCGCCGCCGGTTTGTTCTGTGCCGGTGTCGCCGGCCAGCGGGGGCTGAAGGTGCTGATCATCGACCATGGGGCCAAGGTGGCCGAGAAGGTGCGCATCGCTGGCGGCGGGCGCTGCAACTTCACCAACCGCGACCTGGACCCGCGTGCGCCGCACCGCCACTTCCTGGGCCAGAACCCGCAGTTCTGCCGCTCGGCGCTTTCGCGCTACACCGCGCAGGACTTCATCGACCTGGTGAAACGCCACCAGATCCCCTTCCACGAGAAGCACAAGGGCCAGCTGTTTGGCGACCGCTCCTCGGAGGATTTCATCCGCATGCTGCTGGCCGAATGCGAGGCCGGTGGCGTGCAACGCTGGCAACCCTGCACCGTGCACGCCGTGCGCACCGCCGGCGCTGGCGGCTACGAAATCGACACCGACCGCGGCGCCGTGCAATCGGTACAGGTGGTGGTGGCCACCGGCGGCCTGTCCATTCCCCAGATCGGGGCCAGCGACTTCGGCTACCGCATCGCCCGCCAGTTCGGCCTGCCGGTGGTGGAGCCTCGCCCGGCCCTGGTACCCCTGACCTTTGACGGCCAGGCCTGGGCGCCCTACGCGCAGCTGGCGGGGCTGTCGCTGCCGGTGCGGATCGAAACCGGGGCGAAGAAAGCACGCGTCGCGTTCGACGAAGACCTGCTGTTCACGCACCGGGGCCTCTCGGGACCCGGGGTCCTGCAGATTTCCAGCTACTGGCAGCCTGGCACGCCGGTTCGCCTGGACCTGGCGCCTGGCGCCGGGCTGGCCGACGCCCTCCTGCAGGCAAAGGCGACTTCGCGCAAGCGCATCCCCAAGGAACTGGCGGCCCACGTACCCGCGCGGCTGGCCGACGCCTGGACGGCGCAGGACCCGGCCTGGCAGCGCCCCATCCACGAGGCCCCGGACAAGGCCCTGGCCGCCCTGGCGGCGCGCCTGTCGGCCTGGGAGCTGGTGCCCACCGGCACCGAGGGCTACAAGAAGGCCGAGGTGACGGCCGGCGGCGTGGACACCCGGGCCCTCTCCCAGCAAACCCTGGAATCCACCCAGCCGGGGCTGTATTTCATCGGCGAGGTGGTGGACATCACCGGGTGGCTGGGGGGCTACAACTTCCAGTGGGCCTGGTCCAGCGGCTGGGCCTGTGCCCAGGGCCTGGCGCAGCGGTCGGCCCGCCCCGCCTGAGGGCTGCCCGGGCCCCGGCTTGCCCCCCGATCCGGGAGGGCTATAATCTCGGGCTTTGCTGGCAATCCCCCGGCGGCCTGATCACCTTTTGAGCCGGGGCACCCCGCTGCAAGCCCGATCTTCTTGCAGCATCCAATTGGATCGAAAAAAACGCATGACGACCATTCGTGTCAAAGAAAACGAGCCCTTCGACGTGGCCCTGCGCCGCTTCAAGCGCACCATCGAGAAACTCGGCCTGCTGACCGAGCTGCGCGCCCGCGAGTTTTACGAAAAGCCCACCGCCGAGCGCAAGCGCAAGAAGGCCGCCGCCGTCAAGCGCCACTACAAGCGCGTGCGCAGCATGCAGCTGCCCAAGAAGCTGTACTGAGCTTCCCCGGCCGCTGCGCGCCGTCAGGCCGCACGACTTCAAGCCCGCCCGGGGACGCCCGCGCGGGCTTTTGTTTTGATTTGAAAGGACCCCCCACCATGTCCCTGAAAACACGCATCACCGACGACATGAAGGCCGCCATGCGCGCCAAGGACAGCGAGCGCCTGGGCGCCATCCGCATGCTCACCGCCGCCATCAAGCAAAAAGAGGTGGACGACCGTGTCGAACTGGATGACACCAGCGTCATCGCCATCGTCGACAAGCTGATCAAGCAGCGCAAGGACAGTATCGAGGCCTTCCAGAAGGCCCAGCGCCAGGACCTGGCCGACAAGGAAGCCGCCGAGATGGCGGTGCTGCAGGTGTACCTGCCGGCACGCCTGTCGGCCGACGAAGTGGCCGCCCAAGTGCGCGCCATCGTGGCCGAACTGGACGCCACCGGCCCCGGCGACATGGGCAAGGTCATGGGCGCGGTCAAGACCCGCCTGGCAGGCAAGGCCGACATGGGGCAGGTGGCGGCGGCAGTGAAGGCGGCGCTCGCCGGTTAAGGGGTTCAATGCGGGGCCACCGCGGAACCGGCTTTGCCGGGCTGCTGGTGCCGCCCCCTTGAGGGGGAGGCGCCGAAGGCGCTTCGGGGGTGGGCTATGGATTTTCGCGCGCGGCGCGCTTGCGCTCGTGTTCCTTCAGATGGCGCTTGCGCAGCCGGATGGACTTCGGCGTGATTTCCACCAGTTCGTCGTCCTCGATGAATTCCACACCGTATTCCAGCGTGAGCTGGATCGGCGGCGTGATCTTGATCGCATCTTCCTTGCCGCTGACACGGAAGTTGGTCAG
>JBEGVR010000098.1:0-6851 GCA_041178265.1 Pseudomonadota bacterium | reverse complement strand
GCGCGCGCGCATCGCCCAGGTGCTGGCCATCGATGTCTCGCAGGTCAACGTCAAGGCCAAGACCGCCGAGAAGATGGGCCCGGTGGGCGAGGGCCGCAGCATCGAGGCGCGCGCCGTGGTGCTGCTGTCCGCGGTCTGATTCGTTTTTCCTCCACGAAAGCAATGCCATGAGCTGGCCCGTCCTCGTCTTCGACATCGAATCCATCCCGGACATCGCCGGCCTGCGCGCCACGCGCAGCGATGCGCCCGAGGCCAGCGACGACCAGGTCTACGAGGCCTGGGTCCAGGAGCGCAAGGACAAGGGCCAGAGCGACTTCATGCCGCATCACCTGCAGAGGGTGCTCGTGATCAGCGCGGTGTTCCGCGGCAGCGACGGCCTGCGTGTGCACTCCTTCGTGGACCGCGATGGCGCCAGCGAAGCCAAGGTGATCCAGCAGTTCTTCAACACCCTGGAAAAGCACGTGCCGCAGCTCGTGAGCTGGAACGGCGGCGGCTTCGACCTGCCGGTGCTCAATTACCGCGCGCTGCGCCACGGCCTGGTGGCGTCCAAGTTCTGGGACCAGGGCGAGGACGACCGCGAGTTCAAGTGGAACAACTACATCGGCCGCTACCACCATCGCCACCTGGACCTGATGGATGTCCTGGCCCTGTACCAGCCGCGCGCCAACGCGCCGTTGGACGCGATGGCCAAGTTGTGCGGCTTCCCCGGCAAGCTGGGGATGGACGGCTCGCAGGTGTATACCGCGTACCGCGAAGGCAAGCTCGAGGACATCCGCCGCTACTGCGAGACCGACGTGATGAACACCTACCTCGTGTACTGCCGCTACCAGATGCTGCGCGGTGGCCTGACCGAGACCGAATACGCGCAGGAGATCGAGCGCGTGAAGTCCACGCTGGCTGGCCTGGCGCCCCAGGAGGCGCATTGGCAGGAGTACCTGGCCGCCTGGGTCTGAGTCGACCCCGCGCGCCGCTCAGTCCTGCGCGTTCAGGAAGCCGCGCCAGCAGTAGTCCCAGCGCGCCACCTCGTCGTCGGCCCTGGGTTGCGCGAGGCAATCGGCCAGCAGCACCCGGGACGCATACCAGCGCTTGCCGTCCCAGTAGGCGAAGCCCCCGTGCTTCGGGTCGTATTCCGTCGGCGAGATCTCGTAGGGGCCTGGGCGCACCGGCGTGATCTCGCTGGGAAACCAGACGGTGCGGCGAGAGTGCCGATAGCGCTCCAGCGTGCCGGTGTCCTCGACGAGCATCACGTGGTAGCGGTAGTACTCGATGTTCCGCTCGCTGCGGATCGTGTCGGCCACGCCGTCCGTGCTCCAGGTATCGGAGGACATGCAATGGGCGATGAGGTTGCGCAGGTCCTGGATAAATTGCGGCTGCTCGCCGGCGTCGACGTAGTGAAAGAGGGCGCTGGCGCCCGGCACGAAAGTGAAGTCTTCTTCGACTGCTTCCCTTTCACTGCCCGATTCCTGCTGTATCAGCTCGCGGGTGGCCTGCGGGTAGAGCTCGGACATCACGACGTCCAGGTACTGGTGGATTTCTTCTTGGACGAATCCAAAGCGCTCCATGTCATCGAGCAGCTGGTAGAGGCCTTGAAGGTCGCGGCTGGGGCTGTTGGAATATTTCGGATGCTGGGGCATGGGATCTCCTGTGACTGCAGCAGGCCGATGTTACGAAAACCGATGGCCCCGGGTGCGGCACGCGCTCGGTAGGGGACAATCACGCGATGTCATTGCAAGCAGACAGCCCTGTGAACCCCGTTGAATTGCCTGAGGGCTGGCTGGCCGTGGATGCCCTGGACATCGACGCCCAGGGCGTGGCTCGCCGCCCGGATGGCAAGGTGGTGTTCATCGACGGTGCCCTGCCCACCGAGTGGGTCTCGGCCAATGTCCACCGCAAGAAGAACAACTGGGAACAGGCCTCGCTCACGGCCATTCACCGCCAGTCGTCGCAGCGCGTCATCCCGCGCTGCCCGCATTTCGGTCTGCATGAAGGCGCCTGTGGCGGCTGCAAGATGCAGCACCTGCATGTCGGCGCACAGGTGGCCGTCAAGCAGCGCGCGCTGGAGGACAACCTCTGGCACTTGGGCAAGGTCAAGCCCGAGACCGTGCTGCGCCCCATTGAGGGGCCTGCCTGGGGCTATCGCTGGCGCGCGCGCTTCTCGGTGCGGCATGTTCGCAAGAAGGGGGCGGTGCTGGTGGGTTTCCATGAGCGCAAGAGCCGCTACGTGGCCGACATCCGCGAGTGCCATGTGGTGCCCCGCGAGGTGAGCGACCTGCTGCTGCCGCTGCGCGCCCTGGTCGGCAGCATGGACGCCATCGAGACCTGTCCGCAGATCGAGCTGGCCTGCGGTGTCGATGCGGCGGATCCGTCCGAGCCGGTGATCGCCCTGGTGCTGCGTCACCTCGAACCCTTGTCCGCGGGCGATAACGCCCTCTTGCGTGCCTTCGCCGCCGACCACCGGGGCGTGCAGTGGTGGCTGCAGCCCAAGGGGCCCGACACGGTGCATCTGCTCGATGCGGGTCCGCAGCTGGCCTACACGCTGCCCGAGTTCGGCATCACCATGCCGTTCAGGCCCACCGACTTCACCCAGGTCAATCCTTTCATCAACCAGGTGCTGGTGTCGCAGGCGCTGCAGCTGCTGGCGCCGGGTCGCCAAGAACGTGTGATCGACTGGTTCTGTGGCCTGGGCAATTTCACGCTGCCGCTGGCCACGCGGGCCGGTGAGGTGTTGGGGATCGAGGGCAGCGAGGCGCTGGTCGCACGCTCGCGCGAGAACCTCGAGAAGAATCGCGCCCGCACGATCGCCCCCACACAGTTCGTCGCGCGCAACCTGTTCGAGATGACGCCGGCCCTGCTGGCTGCCGACGGGGTTGCCCACAAATGGCTGGTCGATCCGCCGCGCGAAGGGGCCTTCGCACTGACCAAGGCCCTGGCGGATATCCACCAGGATCCGTCGCTGGCGCCAGGATGGACGCCGCCGGGGCGTATCGTCTACGTCAGCTGCAACCCGGCCACCCTGGCTCGCGACGCGGGGCTGCTGGTGCACCAGGCGGGTTATCGATGCGTTGCGGCGGGGGTGGTGAACATGTTCCCGCACACGGCGCATGTCGAGTCGATGGCGGTGTTCGAGCGGGTGGGCTGAGGCGGGTCCTGGGCCTCCCTCTTGGGTCTGCAACGCGCCGGGCGGGCTCAAACATGCGCGCTTCTTTTCCGCCCGTTGCTCCGTTCCTCAGCCCGGCATAGGCGCCCCCGAACCCATGCCACCCACCCAGCGCGCTGCAGGCCAAACGAAAAGGGGCCCCGAAGGCCCCCCATCATGTCCCCGAAAGAAACCGGGTCAGTCGTTGTTCCCGCTGGTCAGCCCCAGCAGCGCCAGCAATCCCTGGAACACGTTGAAGATGTCCAGGTACAGGGCCAGCGTGGCAGAGACGTAGTTGGTTTCACCGCCGTCGATGATCTGCTTGATGTCGTACAGCATGTAGGCGCTGAAGATGCCGATCACCATCACGCTGATCACCAGCATGCCCACGGTGGAGCCCACGAACACGTTGATGATGCTGCCGATCATCACGGCCAGCGCGCCCACGAACAGGAACTTGCCCATGCCGGAAAGATCGCGCTTGATCACGGTGGCCAGGCTGGCCATCACGAAGAACACGCCCGCCGTGCCGGCGAACGCGGTCATCACCAGGCTGGCGCCATTGGAGAAGCCCAGCACCATCGCGATCATGCGAGAGAGCATCAGCCCCATGAAGAAGGTGAAGCCCAGAAGCACCGGAACACCGGCGGCGGAGTTCTTGGTCTTTTCGATGGCGTACAGGAAGCCGAACGCGCCCACCAGGAACACGATCAGGCCCACGCCACCCGACAGGCTGCGCGTGATCCCCGTAGCCACCCCCAGCCAGGCACCCAGCACCGTGGGTAGCAGGCTCAGGGCCAGCAGCCAGTAGGTATTGCGCAGGACGCGATTGCGCTGCGCTGCGGGCAAGGCGTAACCATATTCGGCGGTTTGTACTTGGTCGTTCATGACAGCTCTCCTTGTGATGAGTTTGCACTCAGATGGGCGCATTCTAGATTCGTTCAATGGACTTGGGCCACAAGCTATGCTTGACCCTCATGAAATCCACACATTTCCTGGAACTGGCCGACATCAAGGCCATCGCCGCCGCCGCTGAAGCCGAGGCCCTCAAGAACCAATGGGCCGTGACCATCGCCATCGCCGATGCCGGCGGCCACCTGTTGTGGCTGCAGCGCCTGGACGGCGCCCCCCCGATCTCAGCCCACATCGCCCCGGCCAAGGCCCATACGGCGGCCCTGGGGCGGCGCGAATCCCGCGTTTACGAAGAGGTGATTAACGGGGGCCGGGTGTCCTTCCTGAGCGCTCCCGAGATCCGCGGCATGCTCGAAGGCGGCGTCCCGATCATCAAGGACGGCACCTGCCTGGGCGCCGTGGGCGTGAGCGGGGTCAAATCCAGCGAGGACGCCCAGGTCGCCCGCGCGGGCATCGCCGCGATCGGGCTCTGACCGTTGGCGTCGGCTTGCCCCGGCGGGGCGCTGCGTGCGCCTCCTCACTCCAGGACGAAATTGATCGGGACGTTGAACCACATCGCCTCAGGCATGCCGGCGCGCTTGCCGGGGATGTAGCGCCACGCCAGCACCGTGGCCAGGGCGGCCTGGTCCAACCGGTCATGGCCGCTGGACTGATGGACCTGCGCTTTCTGCGGCGATCCGTCGGCGCCAATCAGCACGCGCACGACGACCTTGCCCTGTTCGCCCAGACGGCGGCTCAGGGGCGGGTAGGTGGGCCGGGGGTTACGCAGGTAATCGGCGTCGCTCGAGGGCCATTCGATGCGCTCGGGCGCAAGGCCGGGGGCCGCCGCCGCAGGCTGGGAGCCGGCGTTCGCCGACACGGAGGGTGCGTCGCCGGAGGACGATGCGGCCGATGGCGTTGCAGCCGGTGCCGCTGCGGGCGCCGCCGTGGCGGACATCGTGTTGGGCATCATGGTCAGTGGTGGCGCCTGGGCAGCCCCCGGTGCCGGTAAGGGTGAGGTCGGCGTGCGCGGTGCGAAGCGCCTCGCGTCCGCTGCCGCCTGTGGAAGCTGGGCGTCCGGTGGTCTCGGTGAGGGAGCTGTCGCGCCCGCCTCCAGCGGCCGCTCGGCCATCAGGGTCACAGCCATCGCGGCTGGTCCCGCCGGCCGCTGCAGGCCCGCGTGCAAGGCCCAGAGGGCGGCCACATGCACCAGTGCCACGCAGGCGGTGATCGCGAAAAGTGGGCGTATCGCAGGCAAGGAGGTGGCGTGGGGGAATCTGGTCAGCGCAGTTTACGTGGACGTCCACCCTGCAGTGCCCACAGCGCGGCCAGGGCGACCAGGCTGGCGCACAGGATCAGGCCGGCGACCATGGCGAAGCGGAAGTGGCCGCGCAAGCAAACAGAGGGCTGGGCGGGCGCTGGCGCGGGGCGGGCTGGGGGACCTGGCACAGGCGGACCATGTCGCGGGCACAGCCCTCGCAGCGACCGCATTGGGTGGCAACCCCCAGTTCAAGCTGGAGGTCGCTGAAATCCAGGCCCGCCCGGACTTGGCGGGTGATGTCCCGGTCGGAGACCTGATGGCAGACGCAAACGATCATGAGCAGACGGCACGGTAGACAGGGCGGGCTTGCCGGTCCAATCATAAATGAGAATCGATATCATTTGCAAGAAGATCTGAGGCCTCTGCCTCGTCCCACGCCTGGACCTGCACAGCCCGGGCGGTCAGGCGGCCTCGCCCATCTGCGACTGCAGGTAATTCGGCAGCCCCACCTTGTTCACGAGATCGAGCTGGGTTTCCAGGAAATCGATGTGGTCCTCGGTGTCGCCCAGAATGCCCTCGAGTAGCTCGCGGGACACGTAATCGCGCACGGCCTCGCACTGCAGGATGCCTTCCTTGACTGTGATCTGCGCCGCACGCTCGGCCCGCAAGTCGCAGTTCAGGATCTCGGCCACGTCCTCGCCCACGAGCAGCTTGCCCAGGTCCTGCAAGTTGGGCAGGCCTCCCAGCATCAGGATGCGGGCCATGAGTCGGTCTGCATGCTTCATCTCGCAGATGGACTCGTCGTACTCGCGCTTGGCGAGGCGATCAAAACCCCAGTGCTTGAGGATGCGGTAATGCAGGAAGTACTGGTTGGTGGCTGTCAGTTCGTTGCGTAACTGGGCCTGCAGGTGGTGGATGATTTTCGGGTCGCCTTGCATGGATCCTCCGACAAGTGGTCGATCATTCTCACGCGGGCGCGAGCGCATCGGGCCGCTTGTCGAAGGATCGTGGCAAGCTGTTACGCCCTCATGCGCGCTCAGGCGGCCACGGCCTCGGGCGCCGGCGTGCGGATCAAGTGGTCGAAGGCGCCCAGGGCGGCCTTCGCGCCTTCTCCGGCAGCGATGATGATCTGCTTGAACGGCACCGTGGTCGCATCACCGGCAGCGAACACACCTGGCACGGACGTCTGTCCCCTCGCGTCCACCACGATCTCGCCGTGCCTTGACAACTCCAGCGTGCCCTTGAGCCAGTCGGTGTTGGGCACCAGGCCGATCTGCACGAACACGCCTTCCAGTGCCACGTCGTGGCTCTGGCCCGTCGCACGGTCGGTGTAGCGCAGGCCATGGACCTTCTGGCCGTCGCCGGTGATCTCGCTGGTCTGCGCGTGGCGGATCACGGTCACGTTGGACAGGGTCTCGAGCTTGCGTTGCAGCACCGCGTCGGCGCGCAGCTGCATGTCGAACTCGATCAGTGTCACGTGCGCCACCAAGCCGGCCAGGTCGATGGCCGCCTCGACGCCCGAGTTGCCCCCGCCGATCACCGCCACGCGCTTGCCCTTGAACA
>JBEGVR010000097.1:0-6126 GCA_041178265.1 Pseudomonadota bacterium | reverse complement strand
CGAGGGGCGCAAGGCCGCCCGCGGGCCCGTGGTTCTTCGTGTTCTCCCGACGTATCACCCCCGCGCAAAGGCTCCCCCATGTCCAGCATCGATGACCTGCCCCGCGTGATGGGCGAAGACGGCCAGTTCCATGCGCAGGACCAGGAGGTCGACCTCTCTGGCACGCCTCTCGAGGCCTGGGTGGCCGTGGGCTTTTTCTGGATCCTGGGCCTCACCGTCTTCTACCAGTTCTTCACCCGCTACGTGCTCAATGACTCGGCCTCCTGGACCGAGGAGATCGCGCGCTACCTGCTGATCGCCACCGTCTTCACCGGCGCCACCATCGGCGTGATCAAGAACAACCACATCCAGGTCGATTTCTTCTACCGCTACATGCCCGCCGGCCTCGCCCGGGTCGCGTCCACGCTGGTGGACCTGCTGCGCGTCGCCTTCTTCGTGGCCGCGGCCGTCCTCACCGTGATGCTGATGGTGCGACTGGGCGGCACGACCCGCATGACGATGGTGGACGTTCCCATGAGCTGGCTCTATGGCGTGGTCATGCTGGGATTCGCCGCCATGGCGGTGCGCTCGGTGCAGGTGGCCCTGGTGCACCGGCGCCGCGGCTACTCCGTCCTTGAGCGGCCCGAGTCCACCATGGACGACCGCTGAACCCGCCGGCGCCCTTCACCGCAGTACCCCATGCTCAAAGTCATCTTCCTGCTTCTCATGAGCGGTGGCATTCCGGTGGCCATCGCGATGGCCGGCTCCGCGCTCCTGTACATCTTCTGGTCCGGCAACATGCCGGCCTTCGCGGTGATCCACCGCATGGTGGGTGGCATCGACAGCTTTCCGCTGCTGGCCGTTCCCTTCTTCATCCTGGCTGGCAACCTGATGAACAACGCCGGCATCACCAACCGCATCTACAACTACGCGTTGGCCTTGGTGGGCTGGTTGCGGGGCGGCCTGGGCCATGTGAACGTGGTGGGTTCGGTGGTCTTTGCCGGCATGAGCGGCACCGCCATCGCCGATGCCGCGGGCCTGGGCACCATCGAGATCAAGGCCATGAAGGACCATGGCTACAGCACCGAATTCGCGGTCGGCGTGACTGCCGCCTCGGCCACCCTGGGCCCGATCATTCCGCCGAGCCTGCCCTTCGTGATCTACGGAATGATGGCCAACGTCAGCGTCGGTGCGCTGTTCCTGGCGGGCCTGCTGCCCGGGATCCTGATGGCGGTTCTGATGATGCTCACCGTCGCCTACTTCGCCCACAAGAACGGGTGGGGCGGAGACATCCGTTTCGAGTGGCCACGCGTGGCCAAGGCCCTGGCCGAGACGGCCATCGTGATCGGCTGGCCCCTGCTGCTTTGGGTCGCCATCACCCGCCTGGGCCTGCCGCCTCAGCCCACCGTCGTCGCCGGTCTGGCGCTGCTGTTCGTTATGGACAAGGTGTTCAAGTTTCAGGCGGTGCTCCCGATCATGACCCCAGTGCTCCTGATCGGTGGCATGACCACTGGCATCTTCACCCCCACCGAGGGGGCCATCGCCGCCTGCCTCTGGGCGCTGGTCCTGGGCTTCCTGTGGTATGGCACCCTGAACTGGCGCATGTTCGTGAAGATCAGCCTGGACACCGTGGAAACCACGGCCACCGTGCTGCTGATCGTGTCGGCCGCCAGCATCTTCGGCTGGATGCTCACCGCCACCGGGGTCACCAGCGCCATCTCGCAGTGGGTGCTGGGCTTTACCCGCGACCCCTGGGTCTTTCTGCTCCTGGCCAACCTGCTGATGCTGTTTGTGGGCTGCTTCCTGGAGCCCACCGCCGCCATCACCATCCTGGTGCCTATCCTGGTGCCGATCTGCCAGCAACTGGGTATCGACCTCGTGCACTTCGGCCTGGTGATGGTGTTGAACCTGATGATCGGCCTGCTGCACCCGCCCATGGGCATGGTGCTGTTCGTGCTGGCGCGGGTGGCCAAACTCTCGGTGGAACGCACCACCGTGGCCATCCTGCCCTGGCTGGTGCCGCTGCTGCTGTCGCTGGGCGTCATCACCTACTTTCCGCAGCTGGTGCTGTGGCTGCCCAAGATGTTCTATTGAGCCCCGCGCCTCTCGCTTGCCCGACCCCGCATGACCCCCTTCATCCGCCTTCATCCCCAGGACGACGTCCTCATCGCCCGCAGCCAGCTCGTGGGCGGCACCCCCGCCGAATCGGTGGTGGTCAAGGGGCTGGTGCCGCCCGGGCACAAGGTCGCCACCCGCGCCATCGCAACGGGCGAGCCGGTGCGCCGCTACAACCAGATCATCGGCTTTGCCAGCAAGCCCATCGCCGCCGGCGAACATGTGCACACGCACAACCTGATCATGGGCGACTTCGAGCGTGACTACGCCTTCGGCGCCGACGTCAAGCCGGCGCCGGCGCGGCGCCAGGCCACCTTCCAGGGCATCCGGCGCGCGGACGGGCGCGTGGCCACCCGCAACTACATCGGCATTCTCTCCAGCGTGAACTGCTCGGCCACCGCTGCCCGCGCCATCGCCGACCATTTCTCGCGTCAGGCCCACCCGCAGGCTCTGGCCGACTTCCCGAACGTGGACGGCGTGGTGGCCCTCACGCACGGCACCGGATGCGGCATGGCCACCGAGGGCCTGGGCATGCAGGTGCTCGAGCGCACGCTCACCGGCTACGCCACGCACGCCAACTTCGCGGGCGTCCTGGTGGTGGGCCTGGGCTGCGAGTCCAACCAGATCAGCGCCTGGCTGGCCCATGGCGGCCTGCGCGAAGGCGACAACCTGCGCGTGTTCAACATCCAGGACACCGGCGGCACGCGCAAGACGGTCGACCACGGCATCGCGCTGGTGCGCGAGATGCTGGCCAAGGCCAACGCGGTCCAGCGCGAACCCTGCAGCGCCGAACACCTCACCATCGGCCTGCAGTGCGGCGGCTCCGACGGCTACTCCGGCATCAGCGCCAACCCGGCGCTGGGCGCGGCGGTCGACCTGCTGGTGGCCCACGGCGGCAGCGCCATCCTCAGCGAAACCCCCGAGATCTACGGCGCCGAGCACCTGCTCACGCGCCGCGCGGTGAGCCGCGAGGTGGGTGAAAAGCTCATCGCCCGCATCCGCTGGTGGGAGGAGTACACCCGCATCAACAACGGCGAAATGAACAACAACCCCTCACCCGGCAACAAGGCCGGTGGCCTGACCACCATCCTTGAAAAATCGCTGGGCGCGGTGGCCAAGGGCGGCACCACCAACCTGCAGGCCGTCTACGAATACGCCGAACCCGTGCGCGCGCGCGGCTTCGTCTACATGGACACCCCCGGCTACGACCCGGTCTCAGCCACCGGACAGGTGGCCGGCGGCGCCAATATCGTGTGCTTCACCACCGGCCGGGGCTCGGCCTACGGCTGCATCCCGTCGCCCTCGCTCAAGCTCGCCACCAACAGCGCGCTGTGGAAGCGCCAGGGCGACGACATCGATATCAACTGCGGCGACATCGTCGACGGCGGCGCCACCATCGAGGCCATGGGCAAGCAGATCTTCGAGCAGGTGCTGGCGGTGGCCTCGGGCGAGCGCACCCGCAGCGAACTGCATGGCTACGGCCAGAGCGAGTTCGTGCCCTGGCAACTTGGCGCGGTGATGTGATGGCGGCCACCGTCGTCTCCGCGCCCGAGCTTCGCGCCCACTGCGAGCGGATCCTCCAGGCCGCCGGCAGCGCGCCCGCCGAAGCTGCCAGCGTGGCGGCCAACCTGGTGCTGGCCAACCTCACCGGCCATGACTCGCATGGCGTGGGCATGCTGCCCCGCTACGTCGAGGCGGTCCTGGAAGGCGGGCTCACACCCAACACCGGCGTGCGCGTCACCCTGGACACCGGCACCTTGCTGGGCCTGGACGGCCAGCGTGGCTATGGCCAGGTGGTGGGCGAGCAGGCCATGGCCCTGGGCATTGAGCGCGCCCGCATCCACGGCAGCTGCATCATGACCCTGGCCCACGCCCACCACCTCGGGCGCATCGGCCACTGGGCCGAGATGGCGGTGCAGGCGGGCCTCGTGTCCCTGCATTTCGTCAACGTGTCGTCCCGTCCCGTGGTTGCTCCCTGGGGCGGTGCCGACGCGCGCTTCGGGACCAACCCCTGCTGCATCGGCATCCCGGTCGCGGGCCAGCCACCCTTCGTGCTCGATTTCGCCACCAGCCGCGTGGCCCAGGGCAAGATGCGCGTCGCCCACAACGAGGGCCGCACGGTGGACCCGGGCCACGTGATCGATCCGGATGGACACCCCACCACCGACCCGGGCGTCGTCGTCGTCCCGCAGCCGCCCGGCGCCAGCGGCAACCTGTTTGGCGCGCTCCTGACCTTCGGCGAGCACAAGGGCTATGGCCTGGCCGCCGCCTGCGAGTTGCTGGGGGGCGCACTCACCGGCATGGGCACCTGGCATCGCACGCACGGCGGCGAGCGCGCCGTCTACAACGGCATGCTCACCATCCTGATCGACCCGGCCCGCCTGGGTACGCGCGCGGACTTCGAACGCGAAACCGCGGCCTTCACCGACTGGTTGCGCGGCGCGCCGACCGCCCAGGGCGTGAACGCGGTGCAGGTCGCCGGCGACGCGGAGCGCGCCGCCCGCGTGCGGCGCGAGCGCGAGGGCATCCGCATCGACGCCAGCACCTGGGCCGAGATCCAGGCGGCTGCAGCCAAGGTCGGTGCGCCCGCCTGAATGACCAGATTCTTCGCCGATCCCGCCATGACACTCGATCCCTCCCGTTGCCTGCCCGACGACGGCTGCGCCGGCACCTTGCTCGCCCGCGTCTGGTCCCCGCTGGGGACGGTGCCCGGGCCCTCGGTGGCCGTGGTGCGCGCCGACGGCGTGTACGACCTCTCGTCCACCTTTCCCACCATGAGCGGCCTGCTGGATCTGCCCGATGCCGTGGCCCGCGTGCGGGCCGCCAAGGGTGTGCGCCTGGGCACCCTGGCGGACCTGCTCGCCGCCAGCTGGCAGGCGGGAGCCGATGCCGCCCACGCGTATTTCCTCGCGCCCTGCGATCTGCAGGTGGTCAAGGCCGCTGGCGTCACCTTCGCCACCAGCCTGATCGAGCGCGTGATCGAGGAACGCGCCGGCGGCGACGCGGCTCGCGCCAATGCCATCCGCGCGCAGGTCGAGGCCTCGGTGGGCCAGGACCTGCAGGCCGTGCGCCCGGGCTCACCCCAGGCCATGGCCCTGAAAAAGCTGCTGCAGGAGCAGGGCCTGTGGTCGCAGTACCTCGAGGTGGGCATCGGCCCCGACGCCGAAGTCTTCACCAAGGCGCCGGTCCTGGCGGCCGTCGGCACCGGCGCGCAGGTCGGCATCCGCAGCGACTCGGCCTGGAACAACCCCGAGCCCGAGGTCGTGCTCGCGGTCGACAGCCGCGGCCGCATTGTCGGCGCCAGCCTGGGCAACGACGTCAACCTGCGTGACATCGAAGGCCGCAGCGCGCTGCTCCTGGGCAAGGCCAAGGACAACAACGCCTCCTGCGCCATCGGCCCCTTCATCCGCCTGTTCGACGAGACCTTCAGCCTGGACGACCTGCGCCAGGAGACGGTGGACCTGCGCGTGGACGGCACCGACGGCTTCGTGCTGCAGGGCCTGAACAACCTGGCCCGCATCAGCCGCGACCCCACCGAACTTGTAGCGCAGACGGTTGCGGCCCACCAGTACCCCGACGGCTTCCTGCTGTTCACCGGCACCCTGTTCGCCCCCATCCAGGACCGCGACCGCCCCGGCGCCGGCTTCACCCACAAGCTGGGCGACGTCGTCCGCATCCGCAGCACGCACCTGGGCGAGTTGTGCAATGCGGTCACCCACAGCGAAACGGCGCCGCCCTGGCGCTTCGGCCTGCAGGCCTTCTTCGCCAACCTGGCCGCACGCGGGCTGCTGGCGACCGCGCGCTGAGATCACTCACCTTTCAAATCGACAACCACCACGACACAAGGAACCGCACGCATGTCCGACACCAAACCCGTCATCGGCTTCATCGGCCTGGGCTACATGGGCCAAGGCATGGGCAAGAACCTGGTCACCAAGGGCTATGAGCTGGTCATCATGGGCCACCGCAACCGCGCGCCCATCGAGCGCCTGAAGGGCCTGGGCGCGCGCGAAGTGAAGACCCCGCGCGAGA
>JBEGVR010000096.1:0-8172 GCA_041178265.1 Pseudomonadota bacterium | reverse complement strand
TCGTCCACGGGCCTGTACGGCAACTTCGGGCAGACCAACTACGGCGCGGCCAAGCTGGCGCTCGTGGGCCTGATGCAGACCCTGGCGCTTGAAGGCGCCAAGCATGACATCCGCGTGAACTGCCTGGCGCCCACAGCGGCCACGCGCATGACGCAGGACCTGTTTCCGCCGGACATGCTGCAGGCCTTCGGGCCCGAGGCGGTGGTGCCGGCGATGCTGGTGATGGCCAGCCAGGACGCGCCCAACCGCACCACGCTGTGCGCCGGTGCCGGCGCCTTCGAGGCGGCGCACATCACGCTCACGCACGGGGTGTACGTGGGCATCGGTCCCGACGCCGACGAACACCTGGCGGCGCAATTGCCGCAGGTGCTCGATCGGGCGGGCGACACGGTGCCCGGGGGCGGCAACGCCCAGGGCGAGAACGAATTGCGCCTGGCCCGCGCCGGGCGCTGAAGACCCCGGCGTCTATTTCGCCCAGGTGTCCTTCAGGCTGGCGGTGCGGTTGAACACCAGGCGGCCGCCCGTGTGGTCAACACGGTCGGCCACGAAGTAACCGTGCCGCTCGAACTGGAACTTGTCATCGGCTCGGGCCCGCGCCAATGAGGGCTCGACCCAGGCGCTAGCCACCTGCAGGCTGTCGGGGTTGATCTCCTGCAGGAAATCCTGCTGACCGGTGTCAGGCTGCGGCACGGTGAAGAGCCGGTCGTACAGGCGCACCTCGGCGCGCACGCCGTCGCGGGCGCCCACCCAGGTGATCACGCCCTTGGCCTTGACGGTGTCGCTGCCCGGCGTGCCGCTCTTGGTGTCGGGGATCAGGCGCGCGTGGACCGCCTGCACCTGGCCCGACGCGTCGGTGTCGGCGCCCACGCACTCGACCACGTAGCCGTATTTGAGGCGCACCTTGTTGCCCGGGAAGAGACGGTTGTAGCCCTTGGGGGGCGCGGCTTCGTAGTCGCCGCGCTCGATCCAGAGCTCGCGGCCGAAACGGAACTCGCGCTGGCCGCGCTCCGGGTGGTGGGGATGCACCGGCGCCACGCAGGGCTCGAGGTGGCCCGGGCCCATGACTTCGTCCCAGTTGTCGATCACGAGCTTGACCGGATCGAGCACCGCCATCGCTCGCGCTGCGCGCGGGTCGAGGTCGTCGCGCAGCGCGATCTCCAGGGTGCTCAAGTCGATCCAGCCCTGGGCCTTGGTCACGCCGATGCGCTCGGCAAAGAGCTGCAGGCTCTCTGGCGTGTAGCCGCGCCGGCGCAGGCCGACGATGGTGGGCATGCGCGGGTCGTCCCAGCCGCTCACGTGCTTTTCATCCACCAGTTGCTTGAGCTTGCGCTTGCTGGTGACCACATAGGTGAGGTTCAGGCGCGCAAATTCGTGCTGGCGCGGCTGCGGGGTGTTGATCAGGCCACCTTCGCGCAGGCGATCGAGCAGCCAATCGTAGAAGGGGCGCTGGTCCTCGAATTCGAGCGTGCAGATGCTGTGGGTGATGTTCTCCAGTGCGTCCTCGATGGGATGCGCGAAGGTGTACATCGGGTAGATGCACCAGGTGCTGCCCGTGTGGTGGTGCTCGGCATGCTTGATCCGGTACAGGGCCGGGTCACGCATGTTGAGGTTGGGGCTGGCCATGTCGATCCTGGCACGCAGAACCGCGGCACCATCGGGCAGCTGGCCGCCCCGCATCTGGTGAAAGCGCGCGAGGTTGTCCTGCGGCGTCCGGCTGCGAAAGGGACTGTCGATCCCGGGCTTGGCGAAGTCGCCGCGGTGGGCGCGCATCTGCTCGGGGGTCTGTTCGTCCACATAGGCCAGGCCGGCTTCGATCAGGTACTCGGCGGCGCGGTACATGAAGCCGAAGTAGTCGCTGGCCTGGTACAGGTGCGAGGTGCCGTGGGCATCCCACGAGAAACCGAGCCAGCGCACCGCGTCCAGGATGCCGTCGACGTATTCCTGGTCTTCTTTCTCGGGGTTGGTGTCGTCAAAGCGCAGGTGACACACGCCGCCGTAATCGCGCGCCAGGCCGAAGTTCAGGCAGATGCTCTTGGCGTGGCCCACGTGCAGGTAGCCATTGGGCTCGGGCGGAAAGCGCGTGCGGATGCGGGCGGGGTCGGGGGCGCCCGCCTGGTGGGTGGCGGCGTCCGCCGGTTGGCCCGCCCACCGGCGCTGCGCGTAGGTGCCTTGAGCCAGGTCGCGGTCGATGATCTGGCGCAGGAAGTTGCTGGTCTTGGCGCCCTCCGGGGTGGAGGCGGTGTCGGTGGGGGCGGTCATAAGCGCTCGATTTTAGGCGGGCGACCTCATGGCCTTACGTCTGGATACGCGATTCACACGCCGGGTGTCGACGGCCGAGCCAGCCGGGCGTTAGATGAAGGGGCGGGTCACGCCGGTCGGCGGCCGGCCCGCGTCCACCTTAACAAGAGGAGTCACCCCATGCGATCCACCCCTGTCCCGCGGCCTTTGCTGCCCACCTTGCGTGGCCTGGCCGCCTTGTCCCTGGCCTGGCTGGCCGTGCCGGCCAGCGCCAATGGCGACGTCTTCTGGTCCATCGGCGTGACACCGGCGCCCGGCGTGGTTGTCGGCGCGAGCAATCTGCCCCCGCCGGTCTATGCCCCGCCCCGGATGGTCTACACCCCGCCGGCCATGGTCTATACCCCGCCCCGCGTGGTCTATTCCGCGCCGGTGTACGTCGTGCAACCCGCGCCGCCGCACTGGCACCCGCCACATCCCGGTCACGGCCACGGGCACGGCCATGGGCGTGGTCACGGTCACGGCAAATGGGACCGGCACGGGCACTCCGGGGAATCGGGACCGTCGCACAACCACGGGCAGTAAGTCCCGCCAGGCCCGCTCCACCCGCAGCGGGCGGGCCGAGTGCAGGGCTGTGGTAAAAGTTCGGGCGTCAAGCCCGAGCGACGCTTCCCGCCTTTGCCTGCCGGGGCGCTCAAGCCGGCCCGCGAGCCCCCACCGAGACGCAAGGAGCGCCCCTATGACATCCGCCCCGACCTGGCACCCGGACGAACGCGCCGCGCGCGTGCAGCTGGCGGCCTGCTACCGCATCTTCGACATGCTGGGGTGGACGGAGATGATCTACAACCACATCACGCTGCGCCTGCCCGATAGCGTGACCGGTGGCCCCAAGCACTTCCTGATCAACCCCTTCGGCCTGCATTACAGCGAGGTCACGGCCAGCAACCTGCTCAAGATCGACGTGCAGGGCCACAAGCTCGAGGACAGCCCCTGGAATGCCAACCCCGCCGGTTTCACCGTGCACGCGGCGATCCACGAACATGTGCCCCAGGCGCATTGCGTGATGCACACGCACACCACCGCCGGCCTGGCGGTGGCCTGCACGCGCGACGGCCTGGCGCAGAACAACTTCTACTCCGCGCAGCTCGCAGACATGGTGGCCTACCACGACTTCGAGGGCATCACCGTGCACGCCCAGGAGGCGCCGCGCCTGCTCCAGGCCATGGGCAAGCGCCCGCTCCTGATCCTGCGCAATCACGGCCTGCTGTCCTGGGGTCCCACCCTGCCCCTGGCGCTGGTGCGCCTGTGGACCCTGCAGCGCGCCTGCGAGATCCAGGTCACGCAGGCCGCCCTGGGCCCCGCCATTCCCATTCCTGAGGACGTGGTGCGCAAGACCACGGGCGACGCCTTGCAGTGGGATGCACGATTTGGCGCTGGCCAGGACGTCTTCGACGCGCTGGTGCGCCGGGTGGACCGGATCGACGACTCGTATAAGCGCTAGGAGCAGACGGCCGCTACTCCATCTGCGCCCCCGAAGCCCCTGGGCAATTCCAAAAAAAAGGCCCCCAGGCCTTGGGACCCGGGGGCAACATGCCAGTCGCGGGACGGAGGACCGGACCGGCTCACCCCGGAGGAGGAGGGGACTCAGGGGAGTCGGGGTGATCGGCGGCCAGTAGATCGTCCTGCCGGGGCGGGACCTGTAGGACGGGGGCGCCAGGGCAGGACGGGCGCCGCGGATCCGCCCCAGGTTTCACCGACGTGACACAGTTGTAGCTGTGTGGCCTTTGTCAGCCTTCCTACAATGGCCTCGATGAAGACCAAGCTCTCCTGGAAGGTAGGGGCCGTGCTGTCGGTGCTGGCGCTGGCGGTGGCCGGTGGCGTGGCCTGGTGGATGTCGGACCGAACGCCGCCCGTGTCCTATCGCACCGGCCTGATCGAGCAGGGGCCCCTGCAGTCCACGGTGTCGGCCTCCGGCACCGTGAATCCGGTCACCCAGGTGTCCGTCGGTACCCAGGTGTCGGGACAGATCCAGGACCTGTACGTCGATTTCAACAGCGAGGTGCGGGCGGGCCAACTGATCGCGGTGATCGACCCCGAAACCTTCCAGTACCGCGTGCGCCAGGCCCAGGCCGATGTCGAGGCGGCGCAGGCGGGCGTCCTCACCGCCCAGGCCAACGGGGCCGCGGCCCGTGCCGCGGTGTCGCGCGCCCAGGTCGATCTGGCCGAGGCCCGCCGCGACCTGGACCGCAAGCACATGCTGGTGGCGCGCGAGTTCATCGCCAAGAGCGAAGCGGAGAAGGCCGAGGCCCTGGTGAACACCAGCGCCGAAAGCCTGAAGTCCACGCAGGCCCAGCTCGGGGTGGCTGATGCCCAGGTCAAGAGCGCGCAGGCCAACGTGGCCCAGCGCCAGGCGGCCCTGGCGCAGGCGCGGGTCGACCTGGCGCGCACGCGCATCGTCTCGCCGGTCAATGGCATCGTCATCAAGCGCGCCGTGGAAAAGGGACAGACCGTGGCGGCCAGCCTGCAGGCCCCCGAGCTGTTCGTGATTGCCCAGAACCTGCAGGACATGCAGGTGGAGGCCAGCGTCGATGAGAGCGACATCGGCCGTATCCGCCCCGGGCAGAAGGCGACCTTCACCGTCGACGCCTTTCCTGGCCAGACCTTCGAGGGCGAGATCCGCCAGGTGCGCAAGGCAGCCCTGAACGTCTCCAACGTGGTGACCTATGTGGCGGTCGTGGGTTTTTCCAATACGGGCGGGCGCCTGCTTCCGGGCATGACGGCCAATGTGCGGGTAATCACCGACGCGCGCGAGCGCGTGCTCAAGGTGCCCAACGCGGCGCTGCGTGTGCGGATCGCGGGCGTGGAGCCGCCCGCGCCCGCTGCATCGGCTGCATCGGCAGCCTCTGGCGCTTCGACGGCCAGTGCCGCGCCCGCGGGGGCCACGGCTTCCACGGCGGCTCCCGCCGCGCCGGCCTCCGCCGCCGCAGGCCGGGGCGGGCCGGCTGGTGCCGGTGGGCCCGGCAGCGAATTCCGCAACCGCCTGGTGACCGAACTGCAGCTCACACCCGAACAGGCCGAGAAGGTCGACGCCATCTACGCAGAGGCCCGTCCCCGGTTCATGCAGCTGCGAGAGTTGCCTTCCGAGGAGCGGCCCCGGGCGCGCGAGCGCATCACCGCCGACATCCGCGCCCGCATCGGCGACGTGCTGACTCCGGAGCAGAAACCGCGCTACGCCGCCCTGGTGAGCGAGGCGGCCGGCCGCGTCGTCACGCGCGGACGGTTGTACCTGCTGGCAGAGGGCGGGCAGCCGCGTGCCTACAGCGTGCGACTGGGCATCACCGACGGCACGACCACCGAATTGCTGGTGACGCCCGCCTCCCCCGATGCCGAGGTGCTGAAGGAGGGCGCGCGCGTCATCACCGGCGTGGGCGGCCCCAGCGCCGCCCCGGCGACCAGCCGCCCGTCCGGCGGCCCGCGCCTGACGTTCTGAGCGCAGGGACAGGCGCGGCACATGGCCCTGATCGAAGCGCACGGCCTGACCAAGGTCTACGCCATGGGGGGGCAGACCGTGCACGCGCTGCGCGGCGTCTCGCTGGATATCGAGGCCGGGGACTTCGTGGCCATCATGGGCGCCTCTGGCTCGGGCAAGAGCACGCTGATGAACATCCTGGGCTGCCTGGACCAGCCCACCGCGGGCGACTACCGCCTGGCCGGGGAGGCGGTGCAGGACATGCGGCCCGACCAGCTCGCCTCCATCCGCAACCGCCGCATCGGCTTCGTGTTCCAGCAGTTCAACCTGCTGCCCCGCACCAGCGCCCTGGAGAACGTGGAACTGCCCCTGGTCTATGCCGGCGTCCCGGCGCCCGAGCGGCAGGCCCGTGCGCTGGAGGCGCTGCGCGGGGTGGGCCTGGGCGATCGCACCGGCCACACGCCGGCGGAACTCTCGGGCGGGCAGCAGCAGCGCGTGGCGATCGCGCGCGCCCTGGTGAACCAGCCGGTGATGGTGCTGGCCGACGAACCCACGGGCGCGCTCGATTCGCAGACCAGCGAGGACATCATGCGGCTGCTCGCGCAGCTGAACGCGAAAGGCATCACCGTGGTGCTGGTTACGCACGAGGCCGATGTCGCGGCCTGGGCGCGCCGGCGCATCGTGTTCCGTGACGGCATGGTCGTCCAGGACCAGCGCACGGAGGTGGCGATATGAGAGCGCAGCGCCGGGCCGCCCCAAGCAAGCTCGCACCCCCTCGGGGGGCAGTGAAGGACACGCAGTGCCGAGCGTGGGGGCTGACATGAACTCCCTGGCCGCCCTGCGTTCAGCCTTGCGTGCGCTGGCGGCGAACAAGCTGCGCAGCGTGCTGACCATGCTGGGGATCATCATCGGGGTGGCGGCGGTGATCACCATGATCGCCCTGGGCCGCGGCGCCACCGAACGGGTGCAGGCCCAGATGAAGGGCCTGGGTTCCAACATCATGCTGGTGCTGCCTGGTGGGGTGACTGCCGGTGGCGTGCGCCTGGGAGCGCAGACCGGGCAGGGCCTGACCGAGGACGATGCGATCGCCATCGCGCGCGAGGTGCCGCAGGTGCAGGTCGCCGCGCCCACCTCCCGTACCGGAGCGCAGGTGGTGGTGGGCAACACCAACTGGAGCACCTCGATCTTCGGCACCACGAACGACTACCTCGAGGCGCGTGACTGGCCGCTCGCTGCGGGCCGCGGCTTCGAGGCCGCGGAGGTGGCGGGTTCTGCCAAGGTAGCCCTGATCGGCCAGACCGTGGCGCAGCAGCTCTTTGGCGATGCCGACCCGCTGGAGCAGGTGATCCGGGTGAAGAAGATCCCGGTCACCGTCATCGGCGTGCTGGAGAAAAAGGGCCAGAACTCGCTGGGGCAGGACCAGGACGACATGGTGCTGGTTCCGATCAGCACCTACCGAAACCGCATCCAGGGTGGCGTCGGCGGCAAGCAAAAGCGCATCGGCTCCATCAGCGTCAAGGTGCGCGAGGGTCAGGACATGAAGGCCGCCGAGGAAGGCATCAAGGACCTCCTGCGCCAGCGGTTCCGGGTGCAGCCCGGAGCGGACGATCCCTTCACCGTGCGCAACCTCACCGAGATCCTGCAGGCCCAGGAATCGGCCAGCCGGGTGATGACGACGCTGCTGGCGGCGGTGGCGGGCATCAGCCTGATCATCGGCGGCATCGGCATCATGAACATCATGCTGGTGAGCGTGACCGAGCGCACCCGCGAGATCGGGCTGCGCATGGCGGTGGGCGCCCGCGGGCGCGACATCCTGATGCAGTTCCTGATCGAGGCGGTGACCCTGAGTCTGATCGGCGGTGCCATCGGCGTAGCATTGGGTGCGGTGGCGACCTGGGCGGTGACGCATTTCGCGGGCTGGCAAGTGAGCATGTCGGCCGGGGCCATCGTCCTCGCGGTGGGCTTCTCGGCCTTCGTCGGCGTTTTCTTCGGTTTCTATCCTGCGCAGCGCGCGGCGCGCCTGCTGCCGATCGAGGCCTTGCGCCACGAGTGAAAGGCTCTGCCCTCGCGCCGGATCGGGCAGCGGTGATAATCGCGCCACCGTTTTCAGGGAGCGCGCGTGGACATCCTCTTGCTGGTCAAGGCCGCCGTCATGGGCATCGTCGAAGGCCTGACCGAATTCCTTCCCGTCTCCAGCACCGGCCACCTGATCCTGGCAGGCGCGCTGCTCGGGTTCGACGACGACAAGGGCAAGGTCTTCGACATCGCCATCCAGACCGGCGCCATCTTCGCGGTGATCCTGGTGTACTGGCACAAGATCCGCGACACCGTGCGCGCCCTGCCCACCGAGCGCCAGGCGCAGCGCTTCGCCCTGAACGTGCTGATCGCCTTCCTGCCCGCCGTGGTGCTGGGGCTGCTGCTAGGCAAGGCGATCAAGGCCCACCTGTTCACGCCCGCGGTGGTGGCCA
>JBEGVR010000095.1:0-9310 GCA_041178265.1 Pseudomonadota bacterium | reverse complement strand
GCAGCGCTTTGGCATCGACCCGGTGCACTTCGGCATCATCATGGTGGTGAACCTTGCGCTCGGGATGATCACGCCTCCCTTTGGCGTGAACCTGTTTGCGGCATGTACCGTGGCCAAGATGAGCTACGACCGCATCATCCCCGCGATCCTCCCCTTCGTAGGGGTGATCGTGGTCTGCCTGAGCTTGATTACCGCGTTTCCAGTGATCAGCCTGTTCCTCAGAGACCTGGTGTATCGCTGACCGGTGCGCAGAGCCTCGGACCAGGCGGGGGTTTTTGCTTTTGTGCCCTGACTGACCCCTTCATCCTGGCCGGAGCCACTCGGTTTGAGGCGGCTCGTCAAATGACATTGGCCTTGGCGGCGCAAGGCTACCGGCGCATCGCCTTTGCAGGTACGCCGCCCCAACTCGAGCATCGGGCCACGCAGCGGCTCGAGGGTTTCCTGCGTGCCCACGGCATGCACTGGCAGGCGCAGTGCTACCCCGGAACAGTCGATGAACTCAAGCCGATCATCGAGCATGTGCAGGAATTCGGCTTTCGCAGTTGGCGGCGCCGTGCCAGCGCCCATTCGACGCTGACCTTCCTATGCGAACTGGGGCCTGCGCCCTACGCCATTACCGGCGTCGACGGCTACGAGTTGTCCGACCGCTGGCAGGAGGCGCTGACGATGAAGGACGAGGTTCGCACGCTGTGGGCGCGCGTGGCTGCGGAGTCGTAGCCATCCGCCCGCGCCGCGCAGCGGCCCCGGGCTGGGGGCGCACAATGACCTGGTGTACGGGGAGTTCGGCCTTGGGCAGGGCGCTGCCACCGATGCGGGAGGGTGGTTTTCGTGTGGTTGATAATCGCGCAGCTGCCTCGCCAGTAGACCGATTTGTGCAGCCAACAGCCACCATCCACACAGGAGACAAGAAATGGCATCCATCGGATTTGTCGGGGCATCCGGCCTCATGGGCCACGGTATCGCCAAGAACCTGCTGGCCAAGGGCCATGCGCTGACCCTCACGGTGCATCGCAACCAGGAACGCGTGGCCGACCTGCTGGCCGCAGGCGCCAAGAAGGCGCCGGGGTTCGCGCAGATGGCAGCCGGGGTCGACTTCGTGTTCATCTGTGTGACGGGGTCGCCGCAAGTCGAGGCCGTCGTCGCGGGTCCGGGCGGTCTGCTCGAAGGCGCACGTGCTGGCTTGACCATCATCGACGCCTCGACGCCTCGACGGCTGAACCCGATTCGACGGCGCGCCTGCGCGAGGCCTGTGCGGCCAAGGGCATCAGCTTCATCGACGCCCCCCTGTCCCGCACACCGGTTGAAGCCGAAGCCGGACGGCTCAACGTGATGGTTGGCGCGACAGACCCGGACTATGCACGCGTCGAACCTCTGATCAAGGCTTTTGCCGAGAACGTGTTTCACATGGGGCCCCCGGGCGCGGGCCACACGATGAAGCTGCTCAATAATTTCATTGTCCAGGCCACTTGCAACGCGATGGCCGAGGCCTTCGCGGTGGGGACCAAGGCCGGCGTCGACCTCAAGAAGCTGCTGGCACTCATGTCCCTGGGCCCGGCCGCGTCGGGGCTGATCCAGATCATGGGCAAGACGCTTGACGGAACGCTCGACGGCATGAAGTTCGAGCTGAACAACGCACGCAAGGATGTGCGTTACTACACGCACATGGCCGAGAACCTCAACATCCCGACCGTCATGGGCGAAGCCACCCACCAGTCCCTGGCGATGGCGTGCGCGCTGGGTTTCGGCAACAAGCTCGTGCCTTCACTGGTCGAGGCACAGGAAAAGATCAACAACCTGTCCATCGTGCCGCGCTGATACGGCGGGCCGTGCCCCTTTCCTGGGGGCACGCCCGACGGCTACAAGGTACCCGGCGGAAACAGCTGCGGCAGAAAAAGCGCCACCTTCGGCCAGACGATCACGGCGGCCAGCACCAGCAACATCGGCACGAGCATGATCATCGTGTCCTTGATGGCGTCGACCATGCGTATCTTGGCGACCGCACACGCCACCATCAGGCATAGTCCGTAGGGGGGCGTCACCAGGCCGAAGGCCAGGGACACGATGCCGATCATCGCGAAATGCACGGGGTCCATGCCCACTTTCTGGGCCAGGGGCTGCAAGATGGTGCCGACGATGATGATGGCCGGGATGGCATCCAGGAAGCACCCGACCACCAGAAACACGAACGCGATGAAGAACCCGGTCGTCAGGGGCCCCATCCCCCATTCAGACACACCCGCCAGCAGCATCTTGGGGATCTGGTAGTAGGCCAGTAACCAGCCGAATGCGCTGGCCGTGCCCACGCAAAAAAGTGCAATCGCCGACAGCTTGCCGGTCTCCAGCAGGGATTCACCCAGGCCCTTGAGCCCCATCTCGCGATAGACCACTATCGTGAGCACGCCCGCATAGAGCACGGCGATCGCAGCCGATTCGGTTGCGGTGAACCAGCCGAAGATCTTGCCGCCAATGATGATGAAGGGCGTCATCAGCGCCGGAATGGCAATCCACATCGCCTTCAAGGCTTCCATGAAGGAAGCGCGTTCATAGCGGGGATAGTCGCGCCTGACGGCGTAGGCATGAACCGTGGCCATCTGCGCAAGGCCAATGAGCACGCCGGGCACGATGCCGGCGAGCATCAGCGAACCGATCGACACCTGGAGCACGCCACCCCAGACGATCATCAGGATCGACGGCGGGACGATCACTGCCAGCACAGCCGACACGGCGGTGATGGCCACAGAAAAGCTCACGTCGTAGCCTTCTTTGGTCTGCGCCTCGATGAAGATCTTGCTCTGACTGGCCGCGTCGGCGGTGGACGAGCCGGACACGCCGGCAAAGAAGATGGACAGCACGACGTTGATCTGCGCCAACCCCCCAGGGAAGTGGCCGACAAGGGCGCGCGAAAACCGGACCAGGCGATCCGTGATGCCGCCGACGTTCATTAAGTTTGCCGTCAGCAGGAAAAAGGGAACGGCCAGCAGGATGAATGAGTTGTAGGCGTTAAAGGTTTCCTGCACCAGGCCTTGCGCATCGAGCCGCGGCTCGATCACATACACCGGCACGCAGGCCAGGCCCAAGGCGAATGCAACTGGCACACGCAGCAGCATCAGGCCGAAGAAGATTCCGAACAGGATCAGGGCCGCATCGCCCGCGCTCAGGGCGTTCATACCGCGCTCTCTAATTTCGGGGCCACTTGGGCATCAGGATTGACACCAGTGACCAGTGCCCTTGCAGCATTCACCAGATGCTCGCCTTGAAACAGGATCCAGGTGATGCCAGCCACGGGCCAGGCCACGTGAATCATCCACAGGGGCAGTTCGGCCAGTTCAGAGATGCGATTCGCGGCGAAGCGGGTGAAGAGATACCCCCCCCAGAGAAAGACGCATGCGAAGGCCAGCACGAACAAGCCGGCCACGATGTGCAGGGCCGCATTCGCGCGGACCGACAGGCGCGGCCACACATCGACCACGAAATGCGAGCTGTCACGAACTCCAACCATGGCGCCGATCATGACCATCCAGACGAAGAGAAAGCGCGCCATCTCCTCGGTCCAGATGTAGCTTGGAATCAAGGCCGTGTAGCGCGAGACGATCTGGAGCGTGACCGGAATGATCAGCACGCCTACGGCGACGCAAAGCAGGAAATTGAGGAGCCTGGCGTACAGCGCCGTCAGCGTTCGATAGAAGGACATGGGGGTCTGTTGGCAAAGGCAAACACAAGCAGACCGACCGCAGTGGCCTCCTCAGGGTTCAACGAAGAACGATCGACCAGGCTTCAAAAAGCCAGGTCAACGGATCGCGCTGATTCTTTCGTAGATGGAGTCGGCCCCGATCTCCTTGGCGTAAGCCGCCATGACCGGGTCGGTCAGCCGCTTCATCTGGGGCCGTTCCTCGAAGGTGACACGCTTGAGCTTGCCGCCCTTTTCAAGGGCATCGAGCTTGGTGGTTTCTTCGCTGGATTCGAGCGCTCGCCCGAAATTGCCAGCCTCCGGACCGGCGCGCATGATCGCGTCCTGCAGGTCCTTGGGCAGGGTCTTGAAGGTCTTGACCGAAAAGCAGATCGGCCGGATCGACACCGCATGCTGCGTCATGTTCAGGAAAGGCGCGACCTCATAGAACTTCATCGCCTCGACACCCGCAGCTTCGTTCTCGCCGGCGGCGATCACGTTGTTCTGGATGGCGTTGTAGACCTCGTTGTAGGCGATGACGGTCGGCGACATGCCGATGGCCGAGAAGGTGCGGCTCCAGATGGGCGCGCCCTGCACGCGGACCTTGAGGCCACGGATTTCCGCCAGGTTCTTGATTGCTTTGTTGGCAAAGATGTTGCGTACGCCACCGCCTGCATAGCCGATCAGCATCACTTCCGCCTTTTGCGAGACCTCGTCGGCAATCGGCTTGATCAGGTTGGCCGCGACCACCTTGTTCATGTGCCCCACATCGGTGAAGACAAAGGGGGCATCGATGAAGGGTGCAGCCCGGGCGAAGGTGCTCATGTGCGCGGGTGAAACGATGCCGTAGTCCACCGCTTTGCCCTGCGCCATGTATTCGAAATATTGCTTTTCCAGCCCGAGGGAACTGTTGCGGTGGAGCGTGAAATTGATGGGCTTGCCGTAATACTTTTTCACCAGCTCCTCGAACTTGAGCAGCGATTTGTTGAAGGCGTGGTCGTCGCTGAATTGCACGGCTCCGTTGAGCGTGATGGGCGTCTGCGCGCGGGCTGCAAACGGTACACCGACCACGGCGGCGGCAGCGGCAACGAAGGTTCTGCGTTCCATGTTTTGTCTCCTCAACTCAGGTAGGGGGGCAGCTAAAAACTGCCCGACGCTGGACAACATTGCACAGCTCTCCTCCGGGGGAAAGGCTACCCTTTTCCGGTTGCGAGGGTCATGGGTAGTTTCCCGTGGATGGGTGGCGCAGCGGCCGCGCCGCCTGTATCGACCAGGCCACTTCCTCAGAAATGCAGCGACACGGCATCGGTCACTCGGTAGGCATCGTCCACGACCGGCATCCAGCGCCACTTGTCGAAGGTGGTGCACGGGTGTGAGATGCCGTTGCCCACCATTTCTCCCACGCGCGGCGCGTGCGTGGTGTCGTCGTACCGCAGGTAGGCGTGCTGGTCGTTCAGGGCGGTGATGCGCCAGTCCTGCGGCACCGGGGTGAGGGTGTCTGGGTCGCTGGCGCGCCACAGGGGCACCGGCAGGTCCATATCGAATGAGACATCCCGCTTGCCCATGGTCAGCAGGGCCAGGCCCGGTTCCGGGCAGGACTGCACCACACTCAGGATTTCGATCGCGGGACGTAGGGTCTCGCGCAGTTGCAGGCGTTCGCCCACGCAGTGCAGCATCTGCCGGTAATGCACATGGTCATGGGTCAGGTAGCAGCCTGAACGCAGGATGCCGCGCACAGGCCGTTGCAGTTGCGGCTTGAGGTGCGTGGCCACCAGGTCAAAGACGGCCGAGCCGCCAGCGGTGACCAGTACTTCCTCGCCCTCGAACAGGTCCTGTGCATCGCAGGCCCGGGCCACCAGGTGCAGGCGTGTCATGAGCGCGTCGACCGCGATGCGGTCCTGCTCGCTCTGGCAGGTGGCGAGCCCGCCCTCATAGCACTCGATGCCCACGAGCCGCACCGCCGGGCTCTGGCGCAGGGCGCGTGCCACCTCGATGGCCTGGGCTTCGCCGCGGCAGCCGGTGCGCTTGCCTTCGATGCCCAATTCCAGAAGCACGTCGAACACGGTCGTCGCGCCCCGCTGTGAGCGCCATTGCTCGATCCGCTTCAGTTGCTCCCGGGAGTCGACCAGAAAGCATGCCCGCAGCCGGGGAAACTCCCTCAAGAGGGCGGCCAGGGTGTCCAGGTCGGCCGCCTGCAGGACCTGGTTGGCAATGAGGACCCGCTCCACGCCGTGGCGCGCGCCCACGCCGGCCTGGAACACGGTGGCGAAGCTGATGCCCCAGGCGCCGGCCGCGAGCTGGCGGGCATAGAGCTCGGGCGACATGGTCGTCTTGCCGTGGGGGGCGATGTCCAGCCCGCGCTGCTGGCAGAAGTCCCGCATCCAGGCGAGGTTGTGCCGCAGGGCCGAGTCCTTCAACACCGCCAGGGGCAGCGGCAGGTCGCCTGCCAGGACGTTCCAGCCTTGTCGGCCCACGTCCTTCAGCGGCAGGTCCGGCCAGTGGCCAGGGTAGCCCTTGGTGTCATGGGTCAGTTGCATGCGTCAGGCGACGCGGCGTCGCGCGAGCCGCCACAGTGGCACCAGCCAGATCAGCAAGGTGATCACGCCCAGCACGCCCGCGATCGGCCGCTCGAAGAAGGCCAGGACCTGGCCATCGGCCTTGACCAGGCTGCTGAAGAAGTGCTCCTCCAGCATGGTGCCCAGCACCACGCCCAGGATGGTGGGCGCCACCGGAAAGCCCCAGCGCTCCATGTAGAAGGCCAGCACGCCCGCCACACCCATCACGATCACGCCGAACAGGCTGTTGTTGATGGCAAAGCTGCCCACCACGCAGAACAGCAGGATGAGCGGCATGAGCAGTGCCGCCGGGATGCGCAGGATGCGCTTGGCTGCCTTGATGGCCGCCCAGCCCAAGGGCAGCATCAGCAGTTGCGCCAGCACGAAGACGATGAACACCGCGTAGATGTTCTGCGGGTTGTTCACGAACAGCATGGGCCCGGGGTTCATGTCCTTGAGGTAGAGCACGCCGATGGCGATGGCGGTGATGCTGTCGCCCGGGATGCCGAAGACCAGCGCGGGAATCCAGGCCCCGCCCAGAGCCGCATTGTTGGCTGCGCCCGACTCCACGATGCCTTCCACATGCCCGGTGCCGAACTTCTCGGGCTCCTTGGAGAACTTCTTGGACACCGCGTAGGACATCCACGCGGCGATGTCGGCGCCTGCACCCGGCAGCGCCCCCACCGCGGTGCCCAGAGCCGAGCCCCGAAACAGTGCCAGCGGGTACTTCTTGATCAGCCCCCACATGCCCTTGAAGACATTGCCAAAGGGCCGGTCCACCGCCATCTCCGGGCGCACCGTCGCGCAGGCGAACCGCAGCACCTCGGACACCGCGAACATGCCGATCATCAGCGGGATGAGCGGGATGCCGCCGGTCAACTCGTTGTTCCCGAAGGTCCAGCGAGGCGCACCGGCCGGGTTCTCCAGCCCCACGCACGAGATCAGCAGGCCCAGCAAGAGGGCGATCACACCCTTGAGCGGGTCGCTGCCGGCGATGAAGACCGCGCAGGTGAAGCCCAGCATCACCAGCCAGAAGTATTCGAAGGAGCTGAACTTCAGCGCAATCTCGGCCAGGCCCGGCGCCGCGACGATCAGCACCAGCACCCCGAAGATGCCGCCCAGTACCGAGAACACCAGGCCCGCGCCCAGCGCCAATTCCGCCTGCCCGGATCGCGTGAGCAGGTAGGCCTCGTCGGTGTACGCCGCGCTGGCCGGCGTTCCCGGCATGCGCAGCAAGGCGCTGGGGATATCGCCCGAGAAGATGGCCATGGCCGTGGCCGTGACGATCGCCGCCACCGCGGGTATGGGCGGCATGAAGAAAGTGACCGGCACCAGCAGCGCCGTGGCCATGGTGGCCGTGAGGCCCGGAATGGCGCCCACGAACAGGCCATACACCGCCGAGGCGGCGATCACGGCCAGCACGTAGGGCTGGAAGACGAGCTCGAAGGCAGTGGTCAAGGCGTCCATGGCGGTCCCGCGGGACGATCAATAGAAGGGCCTGAGCACGCCCCAGGGCAAAGGCACCCGCAGCAGCTTGTAGAAGGCCAGGTGCACGACCACCGTGCCCGAGAGGGCCCAGAGGAGCGCGGGGCCCCAGCGCTGGCCGAAGGTGCGAAACAGCAGCACCAGACACACCGGGGCCACCAGAAGGAAGCCCAGCTGGTGCGACAGCAGCGCATACAGCGCCACCGCCAGCAGCACCATCAGCGGTGCGGCCAGCCGCTCCTTGGGGCGGTCGGTGGCCGGCGGCTGCGGGCCGGCGCGCTGGGCACGCCACCACAGCAGGGCCGCGCACACTACCAGCCCGGCTCCCACGAGCATGGGCAGAAAGCCCGCACCGAGCTTTTGCCCCGGCACGTTGGGGAAGCTGCGGGCCGACCACAGTACCGCCAGCCCAAGCGCGGCCAGCAACAAGCTGACCCAGCGGTCAACGCGTTGCATGCATCACGCTCGCGGGTTCAGCCGGGCACGGGGCTACGCCACCCGGCCGCCACCAGCGTGCGGTCACTTGGCCAGGCCCACCGCCGTCATCACCGCCTTCATGTCGGCGTCGCCCTTGGCCATGAACCGGGCGAAGTCACCCGAGTTGCCCCACAGCATGCCAAAGCCCCGCTGGGCCATGAAGTCCTTGTATTCCTTGCTGTCGTAGGCCTTCTTCACGGAAGCCTCCAGGCGCGCCGCCACGTCGGCCGGCAGGCCCTTGGGTGCGGCAATGCCACGCCAGGCGCCCGTGCCCCAGGACGAGCCCGTGACTTCCTTCAGCGTGGGCACATTGGGGAACAGCGCCGAGCGCTGCGAGTCCATCACCGCCAGCGAGCGCACCTTGCCGGCGTCGATCAGTGAGCGCGCCTCGGGCAGTGAGCAGGGCACGAACTCCACGCCACCGGCGGCCAGGTCCTGCAGGCCGGGGGCCGCGCCGTTGGAGGGCACCCAGGGCACGCTGGCCGGGTCGATCTTGGCGTCGCGCAGCATGCCGGCCAGCGCCAGGTGCCAGATGCCGCCCTGGCCGGTGCCCGAGGCCTTGAACTTGCCCGGGTTGGCCTTGATCGCGTTCATCACGTCGGTCATGTTCTTGTAGGGCGAATCCGCCCGCACCTGGAAGCCCGCCGGGTCGAGGTTCACCAGCGCGATGGGGGTGTAGCTGGTGGGGCTGAGCTCGGTGAGTTTCTGGTGGTGCATCATCGTGATCTCCACGGTGATGAGCCCGATGGTGTAGCCGTCAGGCGCCGCGCCGGCGATGGCGGCGTGGCCCACCACGCCGGAGCCACCCGTGCGGTTGACCACGTTGACGGGTTGGCCCAGGTCCTTCTCCATGAGGGTACCCAGCATGCGTGCCACAGCGTCGGTGCCGCCGCCGGCGCCCCAGGGCACCACCAGCGTGATGGGACGGTCAGGCCACCGCTGCGCAAAGGCGCCACCGGCGGCTGCGGCCAGCGACAAGCCCAGCACGGTGCGGCGGGTGAGGGTGGAGAGGCGGGAGAGGTTCCAAACCGGACGGCGCATGAAAGGTACTCCTATCGTCATACGTTTGACGTGCTCGCACTGTGGCATCAGCACAGCAGGCCGGCATTGGGGAAAACCCAGAACC
>JBEGVR010000094.1:0-4411 GCA_041178265.1 Pseudomonadota bacterium | reverse complement strand
GCCCTTTCTCCGCCCCCATGACTGCCCAACCCGGACTGTCCGTGCCCCGCTACTGCGGCGTGTTCCCGGTGGTGCCCACCACCTTCACCCCCAGCGGCGAGCTTGATCTGCCTAGTCAGAGGCGCTGCGTCGATTTCATGATCGACGCCGGCTCGCAGGGCCTGTGCATCCTGGCTAATTTTTCTGAGCAGTTCGCGCTGTCTGACGCCGAGCGAGAGACGCTCACTCGCGCGCTGCTCGAACACGTGGCGGGCCGCGTGCCGGTGATCGTCACCACGACCCATTTCAGCTCGCATGTGTGCGCTGAGCGCTCGCGCCGCGCTCAGGAGCAGGGCGCTGCCATGGTCATGGTGATGCCGCCCTATCACGGTGCGACGATCCGCGTGAGCGAGGGGCGCATCGTGGAGTTCTACCAGCGCGTGAGCGACGCCATCGGCATCCCGATCATGGTGCAGGACGCGCCGGTGAGCGGCACCGCGCTGCCCGCGCCGCTGCTGGCGCGCATGGCCCGCGAGATCGAGCACCTGGCGTATTTCAAGATCGAGACGCCTGGGGCTGCCAGCAAGCTGCGAGAACTGATCGCCCTGGGCGGCGAAGCGATCGAAGGCCCCTGGGACGGGGAGGAGGGCATCACCCTGCTGGCCGACCTGGACGCTGGCGCCACCGGCGCGATGACTGGCGGGGCCTTCCCAGACGGAATCCGCACCATCGTTGACGCACACGCCGCCGGCCGGCGCGAGGAGGCGGTGACGGCCTACGCGCGGTGGCTGCCCCTGATCAACTTCGAGAACCGCCAGGGCGGCATTCAGACCGCCAAGGCGCTCATGAAGGCGGGCGGGGTGATCGCATGCGACGCCATGCGCCACCCCTTTGCCGAGATGCACCCGGCCACCCGTGCCGGCCTGATCGACGCCGCCCGGCGCCTGGACCCCCTGGTGCTGCGGTGGACCCGGTGAGGCCTGCCATGACGTGAAGCCCGCCTGGACCCTTTGCCTTCTTTCGAACCTGCAGACCCATGAAGATCACCCAACTCGAAACCATCCGCCTGGGCGAATTCCCCAACATCCTGTGGGTGCGCCTGCACACCGACGAAGGCCTGGTCGGCCTGGGCGAAACCTTCATGGGGGCCGCGGCCGTCGAGGCCTACCTGCATGAATGGGCCGGGCCCAAGCTCGTGGGTGCCGACCCCCTGGCCATCGAATCGCGCAACCGCGACCTCACCGGTTACCTGGGCTGGCGCGGGTCGGGCGTCGAGACACGGGGCAATTCGGCGGTGGACATCGCGCTATGGGACCTCTTTGGCAAGGCCGCCGGCATGCCGGTGCACACCGCGCTGGGCGGCAAGAGCCGCGACGCGATCCGGATCTACAACACCTGCGCCGGCTACCAATACGTGCGCAGCACCGTCAACCAGAACACCGCCAACTGGGGCCTGGGCCAGAACGCCGGGCCCTACGAGGACCTGGAGGGCTTCCTGCATCGTGCCGACGAGGTGGCCCAGTCGCTGCTGTCCGAGGGCATCACCGCGATGAAGATCTGGCCCTTCGACATGGCCGCCGAACGCAGCCATGGCCAGTACATCAGCCATGAGGACCTGGACGCGGCGCTCGAGCCCTTTCGCAAGATCCGCAAGGCCGTGGGCGACCGCATGGACATCATGGTGGAATTTCACAGCCTGTGGCGCCTGCCCATGGCCCGCAGGATCGCCCGTGCGCTGGAGGAGTTCAACACCTTCTGGCATGAAGACGCCATCCGCATGGACAGCCTGGACCTGCTCAAGGCCTATGCCCAGGACTGCAAGGCCATGGTCTGCGCCAGCGAGACGCTTTCGTACAAGTGGGGCTTCAAGGACTACCTGGAAACCGGCGTGGCCGGCGTGGCCATGCTGGACCTGAGCTGGTGCGGCGGCCTGTCCGAGGCGCGCAAGATCGCCGCGATGGCCGACGCCTGGCAGCTGCCGGTGGCGCCGCACGATTGCACCGGCCCGGTGGTCTGGGCGGCGTCCACCCACCTGTCTCTGCACGCACCCAACGCCCTGGTGCAGGAAAGCGTGCGCGCGTTCTACACCGGCTGGTACAAGGAACTCGTGACCGAGCTGCCCCATGTCGACAGGCAGGGGATGATCCACCTGACCGACAAGCCGGGCCTGGGCCTGGAGTTGCTGCCTGACCTGCACAAACGCCCAGACGCCATTGTCCGCACGTCCAAGGCCTGATCCCGCCAACCCCGGAGCCCGCCATGAAGATCACCGCGGTCACGCCGTTCATCCTGCATGTGCCGGTCACCGGCTCGATGATTGCCGACAGCACCCACACCGTCACGCATTGGGGGGTGGTGGGCGCGCGCATCGACACCGACAACGGCCTCTCGGGTTACGGTTTCACCGGCACCCATGCCCACCTGCCCAGCGACCAGTTGATCACGCGCTGCATCGAGACCTGCCATGCGCCGCTCCTGGTCGGCGAGGATGCGAACGACGTGCAGCGCCTGTGGATCAAGCTGGCGCGCCAGCCCGCCTTGCAGTGGGTGGGGCGCGCGGGGATCACCACGCTCTCGCATGCGGCGATCGACATCGCGCTCTGGGACCTCAAGGCCAAGGCCGCGGAACAGCCGCTGTGGAAGCTGCTCGGAGGTCAGGTGCGCCAGCAGGTGCGGGCCTACAACACCGACATCGGCTGGCTGTCCATTCCCGACGACGCGCTGGTCGCTGGCGCCCGGCGCGCGGTGGACGAGGGATTCACCGGCGTGAAGATCAAGGTTGGGTCCGCGGACGTGGATCGTGACCTGCGTCGCCTGGCGGCCGTGCGACGCGCCATCGGCGACAGCGTGACGATGGCGGTGGATGGCAATGGCAAATGGGACCTGCCCACCTGCCTGCGCTTTTGCCGGGGTGCGGCGGACCTCGACCTGTACTGGTTCGAAGAGCCCCTGTGGTACGACGACGTCAAGGCCCATGCGCAACTGGCCCGCGCGCAGCCGATTCCGGTGGCCCTGGGCGAGCAGCTGTACACCACCGAGGCGTTTTCGGAGTTCTTCCACCAGAGCGCGATCCACTGGGTGCAGCCTGACGTCACGCGCATGGCTGGCATCACCGACGTCTGGCGTGTGTGCGAGACCGCGCACAGCTACCGGCTGCCGGTGGCACCGCACGCGGGTGACATGAGCCAGGTGCATCTGCACCTGTCGTACGCGCATCCCGCCTGCGCGGTGCTGGAATACATCCCCTGGATCAAGGACTGCTTCACCGACCCGGCGGAGGTGGTGGACGGGTTTTTCCGCTTGCCGCAGGTGCCGGGGGCGGGGACCACGCCAGTGCCGGGGGTTTGGGAGCGGTTTCGCAAGCCTGTGGGCTGAAAAACCGCCTGCACCCGGGCACGGGACGGGGGCCGGGGTGCCCGTTCGCTGGCCGGTGCCCCCCATGCCGCGAGCGTGAGTCTCAGGCCGTCAACCCTCACCAAGGGATCAGATCGTCATCCCGCCATCCGCGTGGTACGCCTGCCCCGTCACGAAAGCCGCCTCGTCACTGGCCAGGAACACCACCAGCGGTGCGATTTCGTGGGCCTGGGCCAGACGCCCCATCGGCTGGCGGGCGATGAAGGCCTTGCGTGCCGCCACCGGGTCGGCGTTCGCGTTGATGCGATCCTGCAAGGACGGTGTGTCCACCGTCCCTGGACAGATCGCATTGCACCGCACCCGCTGTCCCACATAGTCCGCCGCCACGCTCTTGGTCAGACCGAGGACCGCTGCCTTGGAAGTTCCGTAGATGAAGCGATTGGGCAGCCCCTTGATGCTGCCGCACACGCTGGCCATGTTGATGATGCTGGCGCTGCCTTCCGTGGCCTGGGCGCGCGCGATCATGCGGGGCAGGGCGGCCTGGATGGTCCAGAACTGCGAACGCACATTCAGGTTGAATGCGAAATTCCAATCGTCGTCTGTCGCCTGCTCGATCGTGCCGCTGTGGACGAAGCCCGCGCAGTTGAACAGGATGTCCAGCGGCGGCAGGCTACCCACGAACCGGGTGATGGCGGCCTTGTCCAGGACATCCAGGGGGGCGGTTCGGATGCCGGGCGCGTCGCCATACGCGGCGAGCAGCGCCGGGTTCACGTCGGTCGCCCAGACTTGCGCGCCTTGCGCCGCCAGAGCCAGGGCCGAGGCCTTGCCAATGCCCTGGCCGGCCGCGGTCACCAGAGCGGTCTTTCCCTTGAGTCGCATGGGGTCTCCTGTTGGATCGGGTTAAGGGTTTTCTCTATGGGGCGCAGCCCGCGCTGCTAATCATCATATGAATCATACGCGGGGCCGCATACTCGGACCCGTGTGTGCGACAACGACAACTTCCAACAGGAGACGACATGATCAAACGCCATGCACTCAAGACCATTGCCGCCTGCGCCGCACTGGCAGCCTCCCTGGC
>JBEGVR010000093.1:0-6531 GCA_041178265.1 Pseudomonadota bacterium | reverse complement strand
CCTCGCGCGAACTGCTATCGCAGCTGCGCGCCTGGCCGGACGACACGCAGACCACCGTCACCCCCGTACTGCGCATGGAAGTCCACGCCGACGAGGGCGCGTGCGTGCGCTTTGACGCCCGCGACCAGGGCAGCGAAGCACTGGCCTGGATCGCCAGCGCCACCGCCTTGCGAGACTGCCTGCGCGAAGCCGTGCGCTACCAGCCCGGAATCGAGTTGCTGTCCGAACCGGCGCTGGCCTCGCTCACCGTCATCTGCGAGGGCAAGGCCAGCGCCTCACGCTCTCACCTGGGCGTGCACTACGACGTCACACGCTACGGCCAGCACGCCATCGCCGCGCGCCTGGCCTGCGAGCTGCCGCACGACCAGGTGGCGCGCCAGTGGTTCGCCGACGGCGGCGTCCTGGCCCTGCTGCCCCTGGACGGCCCCGAGGGACGCGCCGTGGCCCTCGTGTGGTCGGTGCCGCAAGACCGCGCGGGCGCTCTGCTGGCCCTGCCCGCCACCGACTTCGAAGAACGCCTCACCGAAGCCAGCCACCGCAGCCTGGGCCGCCTGACGCTGGCCAGCGAGCGAGCGGGCTGGCCCCTGCAACTGGCCAAGGCCTCGCGCTGGTGCGGGCCGGGCTGGGTGCTGGCCGGCGACGCGGCTCATACGGTGCACCCGCTGGCAGGCCAGGGCCTGAACCTCGGGCTGGCCGACGCGCGTGAACTGGCGCAGGTGCTGCAGGCGCGCGAGTACTGGCGCAGCGTGGGCGACGAGCGCCTGCTGCGGCGCTATGAACGCGCGCGCAAGGCCCAGGTCGTCGCCATGCAGCTGGCTACCGACGGCCTGCAGCAGCTGTTCGCACATGACGCACCGGCCGTGGGCTGGCTGCGCCAGTGGGCGCTGCGTGGCTTCGACCGCCTGCCCCCCCTCAAGCAATGGGCCGCGCGCCAGGCCGCGGGCCGACTCTGAGCCTGCACACACGCGCCGCGTCCGCACTCCCGAAAGAAGCCCCCACGATGACCACCTGCGCCCTGCCCCCCGACACACGCTGCGCCCGTGCCCTGCTCGGGACGCTCATGCTGCTCACGTGCGCCCTGCTCGCGCTGGGCGCACCATCCAGCGCGCACGCCCAGGAGGCCGCCATCCGCAAGAACCTCTCCGAACGCATCCCCCAGCTGGTAAAGATCGACGAGATCACCCGCACCCCGATGCCGGGCCTCTATGAAGTGCGCGTGGGCACCGACCTGTTCTACACCGACGCCCAGGGCAACTTCCTGATCCAGGGATCCCTGTACGACACCCGCCAACGCCGCAACCTCACCGAGGAGCGCACGGACAAGCTCCTGGCCATCGACTTCGACAGCCTGCCCCTGGCCGACGCCTTCACCGTGGTGCGTGGCAATGGCAAGCGCAAGATCGCTGTCTTCCAGGACCCCAATTGCGGTTATTGCAAGCGCTTCGAGCGTGACCTGCAGAACGTGGACAACATCACCATCCACATGTTCCTCTACCCCATCCTCGGGGCGGACTCCACCGAGAAATCGCGCAACATCTGGTGCGCCAAGGACAAGGCCAAGGCCTGGCTGGACTGGATGGTCCGCGACCAGGTGCCGCCCAAGGCCAGTTGCGACACCGGCGCGGTCACCCGCAACACCGAGTTCGGCCGCAAGCACCGCATCAGCGGCACGCCCACGCTGGTCTTCGCCGACGGCAGCCGCGTGCCGGGCGCCATCCCCGCGGCCCAGGTCGAGAAGCAGTTGGCCGACACCAAGTGAACGCACGCGCCCGCACCGACATCAACGCCGCCCGCGTGGCCCCCGTGCATTACCGCGTCGAGGCCGCCAACCTGCACGCCCACCTGTTTCGCGTCACCCTGACGGTGGACCAGCCGGCCGCGCCGCAGCACCTCGCGCTGCCGGTCTGGATCCCGGGCAGCTACCTGGTGCGCGAGTTCTCCAAGAACCTGCAGCACCTGGCCGCACGCCAGGACGCCAAGCCTGTGGCCCTGCGCCAGATCGACAAGAACCACTGGGAAGCCGACTGCGTGGCCAGCAGCCCGCTGGAGCTGACCTACGAGGTCTATGCCTTCGACCACTCCGTGCGCACCGCGTGGCTGGACACGCAGCGCGGGTTCTTCAACGGCACCAGCCTGTGCCTGCGCGTGCATGGCCAGGAGAAACGGGTGCACGCGATCGAGGTCCTCTCACCCCAGGCCGCCTGGGAAGCCGCCACCAGCCTGGCCCCGCACAAGGTGGACAGGCGTGGCTTCGGCACCTACCTGGCCGACGACTACGACGAACTCGTCGACAGCCCCTTCGAGCTGGGACCCTTCTGGAGCGCGCACTTCAGGGCCGGCGGCGTGGAGCATCGCTTCGTGGTGGCTGGCGCCCCGCACTCCTTCGACGGCCAGCGCCTGGTGGCCGACACCCAGAAGATCTGCGAGGCAGGCATCCGCTTTTGGCATGACCGCAAGCGCCCGCCCTTCAAGCACTACGTCTTCATGCTCAACGCGGTGGACGACGGCTACGGCGGCCTGGAGCACCGACACAGCACCGCCCTGATCGCGGGCCGGCGCGACCTGCCCCGCGTGGGCGACGCGCGCCAGTCGGAGGGCTACACCACCCTGCTGGGCCTGATCAGCCATGAGTACTTCCACACCTGGAACGTCAAGCGCCTGCGGCCCGCCGAATTCGCGCGCTACGACTACGACCACGAGAACTACACCCGGCTACTGTGGTTCTTCGAGGGCTTCACCAGCTATTACGACGACCTGATGCTGCGGCGCTGCGGCCTCATCGACGACGCCACCTACCTGCGCCTCCTGAACAAGACGATCAACCAGGTGATGCAGGCCCCGGGCCGTGAGGTGCAGTCGGTGGCCCAGGCCAGCTTCGACGCCTGGGTGAAGTACTACCGCCAGGACGAGAACACCCCCAACGCCACCATCAGCTACTACACCAAGGGCGCGCTGGTGGCCCTGTGCCTGGACCTGACGCTGCGTGCCGAAGGCCGCACCACACTGGATGACGTGATGCGCGCGCTGTGGGTGCGTTGCAAGGGCGGCCCCATGACCGAGGCCGACCTGGCCGCCGCGCTCAAGGAACTGGCCGGACGCCCCTACACGCGCGAGCTGGCGGCCTGGGTGCACGGCACCCGTGAGTTACCGATGCAGCCGCTGCTTGAAGGCGCGGGTGTGCAGGTGCAGGAAGACGCGGCGGCCCTGCAGCAGTCGCTGGGCCTGCGCACCAGCGACAGCAGTGGCGTGATCACGGTCAAGAACGTGCTGCGTGGCGGCGCCGCCGAACAGGCCGGCTTCGCGGCGGGCGACGAGTGGCTGGCCATTGAGGTGGGCGGCGCGGGCTGGCGCATCACCAAACTGGACGACCTCACGCTTTATGCTGGCGCGCAACGCAAATTCACCGCCATCGTCGCCCGCGACCGCCGGCTGCTTCGACTGGACCTGACGCTACCGGCCGCAGCTACCACCTGGCGCCTGTCCCTTGGAAAGGCGGAACGGGTCCGCACATGGCTCGCGGGGTCCACCTGACGCGCCGATCCCTGGTGGCCCTGGCCCTGTGCCTGGGCCTGGCGATCACGGGCCATGTCGCGGTGCTGGCCTGGTGGGACACGCAGCAGGTCGCAGCCGCCTCCCCGCTGAGAGATTTGCCTGCCCCTCTCTTCACGCGCCTGATCGCTCCGGTCGAACCCGCTCCACCCGTGCCCGCTGCCGCAGCGGCGCTGGCGCTGCAGGCCCCTGCCACGCCGGGTGTCATGCGCGCAGCCCTGTCAGAGCCGACGCCCGCCGCGGCAACCCCCCCGGCACCGGCAGCCTCCGCCCCACCGGCCGCTGCAGCGCCAGCAACCCCTGCCGAGCTGCCCGCCACGGCGATGCTGGCAGCCGCCACGCCTGAGCCCGCGAACGCACCGGCATCCCGCGCGGGCGAACCGGCAGTCCTGGCGCCCGAGCGGCCAGCGTCCCCCACAGCTTCCTCGCCTGTCGCTCCCGCCACAGCTGCCGCGGCCGCAGACACCTGGCCACCCGACGTCCGCCTGACCTATCGCCTCGAAGGCCGCTGGCGCAGTGGCCCCCTGCACGGCAGCGCCCGCGTGCAGTGGCAACGCCAGGGCACCCGCTACCAGACCCAGGTGGAAATCGACATCGCGCCCTTCGTGCATCGCGCCCTCACCAGTCAGGGCGAGGTGACGCCGCAGGGCCTGGTCCCGCGCATCTACGAGGAGCGTTCACGCAACCGCCGCCGCGCCATGCAACTGGGCGATGCCGACATCACCCTGGCCGATGGCCGCAGCGTGCCGCGCCCCGCCGACGTGCAGGACACCGCCAGCCAGTTCGTCGAACTCGGGCACCGCTTTGCCATGGGGCGCCACGCCCTCGCGCTCGGGGAGGTGATCACCTTGCCGCTGGCCCGCCCCGGGGGCGTGGACCTATGGACCTACGACGTCATCGCCCAGGACCTCGTCACCATCCCCCGTCTGGGCGAAGTCATGGCCTGGCGCCTGCGCCCGCGCCCCATGGCCCCGCGCCGCGACAACCTGAGTGCCGAGATCTGGTTCGCGCCCAGCCTGCGCTACCTGCCGGTGCGCATACGCATCGCCCTGGGCGACGAGGCCGAGATCGACCTCCATGTCGAGGCCCTCGAGCAGCGCTGAGCGCACTGTTCGCGCACGGGCGGCAGGCCCTTGGGTATAGTCCTCGGCAACCTTTCCCACCAGCCCCACGCAGGAGTCCCATGGCCTACGAACTGATCGACGTGCGCACCGAAGCCGGCAAGGTCGGCATCATCCAGCTCAATCGCCCCAAGCAGCTCAATGCCCTCAACGGCGAACTCATGGACGAAATGGGCGCGGCCCTGAAAGCCTTCGACGCCGACGACGCCATCGGCTGCATGATCGTCACCGGAAGCGAGAAGGCCTTCGCCGCGGGCGCTGACATCGGCGCGATGGCCAGCTACACCTTCGCCGACGCCTACGGCCACGACTACATCACCCGCAACTGGGAAACCATCCGCAGCATCCGCAAGCCGGTGATCGCCGCAGTGGCAGGCTTCGCGCTCGGGGGCGGCTGCGAGCTGGCCATGATGTGCGACTTCATCATCGCCGCCGACAACGCCAAGTTCGGCCAACCCGAGATCAAGCTGGGCATCATCCCTGGCGCAGGTGGCACGCAGCGCCTGCCCCGTGCGGTGGGCAAGTCCAAGGCCATGGACCTGTGCCTCACGGCACGCATGATGGACGCCACCGAAGCCGAGCGCGCAGGCCTCGTGAGCCGCGTAGTGCCCGTGGACAAGCTGATGGAAGAAGCCCTGGGCGCGGCGCTCCTGATCGCCGACATGCCGCGCCTGGCGACCATCGCCGCCAAGGAGTCGGTGAACCGCGCTTTTGAGAGCGGCCTGGCCGACGGCGTGATGTTCGAGCGGCGCCTGTTCCATGCGCTCTTTTCCACCGCCGACCAGAAGGAAGGCATGGACGCCTTCGTGAACAAGCGCAAGCCCCAGTTCACGAACCGCTGAAAGCCCCCGCCTCGCCCATGCCCGTCATCACCGTCACCCTGGTTGCCGGCTATGCGCCCGAGGCGCAGGCGCGGCTGGTCACGCACCTGGCGGCGGCGGCGCGCTCGGTGGTGCCGGCGTCCGATGCAGGCACCACGGTGTTCGTGAACGAGGCCAGCACCTACCGCCGCGACGGCCGCATCCTCACCGGCGGTGACGGCGCAGCCGCCCTGCCCGATGCGGCGCAGGTGGTGCGCGAGTTTCTCGACGCAGTGGGCCGGCGCGACTTCGACGCCGCCCGCCAGCGGCTGGCGCCGGGCTTCGAGATGGTCTTTCCCGGGGGCGTGGTGATGCGGGACCTGGCCGAACTACCCGCCTGGGCGGCCGGTCGCTACCAGTCGGTCAGCAAGCACTACGCACGCTTTGATCAGGCCTGGCAGGGGGACATGACAGTGGTGTTCTGTAGCGGCACCCTGCAAGGGCGCTGGCCGGACGGCACGGCTTTCGAGGGCGTCCGCTTCGTGGACCGCTTCGAGCTGGCGGGCGGTCGGATCCGCCGACAGGAGGTCTGGAACGATCTGGCCGAAGCCCGGTCGGGGCGGGCATGAAGACGGCTGGCGCGCTTGCTATAATTTTGGGCTCGGCGCTTTAGCTCAGTCGGTTAGAGCGATGGAATCATAATCCACAGGTCCGCGGTTCGAATCCGTGAAGCGCCACCAAACAAAAGCCCTTGGCAGTGATGCCAGGGGCTTTTTCTTTGCCTATCAACTTCTGTTGCACGGTCTTGCGCAGTGGACAAGCGTGGTTCGCGGTTCAGACGCTGCGGGATTTTTAGGATCGGGTTCAAAGCGGTAAGAGCAATATCAGCGTAAGTACTGAACCACAGTGGGCATACTGACAACTATCATTCGCTGTTAACTCGATTGTCCATCGACTCATTGGCTTTCAGTATTCCTAGGCCGCGTTCCCGCTGTCCTTGGAGGGCTGCGCTGAAAGCGAATCTGGGCACTGACGGCAATTTTCAGCAGCTGCCGAAGCAG
>JBEGVR010000092.1:0-13141 GCA_041178265.1 Pseudomonadota bacterium | reverse complement strand
GTTTTCCACGTCACGGCGGTTGCGGCTTTCGTCCATGTCAATGAAGTCGATGACGATCAGGCCGCCCAAGTCGCGCAAGCGCATTTGGCGGGCCACTTCGTCGGCGGCTTCCAGGTTGGTGCGGGTGGCGGTCTCTTCGATGTCGCCGCCTTTGATGGCGCGGGCCGAGTTCACGTCCACCGACACCAGGGCTTCGGTGTGGTCGATCACGATCGCGCCGCCGCTGGGGAGTTGCACGGTGCGGGCGTAGGCCGATTCGATCTGGTGCTCGATCTGGAAGCGGCTGAACAGCGGTGCGTTGTCGCGGTAGCGTTTCACACGGGCGGCATGCTCGGGCATGACGTGCGCCATTAACTGGTGCGCCTGGTCGAAGATGTCGTCGGTGTCGATCAGGATGTCGCCGACGTCGTTGTTGAAGTAGTCGCGGATCGCGCGTATCACCAGCGAAGATTCCTGGTAGATCAGGAAGGCGCCCTTGCCGCCCTTGGCCGCGCCGTCGATCGCCGTCCAGAGTTTGAGCAGGTAGTTCAGGTCCCACTGCAGCTCGGGGGCGCTGCGGCCGATGCCGGCGGTGCGCGCGATGATGGACATGCCGTTGGGATATTCCAGCTGGTCCATCGCCTCCTTGAGTTCGGCCCGGTCGTCGCCCTCGATGCGCCGGCTCACGCCGCCGCCGCGGGGGTTGTTGGGCATCAGCACGACGTAGCGGCCAGCCAGCGAGACGAAGGTGGTCAGGGCCGCGCCCTTGTTGCCCCGTTCTTCCTTCTCGACCTGCACCAGCAGTTCCTGGCCTTCCTTGATGGCCTCGTTGATCCGGGCTTGCGAGGCGGACACGCCCGGCTGGAAGTACTGCTTGGAGATTTCCTTGAACGGCAGGAAGCCGTGGCGGTCTTCGCCGTAATCCACGAAGCAGGCCTCGAGCGAGGGTTCGACCCGCGTCACGACCGCCTTGTAGATGTTGCCCTTGCGCTGTTCGCGCCCTTCGATCTCGATTTCGTAGTCGAGGAGCTTTTGCCCGTCGACGATCGCCAGCCGGCGTTCTTCAGCCTGGGTGGCATTTATTAGCATCCGCTTCATTGCGTGACCTTCATTTCTCTAAACATCGATATGACCCGGGAGGGGTCCACGATGCCGGGCCAGGCTTCGAAGCGAGAGGGAATTGCCGGAGTGGCCGCGTGCGCCGGGGGTTAACCCAGCGGACGTGGCCAAGGCGCGTGGAAGGTCACGAGAGGGTGGCGACCGGTGGGGTGCCCCTGTGGCGCCGCAGTGGAAACTGCGGCAGGTCTCGCGCGGGTGGCGCGGGTCGCGGGCGATGGCATGCCGGGGGCCGGGCGCCACAGCGCTCGCCACAGGATCTGCCACATTGCCGTCAACACAGGTGTTCTCGTCTCAATCCGCCGGACAGCGCGGGAGGCTGCCTGGCTTGGGTATTCCGTTTCGGTGCTTCAAAGTCTTGCTGTGACCTGCGTCCCGTCGGGCCGCCCCAGGCTCTGGCCTGCGGCGCTCCTGACCGGTCTGACGCGGGTGGCATCGACCAACCAGCCTGGCTGTTCATGGTGGTGGACTAAACTTCCATGGAAAATCAACCACTTACAGCGTTGCGCTAGTGAAACACATTATAGGGGACGCAGGACCGGGCCCCACAAGCCCGGTCCAGACCCTGCAGGTCGACGAGGAATCGGCCGGCCAGCGCCTGGACAACTACCTGGTGCGCCATCTCAAGGGCGTGCCCAAGACCCATGTCTATCGCATCATCCGCTCCGGCGAGGTGCGGGTGAACAAGGGCCGCGCCGGTGCCGATACCCGCGTCCAGCCCGGCGACCAGGTGCGGGTGCCTCCGATCCGCCTGTCCGAGCGGGCCCGGGAGAAAAAGGAGCGTCCGGCCCCGGCCCGTGAATTTCCCATCCTCTTCGAGGACGACCACCTGATCGCCCTGGACAAGCCCGCCGGCGTGGCCGTCCACGGCGGCAGCGGGGTCAGCTTCGGGGTGATCGAGCAACTGCGCCAGGCCCGCCCGGGCGCGAAGTTCCTGGAACTGGTGCACCGCCTGGACCGCGAGACCTCGGGCGTCCTGCTGGTGGCCAAGCGCCGCTCGGCCCTCACCCGCCTGCAGGACCAGTTCCGGGGCCGCGAGACCGGCAAGACCTACCTGGCCCTGGTCAATGGCCGCTGGCCCGCCAACCGCAAGGTGATCGACGCGCCCCTGCACAAGTACCTGCTGGCGGGTGAAGAAGGCACGTCTGGCGCCGGTGAGCGCCGGGTGCGGGTGGTGGCCCCGGACGACCCGGACGGCATGCGCGCCATCACCCTGGTCAAGGTGGCGCGCCACCTGGAAGGCACCAGCCTGCTGGAGGTGACCATCAAGACCGGCCGCACCCACCAGATCCGGGTGCACCTGGCGTCCTGCGGCCACCCCATCGCCGGCGACGACAAATACGGCGACTTCGAGACGAACAAGGCGCTGCACAAGCAAGGCCTGCGGCGCATGTTCCTGCATGCGTGGCGGTTACAGTTCGACCACCCTGCCACCGGCGAACGCATCGAACTGCTCGCGCCGCTGCCGCCCGACCTCCACGCCTTTGGCCCCCACGATGCGCCCGCGCCAGTTTGACCTGATCGCCTTCGACTGGGACGGCACCCTGTTCGATTCCACCGCCATCATCGTGCGCTGCATCCAGGAGGCGGTGGTCGATGTGGGGGGCGCACGGCCCACACCGCAGGCCGCGGCCTATGTGATCGGTATGGCGCTGGGCTCGGCGCTGGCCCATGCCGCGCCCGACGTGCCTGCCGACAAATACCCCGAGCTGGGCGCCCGTTACCGCCACCACTACGCCCGCCACCAGGACGACCTGAGCCTCTTCGAGGGCGTGCTGCCCCTGCTGCACGACCTGCGCGGGCGTCACCACTGGCTGGCGGTGGCCACCGGCAAGTCGCGCCACGGACTGGACGAGGCCCTGCACGCCGTCGAACTGCACGGCGTGTTCGACGGCAGCCGCACCGCCGACGAGACCGCCGGCAAGCCGCACCCGCGCATGCTGCGCGAGTTGATGCGCGAGTTCGGGGTCGAGCCCGGGCGCACCCTCATGATCGGCGACACCACGCACGACCTGCAGATGGCCCTCAACGCCGGCTGCGCCAGTGTCGCCGTGAGCTACGGTGCCCACGAGCCGGCCGGGTTTGAGGCGCTCGGGCCGCGCCACATCGCGCACTCGGTGCGCGAATTGCACGACTGGCTGCTGCAGCACGCCTGACCCGGCAACCCCAAACCGCACCCATGCAGGAACAGACGATTGCCCTGTGCACCTCCGGCGACCTGGTCGAAGGCGGCCAGGCGGTGCCCTTTGACGTGGTGCACGCCGGCCAGACCTGCCGCGCCTTCGCCGTGCGGTTCGAAGGCCAGGTGCACGCCTACCTGAACCGGTGTACCCACATCGCGATGGAGATGGATTTCCAGCCAGATCGTTTTTTCGACGACAGCGGCCAGTGGCTGCTGTGCGCCACTCATGGCGCCAGTTACCGTCCCGACACCGGCGAATGCGCGGGGGGGCCCTGCCGCGGCGCCCTGGTGAAAATTGCCGTGTCCGAGCGGGAGGGCGTGGTCCACTGGCATACTGACTGGAACCTGCAACCCCTTGCCTTCTGAACCCCCGCCATGACCGACGACACCCCACTGCGCGAGCCTGCGCCCGAGGCGCCCGCCACCCCCGCCCGGGATGTCCACTGGGAGCGTGACACGCTCGAGCGCCTGATGTTCGCCACCCTGAAGGAGCAGCGCCAGGCACGCATCTGGCGCGGCGTCATCCGCGTGGCCTGGCTGGCCTTTTTCGTGACGATGGCCTGGATCATCCTCAAGAGCGACGGTCCCGCCCACGCCGACAAGTCCCTGCCGCACACCGCGGTGATCGAGATCCGCGGAGAGATCGGCGCCGGCCAGGAGGCGAGTTCCGAATTCCTGGTGTCGTCGCTGCGTGCCGCCTTCGAGGACATCGGCTCCAAGGGCGTGGTGCTCTTGATCAACTCCCCCGGGGGCAGCCCGGTGCACGCCGGCATCATCAACGACGAGATCCGCCGCCTGCGCGACAAGCACAAGAAGCCGGTGTACGCGGTGGTCGAAGACTCCTGTGCCTCGGCGGCCTATTACATCGCGGCGGCCACCGACCGCATCTTCGTGGACAAGGCCAGCATCGTCGGCAGCATCGGCGTGCTGATGGACGGATTCGGCTTCGTGGGCCTGATGGAAAAGCTCGGCGTCGAGCGCCGCCTCATGACAGCCGGCGAGAACAAAGGCTTCCTCGATCCGTTCAGCCCGCAGACCCCGCAGCAGAAGGCCTACGCCCAGAGCATGCTCAATCAGGTGCACAGCCAGTTCATCGAGGTGGTCAAGGCCGGCCGGGGCGATCGACTCAAGGATGTGCCTGAGCTGTTCAGCGGCTTGTTCTGGACGGGCCAGCAGGCCGTCTCCCTGGGCCTGGCTGACCAGCTGGGCAGCATCGACTTCGTGGCCCGCGAGGTGATCAAGGCCGAAGACCTGGTCGACTACACCCGCCGCGACAACGTGGCGGAGCGCCTGGCCAAGAAGTTCGGCGCCTCGATGGGAGAGGGTGCGGTGCGGGCCCTCCAGTCCGGCGCGATGCAGGTTCGCTGACGTGATGCGGCGGCGCCCGCAGCCGCTCAACGCCCGATGCCGAACACGGCGGGCCCGTCACCGATGGACTCGGGCGGGTCCTGCCTCCATGCCTTGACGGGTGCGCTGCGCGTGCGCGCGCTGGCCAGCGTCAGCCCGCTGCTGATCGCCAGTTGCGTCGACGGCTGCAGGGCCTCCAGCAAGGCTGAAAGCATGGCGGCGTTGCGGTAGGGCGTCTCGATGAACAACTGCGCCTGGCCGGTGCGCAGGGCCAGCGTTTCCAGCTCGCGCACGCGCTGGCGGCGCGGCGCCGCCTCCTGTGGCAGGTAACCCACGAAGGCGAAGTTCTGGCCATTGAGGCCGCTGGCCGCCATCGCCAGGAGCAGGGACGAAGGCCCCACCAGCGGCACTACTCGCAGGCCCAGCGCGTGCGCCGCGCGCACCACCGAGGCGCCGGGGTCGGCCACCGCCGGCATGCCCGCCTCGCTGATCAGGCCGATGTCATGGCCATCCAAGGCGGGTTGCAGCAGGGCGCGGACATCCACGCCGGTTCCGGGATCGCCCTTCTTGTGCAGTTCGCGCGGCAGCTCCACCAGTTGCTGCTGCTGCAGGGGCGCCGCCAGGGGCTGGACCTCGCCGATGCGCTTGAGGCAGGCGCGCGCGGTCTTCGCGTTCTCGCAGATCCAGTGGGTCAGGCCGGCGGCGGCGGCCAGGGTGGCTGCGGGCAGCACGTCGCCGATCGGAGCCTGCGTGTCGCAGCCGAAGTCCAGAGGCGCCGGCACCAGGAGCAACCGGCCGCGAGCCGCTGCCGGGGCCGTCACGCCAGCAGCCTCACGCCCGCGGCGCGCAGCATGCGGCAGGTGCGGATCAGGGGCAGGCCGACCAGGGCGGTCGGATCGTCGCTGTCGATGGCCTCCAGCAGGGCGATGCCCAAGCCCTCGCTGCGGGCGCTGCCCGCGCAGTCGTAGGGGGTCTCGGCGCGCAGGTAGGCTTCGATCTCGGCATCGCTCAGGTCGCGAAAGCGCACCCGCACCGGTGCGAGATCCAGTTCCTCGAAGCCGATGTCCCGGCACACCACGGCCACTGCGGTCTGGAAGGTCACCAGGCGACCGCGCATGCGTTGCAACTGCCGCACCGCGCGTTCGTGGGTGCCGGGCTTACCCAGGGGCTCGCCATCGAGGTCGGCCACCTGGTCGGAGCCGATCACCGCAGCCTGCGGGTGGAGCGCGGCGACGGCACGGGCCTTGGCCAGGGCCAGCCGGCGCGCCAGGTCCGCGGGTGTTTCCCCGGGGTGCGGCGTCTCGTCCACCTCGGGCGCCGCCACGTCGAACGCGATACGCAGTCGCGCCATCAACTCGCGCCGGTATACCGAGGTGGAACCGAGCACCACGGGGCGGCCGCTCGCGCAGTGAGGGGGGTTGGACATGGTTCGATTCTCTTACACTGCCCGGATGCCCAAGGAGTTCCACGCCCGCGCGCTCGACGTCCAGGCCCTGGCCGAGGCAGGTGCCGAGGTGTCCGGCGCGGCCACGCTGGGCGATTTCGAGCGGCTGCTGGCCGAGGCCCAAGGGCGTGGCGCGGGCCTGCCCCTGGCCTGGTCGGCGCGCGGCGAGCTGCGCAACCCGCGCCATGTCCGGCCCGATGTCTGGCTGCACCTGAAGGCCAGCGGCGTCCTGCCCCTGACCTGCCAGCGCTGCCTGGCCCCCGTCGATGTGCCGATGGCGATCGACCGCTCGTTCCGCTTCGTGGCCGACGAGTCGACGGCCGCGGCCGAGGACGACACGTCGGAAGAAGACCTGCTCGTGATCAGCCGCAGCTTCGACCTGCCCGCGCTGGTTGAAGACGAGTTCCTGATGGAACTGCCCCTGGTCCCCCTGCACGAGACCTGCCCCGAGCCGGTCCGGCTCAGCGCGGTAGACCCGGGGTTTGAAGTCGAAAGTCCTCAGGAAAGCCCGTTCGCCGTGCTGGCCCGCCTCAAGGGCGGTTCCATCGGTCCGTCCTGACCGGGGCCCGCCCACGTCAGTCTTGCGGGCGGCTTGGGCTATAATCGGGGGCTTTTGCGCGGTGTGGCGTGCGGTCTGACGTGTCTTGGGGCTTGCTCCCGGGGCGCGCTGGTGGTGCGCCCGCCCACCCCCTTTTTTTTGCAGCTGCACCCCGGTGCAGCGCGTTCCTTTCCAGGAGACCGTCATGGCCGTCCAGCAGAACAAGAAGTCCCCCTCCAAGCGGGGCATGCACCGCTCGCACAACGCCCTGAACGTGCCGGGCATCGCCGTCGAGCCCACCACGGGCGAGACCCACCTGCGCCACCACATCAGCCCCAACGGCTTCTACCGTGGCCGCAAGGTGCTCAAGACCAAGAACGACGCCTGAACTCGCGCCTTCGCGCGGTGACTGACCTTGCGCCTGCGCGCGGTGAGTCGGCTGGGGCCCGGAGCCGCTTGCGTGGCACGGGCCCTTGGTTTTGCGGGCGCCGGTGCGTTCCGCAATCCGCTCTACATTTGAGCCCATGACCATTCTGGCTGTCGATTGCATGGGGGGCGACCACGGCCCGTCCGTGACCCTGCCCGCCTGCCGCCGCTTCCTGGACGAACACCCGGACGCGCACCTGCTGCTCGTGGGCCAGCCCGAAGCGCTCCAGACCCTCCAGCATCCCCGCGCCCGCGTCGTGGCCGCTTCCGAGGTGGTCGCCATGGACGACCCGGTCGAGACCGCCTTGCGCCGCAAGAAGGACTCGTCCATGCGCGTGGCCCTCTCGCAGGTCAAGGACGGCCAGGCCCAGGCCGCCGTGTCGGCCGGCCACACCGGCGCCCTGATGGCGCTGGCGCGCTACCTGCTCAAGACGGTGGACGGCATCGACCGGCCCGCCATCGCCTACCCCATGCCCAACGCCAAGGGCGGGGCCACCACGGTGCTGGACCTGGGCGCCAACGTCGACTGCACCGAGCAGCACCTGCTGCAGTTCGCGGTGATGGGCTCGGCGCTGGTGTCGGCCCTGCGCCATGTCGAGGCGCCCACCGTGGGCCTGCTCAACATCGGCGAAGAGGCCATCAAGGGCAGCGAAGTGATCAAGCGCGCCGGCGAGCTGCTGCGGTCCGCGGCCCGCGCGGGCGACCTCAATTTCCATGGCAACGTGGAAGGCAACGACATCTTCAAGGGCACCACCGACATCGTGGTATGCGACGGCTTCGTGGGCAACGTGGCCCTCAAGGCCAGCGAGGGTCTGGCCACCATGATCGGGGGCTTCCTGAAGCAGGAGTTCGCACGCAACCCATTCACCTGGCTGGCGGCCCTGGTCGCCTATCCGGTTCTGGCTGCCTTCAAGCGCCGCGTCGACCATCGCCGCTACAACGGCGCGGCCCTGCTGGGCCTGCGCGGACTGGTGTTCAAGAGCCATGGATCGGCCGACGAATTCGCCTTCAGCCAGGCCCTGGCCCGCGCGTATGATGCGGCCCGGAATCAATTGCTCGAGCGGGTGCAGGCCCGCATCGCCCATGCCGCGCCGCTGCTGGCGCAAGGGGCCTCGCAGCCTGCGCCTGCCGAGACGGCCAGCCCAATCGGATCCCCATGACACGCTACTCCCGCATTGCCGGAACCGGCAGCTACCTGCCGCCGCGACGGGTGACCAACGCGGATCTGGCCGCCGAACTGGCGCAGCGGGGCCTGGACACCTCCGACGACTGGATCGTCGAACGCACGGGCATCCGCGCCCGGCACTTCGTGGGCGAGGGCGTGGGCGCCAGCGACCTGGGCGTGCAGGCTTCGCGCCACGCACTGGAAGCTGCGGGCGCGAAACCCTCCGAGATCGACCTGATCATCGTGGCCACCTCCACGCCCGACATGGTGTTCCCGTCCACGGCCGCCATCCTTCAACACAAGCTTGGCATTGCCATGGGTGCCGAAGGCGCGATGGCCGGATGCCCCGCCTTCGATGTGCAGGCCGTGTGCAGCGGCTTCGTGTACGCGCTGACGGTGGCGGATTCCATGATCAAGACCGGCGCCGCGAGCAAGGCGCTGGTGATCGGCGCCGAGGTTTTCTCCCGCATCCTGGACTTCAACGACCGCACGACCTGCGTGCTGTTCGGCGACGGCGCCGGCGCCGTGGTGCTTGAGGCCAGCGACACGCCCGGCATCCTGGCCACCGACCTGCATGCCGATGGCAAACATGTCGGCATCCTGTGCGTGCCTGGTACCGTCAGCGGCGGCCAGGTCCTGGGCCAGCCCCTCCTGCACATGGACGGCCAGGCGGTGTTCAAGCTGGCGGTGGGCGTCCTCGAAGAGGCCGCCCGCGCCACGCTGGCCAAGGCCGGACGCACCGAGACCGACATCGACTGGCTGATCCCGCACCAGGCCAACATCCGCATCATGCAAAGCACGGCCAAGCGCCTGAAGCTGCCCATGGAGAAGGTGGTCGTCACCGTCGACCAGCATGGCAACACCTCGGCCGCTTCCATCCCGCTGGCCCTGGACGTCGCAGTGCGCGAAGGCAAGGTCCGACGCGGCGACACCGTGATGCTCGAAGGCGTGGGCGGCGGCTTCACCTGGGGCGCGGTGCTGCTCGATTTCTGAGGGCGCGCCTGTGCAGGGACATCCCGCCATCGGCCCGCCCACCGACTTTTTCTCGTAGACGACGGAACAACAACACCATGAAACCGTTTGCCTTTGTCTTCCCCGGCCAGGGTTCGCAGGCCGTGGGCATGCTCGATGCCTGGGGCGACCATCCGGCGGTGCGCCAGACGCTCACTGAGGCCTCGCAGGCCCTGGGCGATGACATCGCCCGCCTCATTCACGAAGGCCCCAAAGAGGCCCTGGCCCTGACCACCAACACCCAACCCGTGATGCTGGTGGCCGGTGTGGCCGCCTACCGAGCCTGGCTCGCCGAGGGCGGCGCAGCGCCTGCGGTGGTCGCCGGGCATTCGCTGGGCGAATACGCCGCCCTGGTGGCGGCAGGCTCGCTCACGCTGGCCCAGGCTGCGCCCCTGGTGCGCTTTCGTGCGCAGGCCATGCAGGAGGCCGTGCCGGTGGGCGTGGGGGCGATGGCGGCCATCCTGGGCATGGAGGCCGCAGGCGTCATCGCCGGTTGCCAAGAAGCGTCGGCGTCGTTCGGCGCGGACTCCCGGGAGATTGTCGAGGCCGTGAACTTCAACGACCCGGCCCAGACCGTGATTGCCGGCAGCAAGGCTGCTGTCGACAAGGCCTGCGAGGTCCTCAAGGCTGCGGGCGCCAAGCGCGCGCTGTCGCTGCCCGTGTCGGCGCCGTTCCACTCCAGCCTGATGAAACCCGCCGCCGACCGCCTGCGTGAGAAGCTGGCCGCCACCGCGATCGCCGTGCCGGCCATACCGGTTGTCAACAACATCGACGTCGCCGTCGAGACGGACGCCGACCGCATCCGCGATGCCCTGTACCGCCAGGCCTTCGGCCCGGTGCGCTGGGTCGAGTGCGTGCGGGCCATCCAGGCGCGCGGCATCGACACCCTGGTCGAGTGCGGCCCGGGCAAGGTGCTGGCCGGCATGACCAAACGCATCGATGCCGCCCTCACCGGGCTGGCGGTGCTCGATCCGGCCACCCTGGCCGACGTGAAAGGCCAACTCGCATGAGCGCAGATCCATTCGCCGGCCAGGTCGCCCTGGTCACCGGGGCTTCGCGCGGCATCGGCGCGACCCTTGCCGCCGAACTCGCCGTCCGCGGCCTGAAGGTCATCGGCACCGCCACCACCGACGAGGGCGCGCAGCGCATCTCGCAGGCGCTGTCGGCCTTTTCCGGTTGCCGCGGGGCCCGCCTGGATGTCAACGACGCCGCCGCCGGCGAGGCCCTGGTCGATGCCATCGTCGCCGAGCACGGCGCCCTGCATGTGCTCGTGAACAACGCCGGGATCACCCGCGATACCCTGGCCATGCGCATGAAGGACGCCGACTGGGACGCGGTGCTGGACACCAACCTCAAGGCGGTCTTTCGCATGAGCCGCGCGGTGATGCGCACCATGATGAAACAGCGCTACGGCCGCATCATCAGCATCACTTCGGTGGTCGGCGCCTCGGGCAATCCGGGCCAGGCCAATTACGCGGCGGCCAAGGCCGGTGTGGCCGGCATGACCCGCGCCCTGGCACGCGAGCTGGGCAGCCGCGGCATCACCGTCAACTGCGTGGCCCCGGGCTTCATCGCCACCGACATGACCGCCGTCATGCCTGAGGATCAGCAAAAAGCACTCCTGTCCCAGATCCCGCTGGGAACCCTGGGTAAACCCGAAGACATCGCTCACGCTGTGGCCTACCTGGCCTCCCCGCAGGCGGGCTATGTCACAGGCCAGGAACTGCATGTCAACGGTGGCATGTACATGGCCTGAGGCGGGTCCATCCCCCGTGTTGCAGCGCTGCCGGGAGAGAAGGCCCACGCCCGCTAAAATGCCGGATTCCTTTACAACCCTTTGAGGGACCCATGAGCGATATCGAAGCACGTGTCAAAAAAATCATCGCCGAACAACTCGGCGTGGAAGAGTCACAGGTGACCAACGAAAAGGCCTTCGTGGCCGACCTGGGCGCCGACTCCCTGGACACGGTCGAGCTGGTCATGGCGCTGGAAGATGAATTTGGCATCGAGATCCCCGACGAGGAAGCCGAGAAGATCACCACGGTGCAAAAGGCCATCGATTACGCCGTCGCGCACAAGAAAGCCTGATTGCCGATGTCCCGTCGCCGTGTCGTCGTGACCGGCCTGGGCTGTGTCACTCCCGTGGGCAACACGGTGGCGCAGTCCTGGTCCCGGCTGCTGGCCGGTCAATCCGGCATCGACCTGATCACCCGGTTCGACGCCTCCGCCATGGCCTGCCGCATCGCCGGTGAGGTCAAGGGTTTCAACATCTCGGACTACATCCCCGAGAAAGAAGCCCGGCACATGGACCGTTTCATCCACCTGGGCATCGCCGCTGCGGCGCAAGCGGTGGCCGACAGCGGCCTGCCCACGGGCGAGGCCCTGCGGTCCAACCCCGAGCTGGCCACCCGCATCGGCTGCAACATCGGCTCGGGCATCGGCGGGCTGCCGATGATCGAGCAGACCCACGCGGAATACACCGCCCGCGGCCCGCGCCGCATCTCCCCGTTCTTCGTGCCGGCCTCGATCATCAACATGATCTCGGGGCATGTCTCCATGCTGTACGGGTTCAAGGGACCGAACATCGCCGTGGTGACCGCCTGCACCACCGGCCTGCACTCCATCGGCCTGTCGGCCCGCATGATCGAGTACGGCGACTGCGACATCATGGTCGCCGGCGGCGCCGAATCCACCGTGTCGCCCCTGGGCGTGGGCGGGTTCGCGGCCCTGCGTGCCCTGTCCACCCGCAACGACGACCCCAAGACCGCGTCCCGCCCCTGGGACAAGGACCGCGACGGCTTCGTGCTGGGCGAGGGCGCGGGCGTCCTGGTGCTCGAGGAATACGAGCACGCCAGGGCCCGCGGCGCGAAGATCTACGCCGAGCTCGCCGGTTTCGGCATGAGCGCCGACGCCCACCACATGACCGCGCCCGACGTCGACGGCCCGCGCCGCGCGATGGTTGCCGCCCTGGCCAATGCCGGCGTCAACCCCGACCAGGTCGATTACGTCAACGCCCACGGCACATCCACCCCCCTGGGTGACATCAACGAGACCAACGCCCTCAAGCTGGCACTGGGCGACCACGCCCGCAAGGTCGTGGTCAATTCCACCAAGTCCATGACCGGCCACCTGCTGGGGGGCGCCGGCGGCATCGAATCGGTCTTCACGGTCCTGGCCGTGCACCATCAGAAAAGCCCGCCCACGATCAATATCGCCACCCCCGATCCCGAGTGCGACCTGGACTACTGCGCCAACACCGCACGCGACCTGAAGATCGACATCGCCGTGAAGAACAACTTCGGCTTTGGCGGCACCAACGGAACGATCGTGTTCAAGCGCGCCTGAGCGCGCCCTCTCGCCATGCGCAGCGCCCCATCGGTTCTCATTCCGGTGGGGCGTTCTCGTTGGGGCGCCTGGTTGCTTGCCGGCACCTGGCTGGCGGGCCTGGCCTTGCTGGTGGCCTGGCGGCTGCAGGCGCCCGCACCGCACGCGGCGGCGGGCCTGTCAGGTGCGCAGATCGTCATGGCGGTCCTGTTGGCCCTGGGTGGCGCCCTGGCCTGGCGGAGCCAACGCCAGAGCATCCCCGGCCTGCTCGATTGGGACGGCCACAGCTGGTGCTGGACCACGGCGCAGGGGGCGTGCGCGGCACAGGTGTCGGTGGTGTACGACGGACAGCGGGTGATGCTGGTGCGCCTGCACCCCGAGGACGGCTCGGGCGTGCAATGGTTGTGGCTGGTTCCACGCGGCAGCCCCGAGCACTGGCGGGCCGCGCGGCGTGCGTTATATTTTCGGGCCGCCCGGAAGGCGCCGCCCGATGGGACGGCTGCCATGCCATGAGTTCCACCCCAGCGCCCGACGCACCCGCTCCCTCCCGGGACACCGATTCGGCGCTGGTCCAGCGCACGGTGGCGGGCGACCCCCGGGCCTACGAGC
>JBEGVR010000091.1:0-36695 GCA_041178265.1 Pseudomonadota bacterium | reverse complement strand
CGTACGGATACGGCTGTGCTCAATGGCCGCACCTCGCTTCTGCGGCGTCATCTCCCGACCGTACCTGCTGAGGGCAGCCTCTAGCGTTATCTGACTGGAGTTAAGGTAGGGCCTGAATGCTCCGCGCTCAATCTCAGCCTCAATGGTCCGTGCCCAGCGTTGGGCGTCTGCCCTCGTGAGGAACGATTTATCGAGAGTCTGCCCGTTGCGCTTAACTCGAGCTTGCCATTTACTACCGCGCTTGCGGATTGCAGCCATACAGAACCTCCGGTGGTCAGGAGGTGGTCGGCGAGCTATTTCTCCGATTCGTGCCGTCGGTAAGTCATTGATTCAAAGGCAAAAACTGCCGTAGCCCGCGGAACGCGGATTGGCCTCCGAAGCCAAGGGTCGTGGGTTCGATCCCCGCCAGCCGCGCCAAGAATGAAGAACGCCACCCGGGGGTGGCGTCTGTTAGAGGCTTACAGGGCGAGGCCTCTAACGCTGATCTGCCTGGACGTACGCCTTTCCCGTCCGCGAAAGGGCATTGAATACGCGTCCGCCGATAGCACTCGGCGATTCCATGAAGACGGCAACTTCAGCGGGCATGCTTGGATTCAGTTTGAGCTTATTGGCGGCGTCGATCAACGACTTCAATTGCCTGGGCTGTTCACCGAGCATGACAGGCGCGTGCATCGCAGCAAAATCCACCATGTCCTTGAGCCGGCCGCGAAAGTGGTCAACCTCAATTGGACTGAACCCGCTCAGCGTATTCGCATTGAATTTCTCGTAAAGCTTTTCCAGGCATGCCTCGGCCTGCGCCTTAGGCCCCGAAGTGGTGGACACCGAGGCGGTGATAGGAGAGGGATGCACGCGTACGCGGCCTTGATCGGATACGGCCGCCGGTTGGTCAGTTTTCACCTGGGGGGTCAGGAATAAGAAATCCGAAGAATTCCCAGATTGGACGTGCTCGAGCTCCCCAGCGGGAAGGGCGCCAAGATTCGAGCGACGCGTATGCGCCGGTGTGCCGCCATCGCAGGAGGTGGCAGCCATGGAAGCCGACCGTGGCGACGGGGCGGTAGATTTGGCATCCATACGCTCGACCGCCTGTTTCAGCGCCACGACGTGGCGCAAGGTGATCGAATTCTCGGACTTGACGACAGCGGACCAGATGTCTCCCAAGCGCGCCGAGACGTCATTTGCGGATCCAACATTCAACTTTTGGCGGATGCTTTCGCCCAGGGCTGCACGCACCTGGGTAATGGCATGACGAACATGCGCTGTGCGCGCTCTTTCGCTGGAAAAGAACTTTGACTTGGAGGTCTTGACCCGCAGGCCGTCTCTTTCGTTGGGGGCCCGCAGTTCAGAATCTTCGGGAAGCTTGCGCTGCGGATCCAATCTTGAATAGAGCGTGGATAGCGTGAGGTGCTTTGTGTCCATGGTGTGGTGTGAGCTGCATGAGAAACGCCATGCGCAACGCAGGGCGGAGCGCGGCGCGCCGTGGACCTTGGTGGCAAAACGCTGGATGCGGTTGCGTATCAGCCCATCAACACACTGACGCGAGCACCCGATTTCAGCCCGGGCTGGGGCGACGGCACTCGGGTCAATCCACCCGCACCACCAGCGCCGCCCCCGTATCCCCCGCTGCACACCCCGTGAACAACCCCACCCCGCCCCCGCGCAGCACCAGGGCGTGCGCCAGCTCCGTGATACCCCGCAGCCCCGTCGGCCCCTGCGGGTGGCCATAGACCAGGCTGCAGCCGTAAGCGTTCATGCGATCGAGCGGGCAGCCGGTGTGCTTGGCAAGCCACAGGTCGTTCACCGCAAAGGGGTTGTGGGTGCCGACCGCGTGCACGTCGTCCATGGTGAGGCCCGCCTCGCGCAGCGCCTCCTGGGCCGCGACGGTGGCGGCCTTGGGCATGCGGGCCTTTTCGACGCGGGCCACCGCGCCGGCGACGAGGCGCGCGACACCCTCGCCGGCCGACATCGCGCGCGCCGCCTCCACCGACATCACCAGCGCGCCGGCCGTGCCGTCGGCCGGGTGCGTCTGCGCGCCGGGCGTGTGCCGTGCGCCTTCGTGCACGGGCTTCAAGGCCGCGAGGTCTTCGGCCCGCGTCGGGTGCACGCCCTGGTCGCAGTCCACCTCGATGCGCTGTCGGCCCTTGTGAATGACGACGGGCTGCATGTAGCGGCGCTGGAAGGCGCGGTCGTCGGTCAGTGCGCGGTCGTATTGCAGATAGCGCAGAAGGGTGAGGTCGTCCAGGTCCTGGCGCGAGAAGCCGCCGTCTTGCGCGACGCCTTCGGCGGTGTCGATCATGGCGCGGCCCGTCCAGGGGTCGGTGGCGAAGTTGTCCAGGACCCAGTGCTCGGTATCCGGGCTGCCGCCCATTGCGCGGCTGCGCGGATAGACCAGCAGCGGGCCGTTGCTCGTGCGGTCGGTGGTGATCACCAGCGAACACGCGCCGGGATCGACCTCCAGCGACATCGCCGCGGACACCACGCAGGCCACTGACGTGGCGCAGGCCTGCGACAGGTGGGGGCCGGTCAGGCCCTCCATCCCCAGGCGCGCGGCCAGCCAGGGCGCGCCGTAGAAACTGGCGGGCTGGGGCACGGTGGTGCCCAGGACGATCTGGGTGATGCGTGAGAGGTCGGCCTGGCGCTGGGCCAGCGCGTCGCGCGTGACGGCATGCGCCAGGTCCAGGCTCGACACGTCGGCCAGCGCACCCTGCCAGCGCACGAAGGGCGAGGACCACAGGTGCCGCACCGGGATGGCGGCTTGCGTGAATTTCATTAAGAAGCCTCCGGGGCCGGCCGCACGGCGACCAGCGATTGCTTGTACATGCTGCGCGGCAAGGTACCCGCAGCGACCAGAGTGACGGCGACGCGTACCTGCAGGCGCGCGCGCACGAGGTCCTCGATCTCGCGCGCCAGCGCGCGGGTGGCATCTTGGGCAAGCACCGCTTCGACCTCGATCTCCACCGGGATCGGATCGTCAAAGCTCACCTGGTCGGCGCGCTCCTTCCAGATGCGAAGCAACGGCGTGGCACGGCCCGCGAACTCCGTGCCCACCAGATCACGCAGGGCACTCGGAAAGAGGTTCATGCCCTTGTAAATGAGCATGTCGTCGGTGCGGCCGATGCAGCGCATGCGCGGGCTGGTGCGGCCGCAGGCGCAGCGCATGGCCACCACCTGGATGTGATCGCGCGAGCGGTAACGCACCACCGGCATGGCCTCGCGGGCGAAGGTGGTGTAGACCGCTTCGCCGGTGGCGCCTTCCTGCCACTCGATGCGGTCGCCGCTGTCGGGGTGGATCAATTCGACCGCCACATAACGCTGGGCGTTGAAATGCATGCCGTCCTCGGCCTCGCATTCGGACCACATGGAGGGCATGACGTCACCCAGGCCCATGGAATCGCGCACATTTGGCAGGGCCAGGCCTGAGGCGATGCGCGCGCGCACCTCGCGTTGCTGCATGCCGGGTTCGCCACCCCCCAGCACGGTGTGCAGGTGCGAGGGCTTGCCAGTCTCGCGGCCCGCCGCGGCCCACTGCTCGCAGAGGTGCAGCGCGAAGGAGGTGGTGGAGAGCATGGCGGTGACGCGCAGGTGGCGCATCTCGCGCAGGATGCGCTCGGTGGGAAAGCCCCCCAGCCAGCACAGGGTGGCGCCCAGGCGGCGAAAGCCGTCGGCATAGGGCAGGCCGCCGGCCACCATGGGCAGGCCCACCAGGTGCGCCACGATGTCACCGGGGCGCAGGCCGGCGGTGAACCAGACGTTGGCGATGGCGTCGGCACAGGCCAGCGCGTCGGCCTGGGTCATTGCGTAATAGAGCGGACGGCCGGTGGTGCCCGACGACGCCACGGCCTGCACGATACGGTCCCTGGGGACAGCCTGGTTGTCGCCGAAGGGGGATTCGTCGTCAGCCGCTTCCTGCGCGGCGCGCAGGTCGTCCTTGCAGGTGTGGGGCAGGGCCTGCAGGTCGGCCAGCGTGGCCAGCGACGGGGCTTCGGACAGGCCTGCGTGCAGGCGTGCGTACAGGCGCGAGGTGCCCCGGATGCGGGCCAGCGCGGCGCTCACCTGCGCCGCCTGCCAGCGCTCCACCTGCGGCCAGGGCAGGGTCTCGAGTTCTTCGTTCCAGTAGGCCATGGGCGTTTGTTTGAAAGGGTCGTGGGTTCAGGGGCACGCGGTGGCCTGCCGGTCGTGGGTGCCGGCCCTGACGCCGCGTTCGCGCAGCACGAACTTGCGCACCTTGCCGTTGGCGGTGCGGGGCAGGTCGTCGACGATGTCCAGGTAGCGGGGCACGGCGAAGCCGGGCAGGCGCTGGTCGCAGAAGGACCAGAGTTCGCCCGGGTCCAGCGTGCGGCTGGCGCGGGGGACGAGGGCGGCCATCACTTCGTCTTCGGCCAGATCGCTGCGGACCGGGTAGACCGCGACCTCGGCGACGGCGGGATGGCTTTGCAGCACCTGCTCCACCTCCCAGGAGGAGATGTTCTCGCCACGCCGGCGGATAGCGTCCTTGAGGCGGTCGACAAAACGGAAACGGCCGTCCGCCTCGCGCGCCACGCGGTCACCGGTATGGAACCACAGGTTGCGCCAGGCCTGCACGGTCTGCTCGGGCAGGCCCCAGTACCCGAGCGCGAAGGCATACGGTTCGTCGGCGCGCACGATGAGTTCACCGGCGGTGCCATCAGGTACCTCGACATCGTGGTCGTCGACCACGCGCGCGTGAAAGCCCGCCTGTACGGTACCCATCGTGCCGTCGGCCGGTGCGCCAGCGGCGGCCGAGAGCACGAAGTTGGTCTCGGTGGAGCCATAGCCCTCCATCAGTCGCACCCCGGTGCGGGCATGGAAGTCCCGGGCGCCGGCAGCCGGTACGCCCGGGCCCAGGCCGATGCGCACGCGGTGCGTGCGCTCCTGCGGGCCCGCGGGCTGCGCGAGCAGGATAGGCACCATGGCCCCGAGCAGGTAGATGACAGTGGCCTGCGCCTCCTGCATCGCCGGCCAGAAACCCGACGCGGAAAAACGCGGCAGCCACACGCCGCGGCAGCCGGTGACTGCGGCCTGCGCATAGGTGTTGAGCGCGTTGATGTGGAACATCGGCAGGGTGGTGCCCAGCACATCGGATTCGACGAGGCCCAGCATGCGCGCGGTGTTCAGCCCCCAGGCCAGGTACTGCGCGTGCGGGCACATCACGCCCTTGGGCGCGCCGGTGGTGCCCGAGGTGTAGAGGATGGCAAGGAGGTCGCCGGGCCCGAGGTTGGCAGCTGGCTCGGGTGCGCCGGGCGCGGGCCAGGGTTCGACCACCACGCCAGGCGTTGCGACGGGCGGGGAGCCGTCCACCAGCCAGATCCGGCGCAGCGTCCCGGGCAGCGCCTGGGGCAGGCGCTCGAGGAGGGCCGCCTGCGTGACCAGCAGGCAGGCGCCGCTGTCTCGCAGCACGTGTTCGAGCTGGGCCGCCATGAGGGCAGTGTTGACCGGCACCACCACCGCGCCGATCCAGCCGCACGCGAGCACGGTCTCGAAAAACTCGATGCGGTTGGCGCACATGACCGCGACGCGGTCGCCACGCGTGACACCCGCCGCCTTCAGCGCGCCAGCCCGTGCGGCGGCATGCACCACCGGGTCGGCGTGGGTCCACTGCGCGCCGTCGATGCGCAGGAAGGGCCGCGCCCCGAAGCGCGCGGCCTGCTGCCGCAGCAGCTGCGGCAGCGTGCGCTGCGCGATGGAGAAGGCGTCAGGCGTCTTCACGCCCGCCACCGAGGTAGGTGGCCTGCACGCGCGGATCACCCGCGAGCTGACGGGAGTCGCCCTCGAGCGCGACCTCGCCGGTCTCGAGCACGTAGCCGCGGTCCGAGCTTTCGAGCGCGGCGCGCGCGTTCTGTTCGACCAGCAGGATGGACACGCCGTCCTCGCGCAGCGAACGCACGATGGCCAGGATCTCCTGCACGATGAGCGGCGCCAGGCCCAGGCTGGGTTCGTCGAGCATCAGCAGTCGCGGGCCCGACATCAGCGCGCGGCCCACCGCCAGCATCTGGCGCTCGCCGCCCGAGAGCGTGTCGGCGCGCTGGTTTCGCCGCTCGGCCAGACGGGGAAAGCGGGTGCAGACCTGCTCGTAGTGGCGTTTGAGTTCGGCCGGCGCCAGCTGGCGGCTGTAGGCGCCCAGCACCAGGTTGTCGTAGACGGAGAGTTCGCCAAAGAGCTCGCGCTTCTCCGGCACCAGGGTGAGCCCGCGCTCGACGCGCGCCTCGACGTCCAGGGCGTGCAGGTCCTGGCCCTCGAAGCGCAGGCTGCCGGTGGAAGGCAGCAGCCCCATGGCAGCGCCCAGGAGCGTGGTCTTGCCCGCGCCATTGGGGCCGATGACGGTGACGATCTGCCCCGGCATGAGGGTGAGCGAGACACCGCGCACCGCTTCGACCTGCCCGTAGGCCACGTGCAGGTCGCGGATCTCCAGCATGGGGGCGCCGGTGCTCATGCCTTGACCTCCGATTGCACAGCGCCCTCGCCCGCCGCTGGCGTGCCCAGGTAGGCGGCCTGTACGCGCGGATCATTGCGCACCTGCGCGGGCAGGCCCTCGGCCAGCTTGGAGCCGAAGTTCATCACCACCAGGCGGTCGACGAGTTTCATGACGAAATCCATGTCGTGTTCGACGATGAGGATGGTCACGCCCTCCTCACGCAGGCGGCGCAGCAGATCGCCCAGGTCCTGTTTTTCCTTGCGACGCAGGCCGGCGGCGGGTTCGTCCAGCACCAGCAGCAGCGGGTCGGTGGCCAGGGCGCGCGCGATTTCCAGGATCCGCTGCGTGCCCAGGGGCAGGCTCCCCGCCTGCTCGTGCGCGCGATCGGCCAGGCCAATGCGTTCGAGCTGGCGCCAGGCTTCGGCGCAGACCTGCGCTTCTTCCGCGCGGTCCAGATTCAGGCCGGCACGCAGCACGCCGGCGCGGGCCCTGGCATGCGCGCCCATGGCGACGTTATCGAGCAGACTCATGTGAGGCCGCAGCTTCACGTGCTGGAAGGTGCGGCCCAGGCCCAGGCGCGCGATGTCCACCTGCGCGAAGCGGGTCACGTCCTGGCCCAGGAACTCGACGCGGCCCGCCGTCATGGGCAGCGTACCAGTCAGGAGGTTGAACATGGTGGACTTGCCCGCGCCGTTGGGGCCGATCAGGCCGACGATCTCGCCGGCCTTGACGTCGAAGCTCACGTCGTTGACAGCGACCAGGCCACCAAAGCGCTTGATGGCACCCTCAACGACCAGCACCTGAGTGCCGGACGCTGGCGTCGGGCGCCGCGGCAGTGGCGGCACGTCGGCAGCAGGCCGGGGCGATGCGTGGCGAACGGGCCAGCGTTTCATGACCACGCCCATGAGGCCGCCGCGTGCGTAGTGCAGCAGCAGGATGAACAGGAGCGCGAAGGCCACGGCCTCGAACTGGCCGCCACGGCTGGTGACCAGGGGCAGCAGGTCCTGCACGGTGTTCTTCATCATCAGCACCATGGCGGCGCCGATGATGGCCCCCAGCAGGTGCCCCACGCCACCGGCCACCGCCATCAGCAGGTATTCGATGCTGGCGCGCACGTCGAAGGGCGCCGGGCTGACGAAACGATTGTTGTGGGCATAGAGCCAGCCTGCGAAGCCCGCGAGCACCGCGGCCAGCACGAAGAGCGTGAGCTTCAGGCGCAGCGGGTCGGCACCGACGCTGGCCAGCAGGATGTTGCCCCCGCGCAACCCGCGCATGGCCCGACCGGTGCGCGATTGCAGTACGTTGCGGCAAAAGAGGTAGGCCAGGCCCACCATCAACCACACCAGGTAGTACATGACGCGCGGCTCCTGCAACGACCAGGCGCCCAGGTGAATCGGGGGAATGTTGGACAGGCCGGTGTGGCTGCCCAGGGACTTCATGTTGCCAAAGAGCAGCGCGATGGACAGGCCCCAGGCAATCGTGGACAGGGGCAGGAAGTGCCCGCCCAGGCGCAGGGTGATCAGGCCGATCACCAGCGCGGCGCCGCCGGTCAGGACCAGCGCCAGCAGCAGGCCGAGCCAGGGCGAGAGGCCCTGGCTGGTCGATAACCACGCGGTGGCATAGGCGGCGATACCGACGAAGGCGGCCTGCCCGAACGAGGTGGCGCCGCCTACACCCGTGAGCATCACCAGCCCCAGGGCGACGAGCGCGCCGATGCCGATGTCATTCATCAGCGAGACGCCAAACTTGCCCAGGACCAGGGGCGCCAGGGCGAGGGCGGCCACGACCACACCGATGGTCACGGCGCGCAGGCGCGATCCTGCGGTGGGCACGGAGGCCGTCACAGGGCCACTCATGACTCGACCTCTTCTTGTTCTTCTTCAGGGTGCGATTGCAGCGCCGAGCGCAGGAGCAGCGCGGGAATCAGCAGGCAGAACACGATCAGGTCCTTGAGCGCACCGCTCCAGAACGAACCGAAGCTCTCGACCATGCCCACTGCGATGCCACCCAGCGCGGTGAGCGGATAACTGACCAGGCCGCCGATGATCGCGGCGACGAAGGCCTTCAGACCGATCAGGAAGCCCGAGTCGTAGTACATGGTCATGACCGGCGCGATGAGGATGCCGATCAGGCCTGCCAGCAGCGAGGCGAAGGTGTAGGCCCACAGGGCGGTGCGGGCCGGGCGGATACCCACCAGGCGTGCACCCACGCGATTGACCGCGGTGGCGCGCAGGGCCTTGCCGGCGACGGTGCGCTCGAAGGCCAGGAAGAACAGCGCACTGAGCACAATGGCCGAGGTCACCATCAGCAGCACCTGGCCACTGACCGCAAGGCCTCCGGGCAGCGTGATCGCGCCGGAGACCAGGGGCGAGGTGCGAAAGCCCTCGGGCCCGAAAAACAGCAGCCCCATTCCAGACAGGAGAAAGTGCAGGGCCAGCGAGGCGATCAGGAGCACGAGCACCGAGGCGTCGGCGATGGGCTGCAGCGCCAGGCGGGCGATGAGGGGCGAGATCGGAATGACCAGCAGGACGGCGGCCACGATGGAGACCGCCGTGGGCACCTGGGCGCCGGCCACCGACCAGGCGAACAGGCAAGGCAGGGCGGGCAGCACCCCCCAGCCCAGGATGGCGCGCGGGATGCGCGCAGCCTCGCCTTTGCGCAGGGCCTGCGCGATTTCCACAGCCACGGTGATGGCGGCCAGGGTGAGGACCATCCCCACCGTGGCCGGCAGCTTGCCCGCCTCCATGGCGGCCAGGCTCAACGCCGAGAACGCGGCGACGTCGCCGAAAGGCACGAACACCACACGGGTGACCGAGAACACCAGCACCAGGCCCAGGCCCGCGAGCAGATAGACCGCTCCACCAGCCAGGCCGTCGATGCTGAGGATGAGGGCGACGTCCCAGTTCATGTCGTCAAGGCGCCGTCGTCAGGGGACCAGCTTCCACTGGCCGTTCTCGACGCGGACCACCACGCGGGCGCGGGTGTCGACGCCATACAGGTCGCCGGGCTTGAAGTTGTAGACGCCGTGCGCGCCGACCACTTCCTTGGTGCTGAAGATCGCGTCACGCAGGGCGGCGCGGAACTGCGGCGTGCCGGGCTGGACGCGGTTGCCCGCCAGGGCGCGGGTCGCGGCATCGGCGAAGACCGTGTAGCCGTCAAAGGAGTAGGCCGAGAAGGCGTCGGTGCTGGGCGCGTTGTTCACCTTCTGGAAGGCGGCGCGGAAGTCCTGCGTGACCTTCTTGGTGGGGTAGTTGGCGGGCAGTTGGTCGGCCACGATCACCGGGCCGGTGGGGATGAAGGTGCCGTTGATGGCGGCGCCGCCCACGCGCAGGTAGTCGGGGTTGACCAGGCCATGCTGGCCATACAGGCCACCCTTGTAGCCACGCTCGGCCAGGGCGAGGTAAGGCAGGGCGCCCGGGGTGCCGGCGCCGCCGGTCATGACCGCGTCGGGGCGGGCCGCGACGATCTTGAGAACCTGGCCGCTCACGGACTGGTCGGCGCGCGCATAGCGCTCGTTGGTGACGACCTTGATGCCGGCGGGCTCGGCGGCCTTGACCAGCGCGTTGTAGACGAGGTCACCCCAGGCATCGGAGAAACCGATGTAGCCCACGGTCTTCACGCCGTTGGCCTTCATGCGCTCGACGATCGCGTCGATCATCAGCTGCGGGGGCTGGGCCACGGTGACGGTCCAATCCGCTTCGGCCGGCGGCAGCTGGATGGGGGACAGGCCGACGGTGGGTGTCTTGCTCTCGCGGCCGACCTGCGAGATGGCGATGGTGGCGGGTACGCCCGAACCGCCCATGAGGACATCCACCTTTTCTTCCTCGACCAGCTTGCGCGCGTTGCGGCCCGAGGCGCTGGGGTCGGAACCGTCGTCCAGGATGATCAGTTGCACCTTGCGACCGGCGATTTCGGGTCGCATGGCCACCGCCGCCTTCATGCCGTTGGCATAGGGAATGCCCAGCGAGGAGTTGGGGCCGGACAGCGAGACCGACAGGCCGACCTTGAGGTCTTGGGCCGCGGCCGAGGCCGCGAACGCGAGCGCCGCGGTGGCGCCCAGCATCAAACGTGAAAGCGATCGCATGGTGTTGTCTCCTTGGTTGGTGAACTGGGTGAGAGGAATTCGGGGCTTATCCGGGCAGGTCCAGGGCCATGTACCGGGCCCAGGCGCGGAACTGGTTTCGCATCAGGATCTCGTTGGTGCCGTTGACGTCCTGGGTGGGCGTGTCGAACTCGCCGGTGCGATGGCCCCGGTGCAGGCTGACCCATTCGTTGCGGCCAGCCACCAGGCCCTTTTGCGCGCTCTCGAACAGGTGCAGGTCGTCATGGGCCACCACCGACATCGGTGAGAAGACCAGCCGGTTGTACGTGAGGGCCCGCTGCAGCATCAAGTCGGGACTACCCTCGGCCCGGAAGCTCCAGGCTTCGACCAGGGTGCGGTCAACGGCCAGCGGGCGGATCACGCGGATCGCCTGCGGTGAACTTTTGAGCGACACGCTCGGAAAGATGAAGGCGTTCTGCGGTGAGCGCTGGAGCACCTCGGTGGCACGCGCCTCGCCCAGGGACCGGCGCAGGGCCTGCTCGTAATCGCCCAAGGCACCATAAGCCGAGTGCAGGCTGAAATGTATCCCCAGCACGCTATGGCCATTGGGATGGATGCGACCGCCCATGCCGTCGAAGAAGTCGTGACCGGCGGCAAAGGGCAGGATCTGCTCCATGGCCATGGGCTTGGGCGCGTCCTGCGGCTGGTCCGCCCAGACCGCCTTGGCGGCGGCAGTGGCGGATTCGTGCGTGGACAGGGGATGCACCGTGTCGTTGATGTTCTCCATGTACATCTTCCAGTTGCAGCGCACCATCGTGCGCACGCAGCCGCCGGCCACCTGCAGCCGGCCGGTGGGAGAGCGGTCCACCAGCAGGTCGATCACACCGAGCATGGGACCGCAGTAGTCCTCGAAGCCGGGGCCCACGTCGTTCAGGCGGGCGAACACGAAATCGCGGTAGACGGCGACATGGCGCAGGGCCTCCATGCCGGCGCCGGATTCGCAGGACGCCAGGCGCGTGCCCTCGTAGCCCGCGCGCAGGGGCACCGCCACCGGGCTGCCATCGAGCTTGTAGGTCCAGGAGTGGTAGGGGCAGCGGAAGACGCGGCCGACATTGCCGGTGGGCGCAGAAACCAGCTGCACACCCTTGTGGGCGCAGCGGTTATGCAGCACGCTGATGGACCCGTCGGCCTGGCGCACCATCAGCAGGGGTCGGCCGGCGATCGTCACCATCGCGTAGTCGCCCACGTTGGGCACCTGGCTGGCGTGGCCCATGAAGTTCCAGGTGTTGGCAAACAGGTGCTGCTGCTCCAGCGCGAACAGCGCGGGGCTGGTGTACAGGTCGCGGTGCACGCGGTCGTCCTCGACGAGGGCCTGCACCTGCGCGCGGGTCAGCGGGGCGGCGTAAGGGCTGGACATGGCGTGCATTGCGGACGTCAGATCGAGATCGAACCGATGCTGGCGCCGCCGCAGACGTACAGGGTCTGGCCGGTGACGAAGCCGGCGCCCTCGTCCGCGAAGAAGGCGATGGCGCGCGCGACATCGGCCGGTTCGCCGATACGGCCCACGGGGATGGAGGCGGCCAGCTTTTGCTCGCGTTCGCTGCCGGCGGGGATGACGTCGTAGAACATCTCCGAGTGCACCGGGCCGGGGGCCACGGTATTGACGGTGATGCCATCAGCAGCCAGCTCCAGCGCCCAGGTGCGGGCCATGCCCAGCATGCCGGACTTGGTGGCTGAATAGGCGGTGCGGGTCTGCGCGCCGAGCACGGCGCGCGAGGACATGAGGATCACGCGCCCGTGTCGGCGCGCCCGCATGCCGGGCAGGGCCGCCTGCAGCAGCTGGATGGCGCACCCGAGGTGCAGCTCCATGAGGGCCTGCAGGTCCTCCAGCTTCACCTCGGGCAGCAGGGAGGGGCGGATCACGCCGGCGTTGTGCACGATCACGGCGATGTCAAAGCGCTGCGCCACGTCGGCTGCGGCCTTGCCGGTGGCGGCGCGGTCCATCAAGTCGACCTCGACGCTGTGCAGGCGCGGGTGCTGGATCGGGCAGGCGCGGCGCGCCATCGACACCACCTCGTATCCGCGATCGAGCAGGTCCTGGCAGATCGCCAGGCCGATGCCGGCGCTGCCCCCGGTGACGAGGGCCACGCGTGGCGATTGGCCGGTGGCGCTCACGCCCCGTCCTCCACCAGCGCCAGCACGCGCAAGGGGCTGCCGCTGCCTTTCTGGATCTTCAGCGGCGGGCAGATCAGGAGCGCGCCCGTCGGGGGCAGCAGGTCCAGATTGGCCAGACACTGCAGGCCGTAGCGGCCGGCGCCGTGCATGTAGTAGTGGCAGGGGTAGGGGGGGCGCAGGTGGTAGCCCTGGCCGGCATCGGTGCCGATGGCCTCCGAACCGAAGCCCAGGACATTGCGCTGCTCCACGAGGAATTGCGCGGCTTCGCTCGAGGGCCCCGGCGTGTGCTGACCGGTCTCGTCAAAGTTCTGGTAGGCCTCAGGGTCGGTGCGCTTGGACCAGTCGGTGCGCATCAGGACCCAATGCCCCGCGCCGATGCGCCCGTGCCGTTTCTCGAAGGCCTCGATGTCGGCCACCGTGAGCAGGTAGTCGGGATTGGCCTTGGCCTGCTCGCTGCAGTCGATCACGCAGGCGGGCGCGACGAAGTTCTGCACCGGGATGGTGTCCACCGAGTTGTTCGGGCGGTCGCGGCCGGAGATCCAGTGGATCGGGGCGTCAAAGTGCGTGCCGGTGTGCTCGCCGCAGGAAAAGTTGTTCCAGTACCAGCCGGGGCCGCGGTCGTCGTAGGCCGAGATCTCCTCGATGCGGAAGGGCCAGCACTGGCCCATCTCGGGCGGCAGCGCGATCTGCGGAAATTCGGGCGTGAGGGTCTGCGTGAGGTCCACCACGCGGATGCGGCCGCTGGCCAGGGCCAGGGCGACGGCGGAGAGGGCCGAGGTGCTCATTGCGCGCCTCCAGCGGCGATTTCGCGTTCGAGCACCTTGGGGTTCTCGCGCCAGCGCTCGAGCCACTCCTGGGCCACGTCGCCGGGATAGACGTCCTCGATGCCGTCACGCAGCGCGCCGACGATGGCGCTGGCCAGGGCGGCGGGCGCAAGCTTCGGCGGGGGCATGTTCTGGTTCCAGTCGTCGTCGATGGGGCCGGGAAAGACGTTGATCACCCGGATGCCGGCCGGCCGCATCTCGGCGCGCTGGCACTGCGCCAGCGACAGGGCCGCGGCCTTGGAGGCCGAGAAGGTGCCGTGCGGCGGGAAGTTGGACAAGGCGTAGACCGACAGCAGGTTGACCCACGCGGTGGCGTGCGTGAGGCCGTCGGCCGAACGACCCTTGAGCGCCGGCCCGAAGGCCTGGGCCAGGCGCAGCAGGCCGAAGTAGTTGATCTCCATCTCGGCGCGGGCGGCATCCGTGCCCCGGCGCGCGCCGATTCCGAAGGTGCGATGCACCTCGGCGTTGTTGATCACGATGTCCACCTTGCCGCCGACCTCTCCGGCCAGCTCGCTGACCGAGCGTTCGTTGGACAGGTCCAGGGGCACCAGCGTGACCTGGGGCAGCGCGGTGATGCCGTCCAGCCCGGGCAACTTCTTCCAGGGCTCGGCGTGGCCCACCCAGATGATCTCGGCGCCGGCCTTGGCCAGGGCCTTCACCAGGGCCTGGCCGACCGCGGTCTTGCCGTCGGTGACCAGCACCTTGCGGAATTTCGGGTCGCTGGACATTTCTCGCAGCATGCGGTCGTCTGCCATGTGTTCACTCCCTTGCTCTGGAAACCCGATCAGGACGGCCTGGCCGGCGCGGTCCAGGCGCGCGCCCACGCGCACGCGCTGCGGCGCCGCGCCGATCTCGTCGTGCAGGTGCACGATGACCGTCGGCCCCGCGTCGAGTTGCACGACACCGAGCCGCCAGGGCAGACGCTCGCGGAAAAAGAGGTCGTTGCTGTGATGCAGCGTCGATTCCGCCAGGAGCGTGCCCGCACCGTCCTGCGCGCGCCACTTCAGGCGCGCCGACAGGCAGTGGTGACACGCTTCGCGTGGCGGGTACTGCAGGTGGCCGCAGTCCTGGCACACCTGCAATTCGAAGCGGCCCAGGGCTGCCGCAGCGGTCATGCCCAGCGCAACGCGCCCGCGCGCCCAGGGCGGCAGGTTCATCTGCTGCGTGCGCAGGACCGGGTTCTTGCGCGGGGGCTTCATCAGCGGCATCGTCATGACGCAGCACCCAGGAGGATGGCGCCGGTGCACAGACACCGGTCATACGTCACCATGCCGAAGCCCGTGACCAGGCCCAGCCTGGCATCGCGCACGGCGCGCTCACCGGCAGCGCCCGTGAGCTGCCGGATCGACTCCGTCATACCCATGAAACCGCCCGCCGCGCCGGGCTGGCCGCAGGACAGCTGTCCACCGCCGGTGTTGTTCGGAAAGTCGCCGTCATGCGTGAGGGTGTGCGTGCGCACGAACTGCGGCCCGCCGCCCTTGTCGCAAAAGCCCAGGTCCTCGAACTGCAACATCACGATGACCGGGTAGTCGTCGTAGGTCTGGATGAAGTCGACATCGGCGGGCTGGGCGCTGGCCTGGGCGTACAGCTCGTCGCGGTCCATCAGCCAACCCCCGCGCACCATCACCGGGTCTTCGGAATAGGCGTTGTGCCGTTCGATGGCGCCGCGCACCAGGGCATGGGGCAGGCCGAGTTCGCGGGCCCTGTCCTCGCGCATCACGAGGAAGGCCTCGGCGCCGGCGCAGGGCATCACGCAGTCGAACAGGTGGATCGGATCCGCGATGGGCCGCGCGTCCAGGTACTCCTGCATCGTCAGCGGCTTCTTGAACAGGGCGTTGGGATTTTTCAGCGCGTTGGTGCGCTGGGCTACCGCGATGCGGCCGAAGTCCTCGCGCGTGGCGCCATAGGCGCGCATGTAGTGGGCGGTGATGAAGGCGAAGATGGAGTTGGGTCCGCCCGAGCCGTAGGGGTAGCTGGCGTCGCGCGCGAAGGTGGAAAATCCCCCCAGCATCAGCCGGAAGGAGTCCACATGGTTGGTGTCGGCAGCCACGCAGGCCACGATGTCGGCGTCGCCGCACTGCACCGCCCGCGCGGCACGCCGCAGCGACATCACGCCCGAAGCCCCACCCGTGGGGATGTGGTCCAGCCAGCGCGGCGTGAGGCCCAGGTGCTGGGTCACGCCCACTGCGGTGTCGGGGCCAAGGGAGAAGCTGCTGATGGTCAGGCCGTCGATCTGGCGCTTGTCCAGGCCCGAGGCGTCGAGCAGGCCCTTCACGGCCTGGCCCACGAACCAGTGCGCGCCCTGGGTGGAATAGCGCTGGTAGGGGACGGTAACGGGCACCGCCACCGCCACGCCGTCGTAGCCCAGTCGTCGGCCGCTCATGCCGCGGTCCTTTTCTTCAGGCCACGCGTGTCGATGCAGTGGGCCTGCCCGGGCAGGGCGCGGGCCAGCTCCTTGAGCTGGCCGCGCTGGATCTTCTGCGATACCGTGAGCGGCAACGACTCCACGAAGGCGACGTAACCCGGCGCCTTGTAATAGGCCAGTCGCTGCAGCGCGTGGCCCACCAGGCTGCGGGCGATGGCTTCGCGCTCAGAGGCCGGCACCGGCTCACGCGGCACGATGCACGCCAGCACCTCGTCGCCGCGCACCGCGTCGGGCGTGGCGGCCACCGCCGCCGTCTTCACCGCGGGGTGCTGATTGAGCACGCTCTCGACCTCCAGGGCGGAAATGTTCTCGCCGCTGCGGCGGATCACGTTCTTGCGGCGATCCACGAAGTACAGCAGGCCCTGTTCGTCGGCGCGCACCACGTCGCCCGTGTGAAACCAGCCACCCGCCCAGGCTTGCCCGGTGGTGGCTTCATCCTTCAGGTAACCGCTGAAGAAGCCGGCGCGCGGGTCGGGGCCGGCCGAGCGCACCAGCAATTCACCCGGCTCGCCCACCGGCACGTCCTGGCCCGCGTCATTCACGAGGCGCACCTGCACCGAGGATGCGGGCTTGCCGAAGCAGTGCGTGCCAATCTGGCGCGGCGCGTGGTTGGCCATGACGCAGGCAGCCGCGCCGGTTTCGGTCATGGCCCAGGCCTCGACCAGGGGCAGGCCGAAGCGCTCCTCGAAGGCGGCGTGGTGGCGGCGGTCGACCCCGGCGCCGAAGGCCCAGCGCACACCATGGGTCCGGTCGGCATGGCTGGCAGGCGCGGACAGCAGCAGGGCGGGCATCACGCCCAGGTAATGCAGGATCGTGGCGCTGCTTTCGCGAACGCTGTTCCACCAGGTGGCGGGATGGAAGCGATCGAGTTGCACGAGGCAACCGCCCGCCGTCCAGACCACCATCGTGGAGAACGCCATCGCGTTGACATGATTGAGCGGCAGCGGCGTGATGATGCGCTCGGCATGCGGGCGCACCTCGCACACGCCACCGAGCTGCGCGTACCAGCGCCCCGCCCGGAGGAAGTAATCGTTGGACAGGCGGCAGCCCTTGGGGCGGCCGGTGGTGCCCGAGGTATAGAGGAGCGCACACTCGGTGGACAGCCCCACCGATTCGGCGGCACGGGGCGGGGGCATGGGCGCGCGCGGCAAGGTCAGGCGGGGGTCGGCTGCACCGCCCACCGCCTCATGCGATACGGCCGCACAGGCCTGGCCTGCGGCGCGTGCGGCGGCCTGCAGGTCGGCCACGCGCCCCGGCAGGACCACCGCCAGCACGGCCTCGCTGTGGCCCACCAGGTATTCCAGTTCGACGGCGCGCAGGTCCGCGTGCAGGGGCACCACGCTGCAGCCGATCGCGTTGAGCGCCAACCAGTGATAGAGGAAAGCCGGCCGGTTCTCGAGCAGCAACGCCACACGGTGCCCATGACCGTAACCCGCCGCCGCGTAGGCCTGGCGCAGGCGATCGACTTCGGCGGCCGCATCGCACCAGCGGATCCCGCCCGGCGCGATGCCGTAGGCCGCCGCCGTCACCGACTCCACCCACAGGCCGTCGGCCTGCGGACGCTCGGCGGCCGTGGCCGCAAAGCGCTGGTGGACCGTGGCGATGCAAGCGGCCATCAGATGAACAGCTGCACCGCCGGCAGGGCGGCGTCGCAATTGAGCAGGTCCACGCGCTTGAGGGTCATTTTGAGCGCGCCTTCCACGACCGCAAGGTGGTGGGTGCAGGTGCCCACGTAGAACTGCATGTCATCGCCCTGCGCCTCGGTGTAGTGGAACTCGGTACGCACCACGAACCGGTTGGCCGCTGCGTCGCGCGACTCCACCGTGGGCATCTGCAGCAGGTGGTGGCAGCGGCTCGGCGGCTGCTGCGAGTAGGCGCGCGGGCTCTTGAATCGCTCGATGCGCAAATCTCGCAGAAGCTTGTCCTCGTACATGTGCGAGATGTGGGTCACGCCGTCCTCCTGACCGGGCGCCGCGGGAATCCAGTAGATGGCGTCATCGGTGAAGAGGGTGTTCCATTCGTCGTAGCGCTTGGCGTCGAGCAGGCGGGCCTCGCGCACCACGAAGTCGATCAGGTCCTTGTCGGCAACGTCGGTCATGGCGGCCGTCCTCCTTACATCGTCACGGTCATGGACTTCACCCAGGCCCGGTACTGGTTCCGCATGGAAATCTCGCTCAGGCCGTTGGCGGTCACGTCGGCCTGGCCGATCTCCTCTTCGCGGAAATTGCGATGCAGGCTGATCCAGGGGTTGCCGCTGGCGCGCAGGCCCTGCTGGATGCCCCGGTAGGCGTGCAGGTCGTCGGCGCCCACCGTGGAGAAGGGTGAGTTGATCAGGCGGTTGTAGGTACAGGTGCGCGCGAGCAATGCGTCGGGGGCGCCCTTGAGGCGCAAGTTCCAGCTTTCGATCACCGTCTTGTCCGCCGCGAGGGGACGCACCACCCGGATGGTCTGGATGGCCCCCTTGATGGTCAGGCTCGGGTAATACACCGTGTTGTGCCGCGCCAGCGAGAGGATCTGCGTAGTGCGCTCCTCGCCATAGGCGGCCTTCATCGCGGAATCGTATTCGGGAATGGCCGAGTACTTGCTGTGGATGGAAAAGTGCACGCCCGAGAAGCTGTGTCCGTTTTCGAATACGCGCACGCCCATGTCGTCGAAGAAGGGGTAGTTCGACATGAAAGGCACGAACTGCTCGATGGCCATCGGCTTGGGCGCGTCGGCGGGCTTGTCCTTCCACATGCGCTGCGCGGTGCCGGCGGACGATTCGTGGACCACCATGGGGTGCATGGTGTCATTCAGGTTCTCGACGAACAGCTTCCAGTTGCAATCGTGCACATAGCGGAAGCACCCGCCGGCGACCTCGAGCTTTCCCTCGGGTGACCGGTCGGCCATGTTGTCGATGGAGCTGAGCGACTCGCCAAAGTACGCCTCAAAGCTTTGCCCCACGTCGTTGATCTTCACGAAGATGAAGCCTCGGTACAGGCGAACGTGCTTGATGGTCGCCAGGCCCTGCGCGCCTTCACAGGAAGCGAAATCGGTGCCTTCATAACCGTTCTTCATCGGGATCGCCAACAGCGAGCCATCGGTCTTGAAGGTCCACGCGTGGTAGGGGCAGCGAAAGAACTTGCCGGTGTGGCCACAGGGTTCGCTCACCAGGCGCGAGCCCTTGTGGGCGCAGCGGTTCATCATCACCCGCACGCTGTCGTCGGTGTGGCGCACCACGATCAGCGGCCGGCCGGCGATGGTGACGGTCAGGTAGTCGCCCACCTTCGGGATCTGGCTGTCATGGCCGACGTAGTTCCAGGTGTTGGCAAAGAAATGCTCCTGCTCCAGCGCAAAGATTTCGGGGTGGATGTACAGGTCACGGTGCACCCGGTCGGGCTCGACGAGAGCGGTGATCGCCTGCGGGTTGCCGCGGTAGAAGACGGGCGCAGAGTTCATGCGGGCTGTCCTCCGGGGTGGCGTGCGAGCGCCTCGCGCAGCTTGTGGCCGTGTTCGTCGGCCAGGGCAGCCTCACGCAGTTCGCGCAAGTCGGCCGGGGTCATGGTGGCACCGGCGCGGTCCAGCACCGACATCACGGTGTTGAAATTGCGCAGCCCGCGCTCGTGCGTGTCGCTGTAGCCCTTGACCAGGCGCTGGCATTGCGCCACTTCCAGGGCGATCTGCGGGTGGGTGCGGGCCCAGGCCCGAACACGCTCGAGCCATTGGCCGATGCGCGCCATCTCGGCGGCGTGACGCAGGTTGCCCCGGCGCCAGCGCTTCATGCCGGCCAGGACATACAGCAGCAGGAAGCCACCCAGCGAAGTGGTGTCAACGATACGGCCCTTGCGCGTGAGACGCTCCAACAGCCGGCGCGGCGCGCCCGAATTCGCCAGCCAGCGGCCGATTGGGGCCGGCAGGGTTTCGCAGATCTCCTGCAGGCGCGGGTGCATGAATTCGTGGATGGACAGCTGCTGCCCCGGCGCCAGCTTGACCTCATTGGCCACGCGCTCGAAACGGGTGGCCCGGGTCTTGAGATCGGCGACGCGGATGGTGTCCTCATAGGACATCCACAGGGCCAGGTGGCGCGCGGTCTCCGACAGCAGCTGCGGATCGTCGCTTGCCGCGCGCAGCGCAGCGAGGCGGTCCAGGTAGTCGCCCGCATAGTCGAGGTCCTGGTAGTCGATCAGGCGCCGCACACCCTCCAGCGCCAGGTCATGCGCCTGTTCGGGCAACTCGGCGCGTACGCGGGCGATCAAGGCCGCCACCTGCGGATCGCGCGGCTGTGGTACGGGACGGGACGCTGCGGGCGCGACGGGCGCCGGCGCCACCTCGCCACGCTGTGCACGCTCGAAGCCAGCGCCAAAGGCGGCCATGCTGGACTTCACGCCCACGCCGCCGCGGGTGATGGTGGCCTCGAACTGCGCCCGGCTGAAAGGCAACACACCAGCGCCCGCCACGGCGCCGAACAGGACCGCGCTGACCAGGCTGCCGGTCTCCTCGGCGAGCTGCGCCATGTCGAAGCACACCCAGCGGCGTGCCGCTGCGGCGGCGTGCTCGTGCAGGGTCTTTTCGTCGACACGCCCGTCGCCGGGCACGATCTTCTCGGTGATGGCGTACACGCGGTGGCTGGAGGCGATCAGGGTGGTACGGTCAGGTGTCACCAGCCCGCGCTGCACGGCGCGGCCCGCCTCCATCAGTTCGGAGGCCAGCACCAGGTCCACGTCCCCGGGCAGTGGCATCAGGGCCAGCACGGGGTGGCCGCCGTCGGCCTGGGCCTGCGCCCGCGGGTACAGCTCGACGTAGTAGATGGTGGCGCCGGTGCGCTGGGCCACGCCGGGCACCGAGGTGGTCTGGGCGATGTAGCCGTGAGCCTCGCCCAGGTCGACGAGCCAGTCGGCCAGCACACCGCCGCCCTCGCCGCCCATGGCCAGGATGGCGATCTTGATCGGGGCGATGCGGGCGGCAGCCATGGACACTCAGATTCAGAAGGTCCAGCGCTCGGCGCTGCGGGCGCGGCGCCGCTGCAGCAGGCCGACCACGGAGTCACGCACGCGCTGGCGCAGACGCTCCCAGCGCGAGGGATGCGTCACGATGCGGGCCCGGTAGAAGGAGGGGCACAGCACCGCGGCGTGCGAGACCTCGCCGCACAGCCCGCAGCCCACGCAGGAGTCGATCACGGTGGCCACCGGATCGGTGCGCAGGGGATCGGGGTTGGGCTTGACCGACAGCGAGGGACAGCCTGAGAGGCGGATGCAGGAGTGATCGCCCGTGCAGGTGTCGCTGTCCACCCCGAAGCGCTCGCGCACCACGCGCCGGCCTTCGGCGATGGCCCGGCGCTGCAGCGGCTTTTCGCGGCGCTGCTTGTTCAACATGCACTCGGACTGCGCGATCAGCACCTTGGGGCCGGGCGCGCGCGTGGTGAGCGCCTCGCGCAGGGTGTCGCGCATCGTGGCCAGGTCGTAGGTGTGACGCACGGTGCGCACCCAGTTCACACCCACGCCGCGCACCGCGCGCTCGATGGCGTGACCGGTGCTGCGCGTGGGGTTCTTCGCGGTGGAAGACAGCACGTCCTGGCCCCCAGTGGCCGAGGTGTAGCTGTTGTCCACCACGATGGTCAGGTGGTCGCTCCGGTTGAATACCGAGTTGGCAATGCCGCTGGTCAGGCCGTTGTGCCAGAAGCCGCCGTCCCCCATGACGCTGATGGCGCGCGGCCGCCCCGCGCTATCACCCGGCGGGCTGAAGGCCGCGGCGCCAGCGCTGCCCAGGCCATAGCCCATGGTGGTGTTGCCGATGTTGAACGGCGGCAGGATGGAAAACAGGTGGCAGCCGATGTCGGCGCTGACATGGCTGGGGCCGAGCTCGCGTTCGACCAGTTTCATGGCGGTGAAGATGGGCCGCTCGGGGCAGCCGGTGAAAAAGCCCGGCGGGCGCGCCGCGACGGAGGCGGCCAGGGGTTGCAGCGGGATCACCTTGGGCGCTGGCGCGGGCGTTGCCACGGGCACCAGGCGCCCGTACTTCTCCAGGAAACCGCGCACCCCCTTCATCACCGCGGCGGCGGTGTATTCGCCCGCCACCGGCAGGAGGTCCTTGCCGTGCAGCGCCGCGTCCAGGCCGTTTTGCCGCAGCATCAAGGCGATGTTCTGCTCGACGAAATTGGGCTGGCCTTCCTCGACCAGCAGCACTGCGCGCTTGCCCTGGCAAAACCGCAGCACCTCGCTGTCGATCACCGGGTAGGCCACGTTCATGACGTAGACCGGGATGCGGGTGCGGCCATACACGTCGGCCAGATCCAGACGCTCCAGCACACGCAGCAGCGTATTGGCGCCGCCGCCCTGCACGATGATGCCCACGTCGTCGGTGTCTTCGGAGAGGAATTCGTTCAGGCCGTGGTCCTCGATGTATTTCACGGCGGCGGGCCAGCGTGCCTTCACCTTCTCCTGCTCGTGCAGGAAACTGGCAGGCGGCAGCACGATGCGGTCCACATCGCGCCGCGGATTGGCCAGCGCGTCGGCCAGGGTGAAGTCGGGGCGGCGGTTGTCCTCGGTCACGAATTCGCCGTGCACGTGGCAGGCGCGGATACGAAGCTGCAGCATCACCGGGGTGTGGCTGGCCTCGGACAGGGCGAAGCCGTGCTTGACGGCGGCGACGATGGACGGCAGGTTGGGACGCGGGTCGAGCAGCCAGATCTGCGACTTCATGGCGAAGGCGTGGCTGCGCTCCTGCATGATGGAGGAGCCTTCGCCGTAGTCCTCGCCCACGACAATCAGCGCGCCACCAGTCACGCCACCCGAGGCCAGGTTGGCCAGGGCGTCGGACGCCACGTTGGTGCCCACCGTGGCCTTGAAGGTGACCGCGCCGCGCAAGGGGTAATTGACCGAGGCGGCCAGGGTGGCTGCAGCGGTGGCCTCGCTGGCGCTGTTTTCGAAGCGGATGCCGTGTTCGGCCAGGATGTCCTGGGCGTCGGCCAGGACGTCCATCAGGTGCGAGATCGGCGCACCCTGGTAGCCGGCGACATACGAGACACCCGACTCCAGCAAGGCCTTGGTGACCGCGAGGATGCCCTCCCCACGAAAGACCTCGTCGCGACCGAGCCGCAGCTTCTTGACTTCCTCGGAGAATGAACGTTCGGCCATGCCGCCTGCTCCTGGCCCCAGTGAATCGCACGATTGCTTCCAGGATGGGCCTTGAGGGAATTTAATCCAAAACATATGAAAAGTCATGGGTTGGTTTATCCGGGGTTACCCCTGAGTCGACCCGGACCACAATGGCGCCATGAGCACCGGAAAGAAGAACCACGCGCGTGAACCCGCGATGCCTTTCATCGAGGACTATCTGCCCGCGCTGATGGCGCAGGCGCACGCGCTGATGGCGCACGAATTCCATGAGATCGTCCGCAACCGGGGCTTCACCGTGTCCGAGTGGCGGATCCTGGCCTCCCTGGCCGGCAGCGGACCGGTGCCGATCGGACGGCTGGCGCAGTTCGTGGTGATGAAACAGCCCACCGTGACCCGGGTGCTGGACCGGCAGGAGGCGCGCGGCGAAGTCCGGCGCATCGCGCACAAGACCGACCGGCGCGTCACCCTGGTGTCGATCACGCCCAAGGGCACGCGCCTGGTGGCCGAACTGATCGAGCAGGCACGCGAGCACGAGGCGCGCATGCTGCAGCCCCTGGGGCACCCGCACGCGGCGCAGCTCAAGGCTTCGCTGCGCCAGATCATCGCGCTCAACGAGCCGCCCGGCGGTATCGCGCTGGGCGATTCCGCCTGCGAATGAGGCCGGTACCGCCTGGTCGCTAATCGCAGGTCAGCGCAGGCCGACCCCGCCCGCGGCGGGACGGCAGGTTCGGCAGCAGGCGAACGCCGTCTGCCAGGGGGTAGCCCTCTACCGCCAGCCGCAGGTGCCCGTCGGCCAGGCGCGACAGCAGATGCGGCGCCAACGCGCGTGCGGCGGCTTCGCGCCGCATCATGTTCAGGGGCAGGAGCGCCACATCCCCCAGCATCAGGTGGGGCAGGCTCAGGGGCGGATGCGTACCTGCGGTATAGCCCACCAGCACGGCACGCCCGCCCGGCGCGATGCCGCGCAGGGCCTGCGCCAGCACTTCGCCGCCCACGCAGTCGATCAGCAGGCCGGCCTCGGGCTGCAGGGAATCGAGCGGCACGCACTCGACGCCCGCAGGTGGCGTGCCGCCCGGCGCCATGACGGCAACGGCCTGCGCTCCCAACTCAGAGGCCAGCTGCAGCACGATGGACCCCACCGCGCCGCTCGCGCCCGTGACCAGGATGCGTTCGCCCGTTTGCCAGCGGCCCAGGTCGTGCAGCGCGCACCAGGCGGCGGTGCAGGGCGAGAAAAAGGACGCGCCCAGGGCGAACGGCACGTCGGCGGGCAATTCGCCCATGGCCTCGTCAGGCGTATCGATGACCTCACGCCAGGCGCCATCGCGGCGCGTGCCCAGGCCGGCGCCACGCAGCCAGACCCGCGTGCCGGGCGTGAAACGCTGGCCGGCCAGCACCACACCCGCAGCTTCGGTGCCAGGCACATAGGGCAGGGGCGGGTGCAGGTCGAAGCGGCCACCCCAGATGGTGTGGTCGATGTGGCCGATGCTGGCCGCGTGCATGCGCACGAGCGAGCGCCCTGGTGCGGGCGGTGGCGGCTCGGGGATGTCCTCCAGCCTTGGCGCCTCGCCCCAGGCGTGCACGCGCAAGGCCTTCATGGGACCCCTTCCAGGAAATCAAGCACCACCTGCGCGAAGGCCTGTGGCAGCTGGTCCGGCAAGGGCACCATGCCTGCCGGCACCTCGGTCACCTGCGCATGCGGCATCAGGTGCCGCCATTCAGCGGTGTGCGGCGAGGCAAAGGGATCGTCGGGCGCGTGGACGATGAGCGTGGGCTGGCACAGCCTCGGCACCTTGCCTTCCATCTCGTAGCGCGCGACCGCCCGGTGGCCGCCTTCCACGTCGCCTCGCACCTTGAGCGCGTCCAGCACGAAGGACTGCAGCAGTTCGGGACGGTCCTTGGGGTAGAAGCCCTGGCGCTTGCGCCACATCGCGGTGAGGTGGTCTCCGTCAGGGCTGGACTCGACCGCGTCGATGGGCGGGCGCTGCGCACGGGCCACCCGAAAGGGCGCGTTCGTATAAGGCGTTGACGACAGCACCAGCGAACGCACCCGCGCGCCATGCACCGCCCCCAGTTGCACCGCGATCACGCCGCCGGTGTGGTGACCGACCACATGCACGCGGGCGAGCTCCAGGACATCGAGCAGGCTGACCGCTGCCTCGGCCCATCGTTCGATCGAGGCCGGACCCGGCAGCGGCGCCGAGTCACCGAATCCCACGGTATCCATGGCGATGGCACGGTAGTGGGTGCCCAGTATCGGCAGTACCTGCGCGTACTCCAGCCAGCTGCGCGGGGTCTGGTGCAACAGCAGCACCGCAGGTGCGGCCGGATCGCCACATGCGGCGTAATGCACCTGCCCATGCGGCAGGTCGGCAAAGTGGCGGCGCACCCCGTGGCTCATGGTGTCGAAGGATCCGCATCTTCAGCGGCCGCAGGCCGCCACAACCCGGCGTGCCGCAGCATCCCGAGCGTGCGAGACAGCACGTCGCGCCGGTAGGCGCCCGCGTCACGGCCTGCGTAGTCGTAAAACCCGCTGCCGGTCTTCAAGCCCAGGTGGCCCTGTTCCATCATGCGCGCCACGATGGCGGGCTCGGCATAGCGGTCCGGATTGATGGATCTGGCCATCTCGCGGCTGGCGTGGTGCAGGATGTCCACGCCCCCAAAGTCGATGAACTCCACGACCCCGATCGCCGCGAAGCGCAGGCCCATGCCATAGCGCGTGGCAGTGTCGATGTCCTCGGCCGAGGCCACGCCCTCCTCCACCATGCGCGCGGCCTCGTTCATCACCAGAGCCTGCAGGCGCGGCACGATAAAGCCGGGCGCCACGCCACACACCACCGGCAGCTTGCCGATGGACTGCATGAAGGCGCGGGTCCGCACCACCACCTCGGCCAATGTGCCCGGGTGGGTGCTGATTTCCACCACTGGGATCAGGTAGGCGGGGTTCAGCCAATGCATGTTCAGGAAACGCTCTGGGCGGGATACCAGGGGCGCGATGTCGGTGACCAGGATGCTGCTGGTGGTTGATGTGAGCACCGCGTCGGGCCGGCAATGCCGCGAGAGCAGCGCGAAGGCCTCGCGCTTGGCCTCCAGGGTTTCGGGCACACCCTCGAACACGAGGTCGGCCTGGCCCAATGCCGGAGCCACGCCCTCACTGTCCACCCAGTCGATACGTCGCACGAGGGCGTCAATGGCCTCTGGCGCCAACGCGTCCAGTTGTGCCAGGGCATCCAGGCTGGCGCGGATCTCGGCGAACGCCTCCTGCTTCAGGCGCGCCGCCGCTTGCGGGGTGCGCTGGCGCAGGTCGATCAGCGCGATGCGGTGGCCGGCCCACGCGAACGCGATCGCGATCCCCCGGCCCATGCGGCCAGCGCCGGCAGCGGCAAACCGAGCCATCGCTCACTCCCCCTCGTGCAAAAGGCGCCGCAGCGCGGCGCGATCGAGCTGGGCCAGGCCGAGGCCTTCCAGCGTGCGGGCGCCAGCGCGCAGGTCGCGGCCCTGCCAGCCACCGGCGATCGCCAGGAGACCCTGAGCGATGGGTGCATCCACGCCAGCCCAGCGCGCGACGGATGCGAGAAAGGCCAGGCCCATCTCGATATCCTCGGTGACGTACCGGTGCTGGTGCAGGTCGATGAGCTCTCGCCAGTCGCCGGACTTCACCAGGCGCTTGTGCGCGTCACCATACATCCATCGGTCGCTGGTGTAGTGATCAGCCAGCGGGTAGTGCGGCTCACCATAGCCCAAGGCCTCGCGCACTGCCATGCGTTCGGCGTCCAGGCGGTCGGTCACGGCGCGCACCGAGGGCTGCGTGCCTTCGTTGTGGATGTCCCAGCGTTCGAAGTGCTGAAGGGGCGCGGCATTCATCACCACCAGCGGCGGATGGATGATGGGCCCCGCGTTCATGAGGGCGCCCGAGAGCACGTCGCCGCATGCGTGCACGCTGGAGAAGGCCTGGCGGATCACGGCGAGCGCCTCGTCGGCGCGCCGCGCCGGGTAGACGCCCGTGGGCAGGCGCACCGCGCGAATCGTCACATTGACCTCGCGGTCGCCGTGCTTGCGCGCCAGCCAGGGCAGCGTGCCGGTCTCGGCCCAGAGCACGTCGGCGCGGTTGCATGCGGCGCGCACCTGGCGCGCCATCACGAAGCTGCCGAAGGTGCCGGGCGGCAGGAAGACCACCTGCCCGTCGGTCAGGTGCGGCGCCAGCCGGGTGGCGATATCGCGCTGGGCCACGGCCGGCGAGGGAATGACGACAAGCCGCGCGCCGCGCACGGCCTGGCCGATGTCCGGCGTGGCCAGGGCGATAGGCACCTCGCGGCGGCCCTCGGCGTCCTTGAGCACCACGCTGCCGGACTGGACCACCGGTGCCAGCGCCTGGGCGTCACGCCGCCACAGACGCACTTCATGGCCGGCCAGGGACAGGTCGGCGGCCGCGGCATAGCAGCCGTGCCCGCCGCCCAGGACTGCGATCTTCATTCTTGGTATGTCTCCGTGCGCCCCGGCTCCGGTGGTGTGCCTCGAGGCCTGATGGAAACATTACTTTTCATATATTCAGGTGTCAAGGAGGGGTTCCCGCATGGGTTGGCGTATGGATGCCGCGCGTGCGCCCGCCGCACCGGCGTTCAGGCAGTCCGGCGGGGTCAGCCCAGGGCAGGCGGCGGCGCGCCTTCAGGCAGCACCGCCTCGGCCTCGATCTCGACGCGGTACCCGCTGCCCACCAGCGCGCCCACCTGCAGCAGCGTGTTGGCGGGCCGCACCTGGCCGAAGAAGCGGCCATGCGCGCGCGACACCGGCTCCCAGTCGTTCACGTCAGCCAGGTACACGCGCGTGCGCACCACGTCGTCCAGCGTGCCGCCCAGGGCGCGCAGGCTGGCAGAAATCTTGTCCAGGATGTAGGCGGCCTGGGCGCCTGCATCATCGGGCGCGATCACGCGGTCGCTGCCATGCGTGGCGGTGGTGCCCGACACCAGGATGCGGTGGCCGTCACGCACCGCACGCGCATACCCCGCCAGCGGTTCCCACACGCTGCCGCTGTCCACCCGCCAACGGTTCGCGCGCCCGGGCACCGCACGCGCAGGCCAGACCTGCGGCAGGCTGGCCAGGTGGTGACTGAGGTCGCCCGAGGCCGTGAGGAAAGGCGGGCGGCGGTATTCATCGCCGCAGTCGCCAGGGATGGCTCGCGTGGCGGCAAAGGCCTGGTACAGCAAGGCGCGGTCGGCATCATCCAGCGCAAAGGCAAAAAGGCGGGCGTTGTCCGCACGGTGCTGCGATTGGCCCAGGCGCGCGCCCACGATGACCGCCGCCACCGCCGGCTGGTCCAGCACCCAGCGCGTGGCCACGTTGGCGATGGACACGCCATGGCGCTGCGCGATCCGGTGGGCGGCGCGCAGCACGCCTTGCAGCGCGGGCCAGCCCCCCACCGCGTCGATGAAGCGGTGGTACTTCATCTTGCTCCAGTCACCCACGGTGTCGGGCTCGGGCGCATCCAGCCAGCGCTCGGACAGGAAGCCGCCACCCAGCGTACCGTAGCAAAGCAGACGCACACCACGCGCCAGGCACAGCGCGGACATCTCGCCCAGGGCACGCCGATCCAGGAGCGAGCAGCACACCTGGTTGGTCGCCACCGGCAAGCCCTCGGCCAGGAGCACGCGCAGGTGCGCAGTGTCGAAATTGGTCAGACCCAGGTGGCGGATCCAGCCTTCACGTTGCAGCGCCTGCAGCTCGCGCATCGCGTCGAGGTACTGCGGGTGGTCGAAGTGCCACCAGTGCAGCTGCATCAGGTCGATGACGGGCGTGCGCATTCGGTCGCGCGCACGCTGCACCGCGGCACGCGCCACGTCAGGAGTCATGGGCCCAGGCTCGGGGCACCACTTGGTGAAGGCGCGCAAGTCGTGGCCCTGCGCGAAGGCCTCGCCGGTGATGACTTCGGCCGACCCATAGTGGTCGGCCATGTCAAAGGCATCAAAGCCCTCGGCCACGTACTCGCCCATGGCCTGGGCGGCGCGCACTGGATCGAGCAGGGTGCCCCCTCGCTCCATGTCGGCCACCTGCCACAGGCCGGTGACGACGCGGGGAATGACGAGGCCCGCAGCCAGCTCGGTGGTCTGCAGGGCGGGGCCTGCTGCGCGGCGTGTCACCGCGCGATCAGCGCGGCAGGCGGGCCTGCAGGGCCTGCACGTCTTCGGCGGACATCTGGCCGGTGGTGGTGACCTCGCCGTTCTGGATGCGCCAGAGGCGGAAGGGGCCAGTGATGTCGCCGTTGCGGTCGAAGTCGACCGGGCCGATGACACCCACATAACGCACCGCCTTGCGCTCGCGTATCAGCTGCAGGGCGCGGGCAAAACCCTGCGGACCTGCGTGCACCACCTCGCCACCGGGCTTGGTGACGTCGCGGATGGCGTCGCGGATCGCAGCGGCCTCGAACTTGCCAGCCTTGGCGATGGCCAGGCCCATGATGGCTGCGGCATCGAAGGCGCGGTCGGCGGCGGGGGCGTTGGCATCGAAGCCACCGCTCATGGCCGCATAGTTGCCCGCAAAGTATTCGGTGCTGGGCGTGCGCGTGGTGCCCGAGGACGTGCCAAAGGCGTTGTTCATGAACTGCGGTCCCACGCCCTTGATCAGGTCGGCGGAGTTCATGCCGTCATTGAGCAGGAAACGCTGCGGGCCGCCCTGCTGAATCCAGGTGCGCAGGATGGTGGTGCCGTCACCGGGATAGCCGATCAGGTACAGCACCGGCGGATCACCCTGCAGGGCGCGCGTCACTTCGGGCGCGTACGAGGCCTGGCTCTGGTTGTACGGCGTGACGCTGGAGATCTTGCCGCCCAGGGCTTCGTAGGTGCGGCGGAATTCGGCGAGCATGTTCACGCCGAAGTCGTTGTTCACGTGGATGATGGCCAGGTTGCGCAGGCCCTGGTCCAGCGCGTACTTGGCGGCGGCCGTGCCTTGCAGCGCGTCGGAGGTGATGGTGCGGAAGAACCAGCCCTTGGTCTGGCCCTCGGCGGCCATGCGCGTGAGCGTGGGCGAGGACGATGCGGGCGAGATCTGCACCACGCCGGCGGGCGCGGTGACCGAGGTCACGATCGGGATGGAGACCGAGGAAATGATGCCGCCGATCAGGGCGGGTGTCTTGCGCAGGTCCACCAGCTGGCGGGCCTGGTCCACGGCCACCGTGCCCTGGCTTTGCGCGTCGCGCACTTCGACGGCCAGCTGGCAGCCCGCGATGCCGGTGCTGCCCGCAGCGGCGTTCAGGTCGCGAAAGGCCATTTCCACCGACTTGGAGGCGGCCTGTCCGAAGCGGCCGGCGGGTCCAGTGAGCGACACCACCATGCCCACGGTGTGCTTGCAGGCGGACGCCTGGGCGTAGGCGGAGGTACCAGAGAACAGGGATACCGCCAGGGCGGCCAGGGGGGCGAGAACCGAAGTCTTCATGCGCAAACTCCTCATGGGGATCATTCGATCTTGTTCAGGTTGTATTTCATGATGCGCCCGTGCCGACCGCTGCGATCGCGCTCCAGTGCATAGGTATCTCCCTGGGGACCAGGGCATTCTGACACAAGCTTTTCGATGACTGCGCGGTCGGCGGCGTCGAGCGTGAGGTCGAAGGCCTGCAGGTGGCCGGGCAGGTGCGAGGCATAGCGCGCCCCCACGATGGCGGCTGCCACATGCGGCTGATCGAGCACCCAGCGCGTGGCCACCGCGGGAATCCCCACGCCGTGCTTGCGGCCAATGGACTGCAGCAGGTGCAACAGCGCCTGGAAGGCCTGCCATCCGCCAAAGTCGTCGATCACCAGCTTGTATTTGATGTGGGAGCGGTTGGTCAGCGCGTCGGGCTCGGACGCGTCCAGCCAGGACTCTGTGAGCAGGCCGCCGGCCAGCGTGCCGTAGCAAAGCAGGCGCACCGGGCTGCGCGCACACAGAGCTGACAGCGCGCCGGCGGGGCGGCGATCGAGCAGCGAGTACTGCACCTGCATGCTGACCAGGGGCACCCCGGCGTCGAGCATCTGCTCGGTGCGCACCGAGTCGAAATTGGTGCCGCCCACATGGCGGATCAGGCCCTCCTGGTGCAGCGTCGCCAGGTGGCGGGCCACCCGCAACATGCCGGGGACCTCGTAGTCCCACCAGTGGAACTGCACCAGATCCAGCGCGGACGTGCGCAGGCGTTGGCGCGAGCGGGCGTTGATGCGGCGCACATAGGCCTCGTCCACGTTCGCCAGGTCGGCCAGGTCCGGGACGAACTTGGTGTGCACCCGCAGCGAGGGATCGTGCTGGCGGTAGCGGCCGATGATGTCCTCCACACCGGTGTAGATGTCGGCACAGTCGAAGGCGTCAACCCCTGCCTGGACAAAGGCAGCCATGTCGCGGACGGCGCGCTCGGCGTCGACCTCGCCGTGGTCGCCGGCCAGTTGCCAGCCGCCCCGGATCAGGCGGGGAATCTCGTAGCCGGGGGCCAGCAGGGTGCGTTCGGGCTTCATGCGGTGCCTTTCAGGGGCACGGCGGTGGTGTCGGCGTGCCGGAAGTGCCGCTTGCCCGTGCGGGTGATTCGAAAGCGCGTGGGGCAGTTCGGGTCGGGGCAGGCGACTTCGGCGTCGGTGGACATCCAGTCGTTCGGGTCGGTCACGCGCTGCTTGGCGGGCAGGAGCGGCAGCAGCACCGCCAGCGAATAAAGGGAAAACCCTTGGCCTGGCGGGAAGTGCAGCACCTCCCCGTGAACCTCAAAATAGTCGCCCGGCTTGGCGTTGCAGTAGATGCGCGCGCCCGGGGGCGCGACCACCTCCACGCGCAGGTCGTAAAGCTCGAAACCGTCGTCGGCCATGGGTGCTCCTGAATTTCGGTAAGAATCGCCGCGATGCTGATTCTGGACGATGTTGTCAAAGCGTTCGGCGGCCACCGCGCCGTGGACGGGGTCTCCTTCACGCTGGAGCCGGGACGCATCACCGGCCTGATCGGCCCCAACGGCGCGGGCAAGACTACCGTGTTCAACCTGATCACGGGCGCGTTGCGGCCCGATGGCGGGCGCATCACGCTGGATCGGCGCGTGATCAGCGGCCTGCGCCCCGACCAGGTCTTTCATGCGGGGCTGGCGCGCACCTTCCAGATCCCCAAGCCCTTCGCCGCGATGTCGGTGCTGGAGAACGTGATGCTCGCGCCCAAGGGGCAGGCGGGCGAATCGTTCTGGCGCAACTGGCTTTCACCCGCGCGCGTGGCACGCGAGGAAAGCGCAGTGCGCGAGCGCGCCATGCACTGGCTGGACTTCGTGGGCCTGGCGCGCCTGGCGCATGAACCCGCGCGCGTGCTCTCGGGCGGCCAGCGCAAGCTGCTGGAACTGGCGCGCGCCATGGTGTCCGATCCCAAGCTCATACTGCTGGACGAGCCCGGCGCCGGCGTGAACCCGGCGCTCCTGGACACCATCGTGGACCGCATCGCCACGCTGCACCGTCAGGGCGTGAACTTCCTGATCATCGAACACAACATGGACCTGGTCGCCTCTTTGTGCGACCCGGTGCTGGTCATGGCGCAGGGCCGGCTGCTCGCCTCGGGCAGCGCGGCGCAGGTGCTGCAGGACCCGCGCGTGGTCGAGGCCTACCTGGGTGGTGTACCGGCCCGGGAGGAAGCGTCGGCATGAGTGCGGCCGTTCCACGCGATCCCGTGCTGCGCATCGAGTCGCTGTGGGCCGGCTACGAGCCGGGCCTGTCCATCGTGCGTGGGGCCAGCCTGGACGTGCACGATCGCGAGATCGTCGCGATCCTGGGGCCCAACGGCGCGGGCAAGTCCACGCTGGTCAAGGCGGTGGCGGGTCTGGTGCCGGTGACCGAGGGCCGCGTGCTGCTTGGCGGACGCGACATCACGCGCGAACCCGCGCACGCGATGGCCGGCCTGGGCCTGGGCTTCGTGCCGCAGACCGAGAACGTCTTCACCAACCTCACCGTCGCCGAGAACCTGGAGCTCGCCGCGGCCCTGCAACGCGCGCCGCGCGCGCGCCTCGATCACCTGTACCAGCAGTTCCCCGACCTGGCCCGCCAGCGCAAGCTGCTCGCGGGTCGCCTCTCGGGCGGTCAGCGCCAGATGCTGGCCATCGCCCGCGCATTGATCAACCTGCCCCGCGTGCTGATGCTCGATGAACCCTCCGCAGGCCTGTCACCGCGCCTGGTGGCCGAGGTCTTCCAGGTGCTGCGCGGCATCGCCGCCGAGGGCATCACCGTGGTGCTGGTCGAACAGAACGTGAAGGCCGCCCTGGCCATCGCCGACCGCGCCGCGGTGCTGGTCGAAGGCTGCGAGAAGGTGGTGGCCCCGGCCCGCGAGCTCGCGCGCGACGAACGCATCGCGCAGTTGTATCTGGGCCGGCACGTGGAGGCGCAAGCATGATGCTGCAGATGCTGACCGACGGCCTGGTGGTGGGCTCCATCGTGTCGCTGGGCGCGATCGGCCTCACGCTCACCTTCTCCATCCTGCGCTTTTCCAACTTCGGCCACGGCGAGATGCTGGCCTGGGGTGCCTACCTGGCGCTGTCGGCGGTGGGCTGGTTCCAGGCGCTGGCGGGCCAGGGTCCCTTCGGGCCGCTGTCCTTTGGCTGGCCGCTGGTCCTGGGGCTGGGCGTGGCCATCCTCGGTACCGTCGGCCTGGCACTCGCGGTCGATTCGCTCCTGTTCAAGCGCCTGCGCGCGCAAGGCGCGATCACGCTGGTGATCGCCAGCTTCGGCGCGGCGCTGGCGCTGCGCAATGTCCTGTTCTTCATCTACGGCGGGATCCCGCAGTACTACTCGGACGCGCTGCAGATGGCGATCCCGCTGCTGCCCCGATCCGTCTACGGCGGCCTGCGCATCACACCCGACCAGATCTTCGTGCTCGCACTCACCCTGGCCACCGTCGTCGCGGTGCACCTGTTCCTCTCACGCAGCACCCTGGGCCGCGCGATGCGCGCCACCTCGCTCAATCCGCAGCTGGTGCGCGTGTGCGGCATCGACCCCGAGCGCGTGCTGCGCGCCACCTGGATCCTGGGCGGCGTACTGGCCGCCGTGGCCGGCGTGCTGGCGGGCCTCACCGTGCAACTGCGCCCCACCCTGGGCCAGGACCTCTTGCTGCCGCTCTTTGCCGCCGCCATCCTGGGCGGCATCGGCTCGGTCTGGGGCGCGGTGCTCGGTGGCCTGATCGTGGGCCTGGCCGAAAGCGCCGCGGTCATGTGGGTTGGCGCGGAATACCGCGCGGCCGCCTCCTTCACTGTCCTGATCCTGATTCTTCTGGTACGCCCCACGGGCCTGTTCCCCGAGAAGGCCTAGCGCCCGCCCACGTCCATGCCCGGCTTCATCGACTTCGTTTCCTACGGCAGCTTCTTCCTGGTGTTCGCCACCGTGTTCGCGGTGATCGTGCTGGGGCTGAACCTGCAATGGGGCTACACGGGCCTCTTCAACGTGGGCGTGGCGGGCTTCGTCGCGATCGGCGCCTACACCTCGGCGCTGCTCACCACGCCCGAGACCGTGGGCCGCGTCGGCGGCCTGGGCTGGCCGGTGGTTCTGGGCTGGATCGGCGCGATGGTGGCCAGCGGTATCGCGGGCCTGCTGGTGGGCCTGGCCACGCTGCGCCTGCGGCACGACTACCTGGCCATCACCACCTTCGGCATCGCGGTCACGGTGCAACTGGTGGCGCTCAACGCGCAGTGGCTCACGGGCGGGCCGTTCGGCGTGCAGTTCATTCCCAAACCCCTGCAAGTCTGGCTCGGCACTGGTGTGAACTGGACGCTGGCCTACCTGGCACTGGTGGCGGCCCTGCTGGCGCTGGCCTATATGGGCCTGGAGCGGCTGGTGCGCAGCCCCTGGGGCCGCGTGCTCCGCGCGATTCGCGAAGACGAAGACGCCGCCTCGTCCCTGGGCAAACACGCCTTCGCCTACCGGCTGCAGTCCTTCGTGATCGGCAGCATGCTGATGGGGCTGGGCGGCGCGCTGTACGCGCACTTCGTGGGTTTTGTCGCGCCCGAGGACTTCCTGCCTATCCTGACCTTTCAGATGTGGGCCATGCTGATCGTCGGCGGCTCGGGCAACAACCGCGGCGCCATGCTGGGCGCCTATGTGGTGTGGGGCTTCTGGGCGGTCTCGGGCGGTCTGCTGCGCGGCGTCGTGCCGCAGGCCGAACAGGCGCGCGCCGCCGCCTTGCAGGTGGTGCTGATCGGCGTACTGATCGCGTTGATGCTGCTGTGGCGGCCCCGGGGGCTCATGGGCGAGGCCACGGCCGTCTCCAGGCATGCGTCGGCAGGTTCCTGAGCGGGCAGGTTCATAGGCTGTCCGACAGCAGCCTCGCCTGCCGGCCCACGGCCCGCGCCTCACACGACGCACACGATCGGGGCTTCTTTTCCACCCCATGTTGAAGGAGCCGTGTGATGTCCCGTTTCCTCCCCTCTCTCCGTTCACAGGCCCGGTCTGTGGCCGGGATCGAACCGTTTTCAGACCTCCAGCGCGAAATGGCTCGCCTGGTGGATGACTTTTTCGGCAGCGGCAGCCCGCTCGCGGCGGGCCCGTCCATGCCCGTGCCCCGACTGGATGTTCGGGAGAACGCCCAGGAGCTGTGCGTGTACGCCGACCTGCCGGGCGTCAAGCCTCAAGACGTCGAGCTGCGCCTGGAAGGCAACACGCTCACCATCCGTGGCGAGAAGGCCAGCGAGGCCGAGGAGAAGAAAGAGGACTACTACCTCATGGAGCGCAGCTATGGCCGTTTCCAGCGCAGCGTGCAGCTGCCTTACACGCCTGACCCGTCACGCGTGCAGGCGGAGTTCGATAACGGCGTTCTCACCATCCACGTACCCAAGGAGGCACAGCAGGAGCGCAGCCAGCGGATCGAGATCCAGTCTCAGCTGAGCCCGCAGGGCCAGGGCCGTCCGCAGGTCGCTTCCACCGCCGCCAGCGGCGAGATGCCGCATTGAGCACCACGCCCTGGGGCACGCCCGTCACCTGCGGGGTCCCCCAACAAAAACGCCCACTGGAGAGTGGGCGGTTTGTTCAGCGCGGACCGGAGAGGTCTTGGCTGTGAGTTGGTTGCGCGAGCAAGATTTGAACTTGCGACCTTTGGGTTATGAGCCCAACGAGCTACCAGGCTGCTCCATCGCGCGTCAGAACGGTGATTATAGCAGCAAGCAGCGCGAATTACTCGCTGGCGGGTGCGGCTTCAGCAGCGGGGGCTGGGCGATCCACCAGCTCGACCAGCGCCATCGGAGCGTTGTCACCCACGCGGTACCCCATCTTCAGGATGCGGGTGTAGCCGCCCGGACGCGCCTTGAAGCGCGGGCCGAGTTCGTTGAACAGCTTGGTGACGATATCGCGGTTGCGCAGGCGGTCGAAGGCCAAGCGGCGGTTGGCCAGCGTGGGCTCCTTGGCCAGGGTGATCATGGGCTCGACCACGCGGCGCAGTTCCTTGGCTTTGGGTACCGTGGTCTTGATGGCCTCGTGCTGAATCAGCGAGTTCATCATGTTACGCAGCATCGCCAGCCTGTGGCTGGTGGTGCGATTGAGTTTGCGAAGTCCGTGTCCGTGACGCATGTGCTTGTCCTTTCCAATTTTCTAATGCGGGCAGCCGTATCAGGTACTGCCCGTGCACAGCCTGCTCAAGGCAGGCGGGGTATCAGCGCTTGTCCAGGCCGGCCGGGGGCCAGGCTTCCAGGCGCATGCCCAAGGTCAGGCCGCGCGAGGCGAGCACTTCCTTGATCTCATTGAGCGACTTGCGACCGAGGTTG
>JBEGVR010000090.1:0-7244 GCA_041178265.1 Pseudomonadota bacterium | reverse complement strand
ACCCACACCTCGTAGGGATAGCGCGCGCACACGGGCACGAAGGCCACCGCATGCGGACCTTCATACAGCAAGCGCCGTGCCTCACGTCGCTCGGCGGCAATCAGCGCCGCCAGCGGACCCTGGCCCTCGCGCGCGTGGTGGCCGGCGGCGACCTCACGCATGCGGGCCGGCACCGGCGGTACCACTGGGTAGGCGTAGACCTGGCCGTGCGGATGGTGCAGCGTGACCCCGACTTCAGCACCCCGGTTTTCGAAAGGCAGCACGTAACGCACATGCTCGCGCGCGCCCAGTTCGCGCGTGCGTTCGCCCCAGACCTGCAGCAGCAGCACCAGATGGTCCAGGGCCAGTGCGCCCAGAGACGATGCCGGATCCTGCGTGAAGACCACTACTTCGCAATGGCCGTAGGCGGCCTGCGTGGGCACGATGGACGCAGGCGCGGGCGGCGCGTCGGCGGGCGGCTCGGCCAGCGAGGGAAAGCGGTTGTCGAACACCGCGATGTCCCAGTCGCCCGCCGGCACCTCGGTGGGATGGTGCGGATCAGCCATCGGCGCCAGCGGGTTGTACTGCGGCGGCGGCAGGTAGGTACGGCCTTGCCGGTAGGCCGCATAGGTCACCCACTCGCCGCGCAGCGGATGCCAGCGCAGGTGGGGCCAAGCGCCCAGGGGCTCGGCAAAGGGGCTGGGCGCCTGCAGCCCCGGGTCGATCGGCCGGCGGCTGTACAGCGTGAGGCGGCGGCCGTCGGGCTTGGTCAGCGCGAGCCGGTGCATCACACCCCCACGGGAATGTAGGTGCGCGATTGACGCGTCGCAGTGCGGATGCGCGAGAGGGGGATCTTGGGCTGGCGGTCGGCGGTGAGCAGGCCGTTGGCCTCCTGGAAGGTGTCGGCGAATTGCGTGTAGCAAAAGCCGCTGAACAGGGCGGTGTGGATCACGGTATGCAGCAGCGCCTCGTACAACCGCGCGAATTCCTCCTCGGTCTCGGCCTGCGTGTAGCCCCAGGTGGCGGGCACCCCAGGACGCGCGCGCCGCTGGAAGGCGATGCCGCCGAACTCACTGAGCATGATCGGCTGCCCCCGATGCGGGTACCCGTCCAGGGTCAGGATGCGCCCGCCGGGCCGGCGCCGGTCGAACAGCTGCTCGGGCTCGACCTCCGCGCCATAGCGCTGGCGCAGGTGCTCGGTGTTGGCGTCGTAGTCGTGGATGCCGATGATGTCGGTGGCACTGGACTCCCACCCGTCGTTGCCGATCACGGGGCGCGTGCTGTCCAGGGTGCGCGTGAGGTGGTACATGGCCTGCACCGCATGGCGGTGGCTTTGCACCGAGGTGAGTTCAGGCACCCCCCAGGATTCGTTGAACGGCACCCACACGATGACGCAGGGGTGGCTGTAGTCGCGGTCGATCGCCTCGGTCCACTCGCGGATGGTGCGCTTGATGGCGGTGCGGGTGAAGCGGTAGGCCGAGGGCATTTCCTCGAACACCAGCAGGCCCAGGCGGTCGGCCCAATACAGGTAGCGCGGGTCCTCGATCTTCTGGTGCTTGCGCACGCCGTTGAAGCCCATGTCCTTGGCCAGTTCCACGTCGCGCCGCAGCGCGGCGTCGTTGGGCGGCGCCAGCAGCGTATCGGGCCAATAGCCCTGGTCCAGCACCATGCGCAGCACGTAGGGCCGGCCATTGAGCATGAAGCGGTCACGCAGCGTGTTGACCGAGCGCAGCGCGGTATAGGAGCTGAATTCGTCGATCACGCGTTCGCCCGCCAGCAGGCGCACCTGCGCGTCGATCAGCGTGGGCCGCTCGGGGCTCCAGAGCAGCTCGTTGCGGAAGTCGTCGATGCCCGGGTCGGACAGCACGATGAAGCGGTCCACCTCGCCGTCGACCACCTGGTAGCGGTCACGCGCCAGCAGGCGCCCATTGAGGGACAGGGCCAGTTCGATGGCCAGGTCGGCCTGCGGGTCGCCCGCCACCCGTGCCTCGAAGCCGATGGCAAAGCCCTCCACCCGTGGCGTCCACCGGATCTTGTCGACGTAGGTGCGCGGCACGCGCTCGGCCCATACCGTCTGCCAGATGCCGGTGGTGCGGGGGTACCACATGGCGTGCGGCTCGAGCTGCCAGTCCTGCTTGCCGCGCGGCTTGGTCAGCTCCTGCGGGTCGTCCTCGGCACGCACGGTCACCAGCTGCCGGCCGCCGGGATCGAGCAGCTGCGTGATGTCGGCGGCAAAAGGCGTGTGCCCGCCCTCGTGCGTGACGGCCAATCGGCCGTTGACCCAGACCCGGGCTGAATAGTCGACCGCGCCAAAGCGCAGGAACACGCGGTCGACGCCGGGCGCCAGATCAACCTCGCGCTGGTACCAGCAGGCCCGGTGAAAGCCCGGGTCGCCGATGCCGCTGGCACTCGACTCCGGCGGGTAGGGCACGCAGATCTCCTGCGGCCAATGGTCGATCGCGCCGGGGTCCTGCAGCTCGCAGCGGTCGTCGTAGCGGAATCGCCAGGTGCCATTGAGCGGGACCCAGTGGGCGCGTTGCAGCTGGGGGCGCGGGTAGGCGAAGTCCAAGGCCATCTCCTTGCGAGCCGGCCGGGCAGCTTAAGGAATTTCAAGCGCGCCGTGTGGCTGGACGGGACGCGGCAAGCGCCGTGCCCGGTCCACGGCTGGGGGGCTGACGGGCCCTGCGACAATGGCGGCATGAGCTTCGCACCTCTCCAGAACGATCGTTTCCTGCGCGCCTGCCTGCGTCAGGCCACCGACTACACGCCGCTGTGGCTGATGCGCCAGGCCGGTCGCTATCTGCCCGAGTACCGGGCCACGCGCGCGCGGGCGGGCAGCTTCATGGGCCTGGCCACGAACGTGGACTACGCCACCGAAGTCACCCTGCAGCCCCTGGACCGCTACGCGCTGGATGCGGCCATCCTGTTCTCGGACATCCTCACCGTGCCCGACGCCATGGGCCTGGGCCTGAGCTTCGCGCTCGGCGAGGGTCCCAAGTTCGAGAAGGTGGTGCGCGACGAAGCCGCAGTCAACGCCCTGGCCGTGCCGGACATGGGCAAGCTGCGCTACGTGTTCGATGCGGTCACCTCGATCCGCCGGGCCCTGAACGGGCGCGTGCCCCTGATCGGGTTTTCGGGCAGCCCCTGGACGCTGGCCTGCTACATGGTCGAGGGCGCGGGCTCCGACGACTATCGGCTCGTCAAGACGCTGATGTACAGCCGCCCCGACCTGATGCACCGCATCCTCGCTGTCAACGCCGACGCGGTGGCCGCCTACCTCAATGCCCAGATCGACGCCGGCGCCCAGGCGGTCATGGTCTTTGACAGCTGGGGCGGTGTGATGGCCGACGGCTGCTTCCAGGAATTCAGCCTGGCCTACACCGCGCGTGTGCTCGCACAACTCAAACGCATGCACGAGGGCGCCGTCATCCCCCGCATCGTCTTCACCAAGGGCGGCGGCCTCTGGCTGGAGGAAATGGGCCGGCTGGACTGCGACGTGCTGGGCCTGGACTGGACCGCCAACCTCGGCCGTGCGCGTGCGATGGTGGGCGCGCACAAGGCCCTGCAAGGCAACCTCGACCCTAATGTGCTGTTCGCCTCGCCCGAACAGGTCAGCGAGCAGACCCGGCGCGTCCTGGACAGCTTCGGCACCCCGCACCAGGGCGCGGGCCACGGCCCCACGCACATCTTCAACCTGGGACATGGCATCAGCCAGCACACGCCGCCCGAGCATGTGAGCGCCCTCGTCGAGACCGTGCACGCGCATTCACGGGCGATGCGCCTGGCTGTCAAGCGCTGAGCGAAACCTTCGTTTTCCGGAGCTTCCCTAGCTAGACATCTGACAAAAACCGACGCTCGCGGCCTTGACTTATGCACAAAAACCGTGCTGCGGCGCGCCAAAAAGTTCCCGCCCGCCCCAGCCCGACCGCGTGAGGCTGGACGTGCCTAAGTTGTTGATTTCCATAGCTTTAGCAGGTTGCCGAATTTGCAGGCACCCCAGCGAGAGGCTTGATTTTTCTAGGGCTGTAGCAGATCCGGGCACGACTATCAACAAAGTTATCCACAGAAATTCTGGATGGGTTGCAAAAGGCTTTGGATTCAAGGACTTAAGCGCGACTTCTGCGCAATTCCTGAGAATCGGCCGCTAAGCTGACTCCGCCATGCCACACCGCCTGCCCGTCGTGGTTGCCGCCCCCGCGCACAGCGGGATTCGCGGCGCCCTGAGCTATCGAAGTGAGTCTGTGCTCCCACCCGGGACGCTGGTGCGCGTGCCTTTGGGCAAGCGTGAGGTGTTGGGGGTGGTCTGGGACGCCGACGCGGCGGCCGAATTGCCCGCCGATGTGGCCGAAAAACCGGTCAGCGGCGTCCTGGAAGGGCTGGCTCCCCTGGCCCGCGCCTGGCGCGAGCTGGTGGACTTCGCGGCTACCTATTACCAGCGCGGGATCGGTGAAGTCGCCTTGGCCGCCCTGCCACCGCAGTTGCGCGACCTGGACACCACGCAGCTGGCCCGGCGCCTCCAACGCAAGGGTGCCACCGACGCGGTGACCGGACCGCCAGGCCAGGCGCCCGAGCTGACCGCGCAGCAACGCGACGTCCTCGTCCGGATGGCGGCCGCCCCTGGGCCCTTCCTGCTGTTTGGCGCGACGGGCAGCGGCAAGACCGAGGTCTACCTCCAGGCGGTGCAAGGCGCGCTCGAGGCCAGCCCGCAGGCCCAGGCGCTGGTCATGGTCCCCGAGATCAACCTCACGCCGCAATTGCTGGGACGCTTCATCGAGCGCTTCGGCGCGTCGCAGGTGGTGGCCATGCACAGCGGCCTGACGCCGGCGCAGCGCCTGCGCAGCTGGCTGGCGGCACATGCGGGCGGCGCGCGCATCGTGCTGGGCACGCGCATGGCGGTCTTCGCCTCGCTGCCGGGCCTGCGGCTCATCGTGGTCGACGAGGAGCACGATCCCAGCTACAAGCAGCAGGAGGGCGCCCGCTACTCGGCGCGCGACCTGGCGGTGCTGCGCGGGCGGCTCGGGTCCGCCCAGGTGATCCTGGGCTCGGCCACCCCCTCGCTCGAAAGCTGGCAGGCCAGCGAAACCGGCCGCTACCAGCGCCTGGCCATGCCGGCACGCGTCGGCGCGGGCGCCTTGCCGCAGGTGCGGCTGGTCGACATGAACCTGCAGCCCCGACGCACGCTGCTGGCGCCCGCCCTGCTCGAGGCGATCCAGGCCCGCATCGCGCGCGATGAACAGTCGCTGCTGTTTCTCAATCGACGCGGCTATGCGCCGGTGCTGGCCTGCACCGCCTGCGACTGGAAAAGCGACTGCCCGCACTGCAGCGCCTTTCGCGTCTTCCACAAGATCGACCGCACCCTGCGCTGCCACCACTGCGGCCATGCCGAGCGCGTACCGCGCGCCTGCCCCGCCTGCGGCAACGTGGACATCGCGCCGGTGGGCCGCGGCACCGAGCAGCTGGAGGAGCAGATCGCCGCCCTGCTGGCGCAAGGCATCCGGCCGGTGCGCGTGGCCCGCATGGACGCGGACTCCACCCGCGGCAAGGGCGCGCTGGAGGCGCAGCTGGCGCAGGTGCATGCGGGCGATGTGGACGTGGTGGTGGGCACCCAAATGGTCACCAAGGGACACGACTTCCGGCGTATCACCCTGGTGGCCGCCATCAACCCGGATACCGCGCTGTTCTCCAGCGACTTTCGCGCGCCCGAACGCCTCTTCGCGCTCCTGATGCAGGCTGCGGGCCGCGCGGGCCGCGACGCCGCGCAATCCGGCCACAGCCAGATGTGGGTGCAGACTTGGAACCCGGCGCACCCGCTGTTCGTAGCGCTGCGTCGGCACGATTACCCCGCCTTCGCCGCGGCCCAACTGGCAGAGCGCCGCCAGGCCGGCATGCCGCCCTTCGCCTTCCAGGCCCTGGTGCGCGCCGAGGCCCGCACGCAGGAAGCCGCCCAGGCCTTCCTGAACGCCGCTCGCGAGGCGGCGCAGGACCTGGACCCGACGGGCCAGGTGACGCTCTATGCCGCCGTACCCATGGCCATGCAGCGCATTGCCAATGTGGAACGCGCGCAGTTGCTGGTGGAAAGTCCTTCACGCCCCGCCTTGCAACGCTTCCTGCAGTCGTGGCAGCCCACGCTGCACCACTTGCGCGAACCCGGGCTGCTGCGGTGGGCGGTCGACGTCGACCCGCTGTCGGTCTGAGCTAGTCCTGGCGCAGGCGCAGGGCCGCCTCGTACAGGGCGTTGCGCGGCGCGCCGCTGGCCTGCGCCGCGATGCGCACCGCAGTCTTCACCGGCAATTCGGGCAGCAGCAACGCCAGCAGCGCCAGGCCATCGTCACGCGCGCGGGCCGCAGGCTGCGGGTGCAGCACCAGGGCGAACTCGCCGCGGCTGCGCGACGCGTCGGTCGCCAGCCAGCCGGCTAGGTCCTGGCAGGCCAGGGTCTGCACCTGCTCGAACTGCTTGGTCAGCTCGCGCGCCACGGTCACGGGCCGCTCGCCCAGGGCCGCCAGCGCCTGGGCCAGGTCGGCGATGCGGTGCGGCGCTTCCAGCAGCACCACCGCGCGCGGCTCCTGCGCGAGGGCCTGCACGGCCTGCGTGCGCTCCCCCGCGCGCACCGGCAGGAAGCCGGCGAACACGAAGCCGGCCTCGTCGCCGTACGCGCCGGCGACGCTCAGGGCCGCCGTGACGCTGCTGGCGCCGGGCAGGGGCACCACACGCAGGCCTGCAGCCTGCACCGCCGCGACCAGGCGCGCGCCGGGATCGCTCACGGCGGGCGTGCCCGCGTCACTGGTGTAGGCGATGCGCTCGCCCGCCTGCAGGCGTCGCAGCACCTGCTGCGCGGCTTCGGATTCGTTGTGCTGGTGGATCGCGATCAGGCCGCCGGCGGGCCGGTCGATCCCCAACGCGCGCAGCAGCGACTGCGTGTGGCGCGTGTCCTCGCAGGCCACCGCATCGGCCAGGGCCAGCACGTGCAGGGCGCGCAGGCTGATGTCCGCCAGGTTGCCAATCGGCGTGGCCACGACATAGAGTGCCCCCTGCGGGTAATTCTGGGAAGCGGCCACCTCTCGGGCGGCCTTCAGCGCGGAGGCGAAGGAAGCGGACATGAAACTCCTGGCGAAACGGGCCACCACCACGAAACAGGCGGGTGATGCCGCCGAGGCGCTGGCCCTGGCGCACCTGGCCCGCGCGGGCCTGCGGCTCGTTGCGCGCAATTATCGGACGCCCGGGCGCGGCGGCGGCGAGGTCGACCTGATCCTGCGAGACACCGATG
>JBEGVR010000089.1:0-3104 GCA_041178265.1 Pseudomonadota bacterium | reverse complement strand
TCGATCTCGGGGCCCAGCGTCATCGCAAGGTCCTTCACGCGGTCCGCGATTTGACGGATGACGCCGACGCAGTCCTCGTACTGGGAAAAGCGGTGCAGCTGGCCGTCGGAGGTCCAGGCCTGCGCGCCCAGCACGTTGTGCACCATGTTGCCGTAGGCGATGCTGCGGCTGCCGCAGGAGTTGTTGCCGGCCATGCCGCCCAGCGTCGCCTGGGCGCTGGTCGAGACATCGACCGGGTACCACAGGCCGGCTTTCTTCAGCTGGGCGTTCAGGTGGTCGAGCACGATGCCCGGCTCGACCACGGCGGTGCGCTGTTGCGCATCCACCTCCACAATGCCGCGCACGTGCTTGGAAAAGTCGATCACCAGGCCGGCGCCCACGGTCTGCCCGCACTGGCTGGTGCCGCCGCCACGGGGCACGATGGGCACGTGCAGGTCGCGGCAGATGTCCAGCGCCAGGCGTGCGTCTTCGCTGGTGCGCGGCAAGAAGACGCCGACGGGTGTCACCTGGTAGATGGACGCATCCGTGGCGTAGCGGCCCCGGTCCGCGGCGGAGAACAGCACTTCGCCCGTGGTCTCGTCGGCCAGGTGCTGGGCCAGCTTTCCAGCCACCTCATTGGAAAGGTGCGCGACTGCGTCATACGCGCCCGCGGCGTTTTGCGGGCCCACGGTGACCGGTACGCGGGCGTTCATGGGCGGCTCCTGTTGCGGGAGGGCCCGGCCTCTTGATCCTTCAGCTGCTCCAGCACCACGGTCAGCTTGTTCTGCAGGTGCTCGGCCAGCAGCCTTCGCAGCGCCACACCGTCGCGCCGGGTCAGGGCTTCGATGATCTTGTCGTGTTCTTCCACGGCGTGTTTCCACTTGTCGCCGTGCTGGTTGGAGCGAAAGCGCAGCGCCTGCAGCCGTGCGTTGAGCCGGTCATAGGTGTCGGAAAGCACCGGGTTCTTGGCGGCCGCGTTGATGGCGCGGTGGATGCGTGCGTTGAGCCGGTAGTAGACCGACAGGTCACGCCGCGTGTAGGCGGCAAGCATCTCGAAGTGCATGGCGCGGATCTCGGCCAGCTCGGCCTCGGTGATGCGCTGCGTCGCAAGTTCTCCCGACATGGCTTCAAGCCCGCCCATGACCTCGAAGGTGTGGCGCACGGCTTGCTCATCGAGCTGCAGGGCCACGGCCCCGCGGTTGGGTACCAGCGCGACCAGGCCCTCGGCGGCCAGCATCTTGATGGCCTCTCGCAGGGGCGTGCGCGAAACCGCCAGCACCTCGCACAGCGCCCGCTCGTTGAGTTTGGCGCCGGGGGCGATGCGGCCTTCCACCAGCATCTCGCGCAGCCGGCTGGCGACCTGCTCGTGCAGGGCAGGGCGGGGGATTTCGATGATGTCGGCAGTCATCTGCGCATTTTGTATGCAAAAGGCGATAGGTTCAAACCCGAGTCTTCCCTTGGAGAATGTTGACAAGCGATTTTTGTATGCAAAGATGTGTCTGAACTGTGCGGTGCGCTCGCCTGCCTGCCACCCTTGCCAGGATCCACACCATGCTCAAGCTCGACTTCCATCCCACAGGCCGCCACTTCCTGCAGATCCCCGGGCCTTCGCCGGTGCCCGACCGCGTCCTGCGTGCGATGAGCCTGCCCACCATCGACCACCGCGGCCCGGAATTCGCGGTGCTGGGCGCGCGGGTGCTCGAGTCCATCCAGCAGATCTTCCAGACTGGCCAGCCGGTGGTGATTTACCCGGCCTCCGGCACGGGCGCCTGGGAGGCGGCGCTGGTCAACGTGCTCAGCCCCGGTGACCATGTGCTGATGTACGAGACCGGCCAGTTCGCGGCGCTGTGGACCAAGCTGGCCGACAAGCTCGGCCTGAAGGCGGAGGTGATCGGCCTGCCCGGTACCGAGGGGTGGCGCCGCGGCGTGCAGGCGCAGCTGATCCAAGAGCGCCTGTCCCGGGACACGTCGCACGCCATCCGGGCCGTGTGCGTGGTCCACAACGAGACCTCCACCGGCACCACGAGCGACATCCTGGCGGTGCGCCGGGCCATCGACAACGCAGGCCACCCCGCGCTGCTGCTGGTGGACACCATCTCGGGGCTGGGCTCGGCCGAGTACCGCCACGACGCATGGGGCGCCGACGTGGCCATCGCCAGTTCGCAGAAGGGCCTGATGATGCCGCCTGGCATCAGCTTCAACGCGCTGTCCAAGCGCGCCATCGAGGCCAGCAAGTCCGCCAGGTTCTCCAAGTCCTTCTGGGCCTGGGACGAAATGCTGGAGTTCAACAAGTCCGGCTACTTCCCCTACACCCCCAGCACCAACCTGCTCTATGGCCTGGCCGAGGCCTGCGACATGCTGCTGGAGCCAGCCCACGGTGGCCTGGAGGGCACCTTTGCGCGGCACCGCCGCTGGGGCGCAGGCGTGCGCGCGGCGGTGGCGGCCTGGGGGCTGGAGACCCAGTGCATCGAAACGGCTTGCCATTCGCCGGTGCTCACCGGCGTGGTCCTGCCCCAGGGCGTGGATGCGGACGCGGTGCGCAAGCTCATCTACGAGCGCTTTGACCTCTCGCTCGGCACGGGGCTGGGCAAGATCAAGGGCCGCATGTTCCGCATCGGCCACCTGGGCGACTGCAACGACCTCACCATCATGGCGGCGCTCTCGGGCTGCGAGATGGGCATGAAGCTCTCGGGCATCCGGCTCGCTGGTTCCGGCGTGCAGGCCGCGATGGATTACTTCGCCGGGTATCCCGCCCCGGTTCAGCTGCGCATGGCGGCCTGAGCCCGATCGCTGTCCCTGTCTTCGTTCCACCCCTTTCCCTGATCCAAGGAGGCAACCATGATCGATCGCAGACTTTTCGTGGTCGGTGCAGCGGCGAGCCTTGCCGCTCCCGCCATCCGTGCCCAATCGCTGCCCACCCAACCGGTGCGCATCCTCGTGGGCTTTGCGCCCGGCGGCGGCACCGACCTCCTGGCGCGGGTGGTGGGCCAGAAGCTGGCCGATATGTGGAAGACGCAGGTCATCGTGGAGAACCGGGCCGGTGCCTCGGGCGCCATCGCCTCCGACTTGGTGGCCCGGCAGCCCGGTGACGGCACCGTGCTGCACATGGCTCATATCAACAGCCA
>JBEGVR010000088.1:0-9187 GCA_041178265.1 Pseudomonadota bacterium | reverse complement strand
GTGGCGGCAGGCAGGTAGGTGTTGGCGATGTCGCTCAGCGCGTCGCGCTCGGCCAGCGGGTGGCGCAGCACGATGTCGATCAGCTTGTCGCCCTCGCGGTACTGGCCCACCGTGGCGCCGGTGAAGGTGAGAAAAAGCATCACCGGCACGCCCACCGCGATGGAGGACGACCCCTTGCTGCTTTCCTCGACGGCGCCGGCGACCTGGATGCGGTAGCCCGCGGGCCAGGCGGCCTCGAGCCTGCGCAGGGCCGGCAGCAGTTCGTTGGTGACGGTGGCGCCCTGCAGGCCGACGACGGTGTCGCTTTGCACGGTGATGGCGTAGCTGCGACCCTCGCGCCACAACACTCCCGGCTCCCAGGCGAAGGCAGGACGTGCGATCTGCGTGAGCGGGATCGAGCGGCCCGAGGCCGTGGGGATGTAGGCATTGTCCAGGTCGGTCATGGCGTCGCGCTCGGGCAGCGGGTGACGCAGCACGATGTCGATCAGCTTGTCGCCCTCGCGGTACTGGCCGACGGTGGCACCGGCCAGCACGATGCGGGTGGCCTGGGCGATGGACTGGCTGGTGACGCCCAGGGCGCGCGCCTTGGCCTGGTCGACCTCCAGGCGCAGGGCCTTGACCGATTCGTTCCAGTTGTCGTTGACGCCGCGGGTGTTGGGGCTGGCGCGCAGGAGGGCCTTGACCTCGTCGGCGCTGGCGCGGAGCACCTGCGGATCCGGCCCCACCACCCGGAACTGCACGGGGTAGGGCACCGGCGGGCCATTGGGCAACAGCTTGATCCGGGCGCGCACCTGCGGGAACTCGGTGGCCAGCAAGGCGGGCAGGCGCGCCACCAGCGCGCCGCGCGCGCGCAGGTCCTGCGGCATCAGCAGCAGCTGCGACACGTTCGATTGCATGAACACCTGGTCCAGGGGCAGGTAGAACCGCGGCAGCCCCGAGCCCACCCAGGTGCTGACCGCGACGACGCCCGCCTCCTCCATCAGCCTCGCCTCGACCTCGCGGGCCGTGGCTTCAGTGGCTGCGAAGGAGGTGCCTTCCGGGGACCACAGGTCCACCAGGATCTCGGGCCGGCTGGAGTCCGGGAAGAACTGCTGCTGCACCTTGCCCATGCCGGCCAGGCCGAGGACGAACACCAAGACGGTCACGCCGATGGTGATCCAGCGGTGCGCGACGCAGGCGCCGACCAGGCGCCGCAGCCCCTGGTAGAAGGGCGTGTCGAAGCTCTCGTGGGCGTGTGCCTGCGAGACGCCCGCAGCGGGCGCGCGCAGCAGCCAGTGGCCCAGATAGGGCACGAAGTACACCGACACCAACCAGCTCAGGACCAGGGCCGCGACCGTGACCGCGAAGATCGCGAAGGTGTATTCGCCCACCGTGGAACGCGCCAGGCCGATCGGCAGGAAGCCCGCAGCGGTGATCAGCGTGCCCGTGAGCATGGGCATGGCGGTGAGCTCGTAGGCGAAGGTGGCGGCGCGGACCTTGTCGTAGCCCTCCTCCATCTTGCGCACCATCATTTCGACCGCGATGATGGCGTCGTCCACCAGCAGGCCCAGCGCGATGATCAGCGACCCCAGCGAGATCTTGTGCAGCCCGATGCCCCCGTAGTGCATCACCAGGAAGGTGACCGCCAGCACCAGCGGGATGGTGATGGCCACCACCAGGCCGGGGCGCACGTCCACGTAATAACGCCGCCACAGTGGGCGGCCCGCCGCGTCGGGGTGCTTGTGCAGGCCCAGCGCGAGGAAGCTCACGGCCAGCACGATGACCACGGCTTCGATCAGTACGCGCACGAATTCGTGGATGGAGGTCGCCACGGCCTGCGGCTGGTCCTGCAACTGCGCCAGGCGCACCCCCGCCGGCAAGGTCTCCTGGATGCGGGCCGTCGCCCCCCGCAAGTGATTGCCCAGCACGATGATGTCGCCACCCTTGGCCATGGACACGCCCAGGGCGATGACCTCCTGCCCCTGATGGCGCACCTTGACCTGCGGCGGGTCCACATAACCGCGATCAATGCGGGCGATATCCCCCAGACGCAGCTGCGCGCCGGAGCTGCCCCGGATCGGCATGGCGGCCAGTTGTTCGACCGCCTCGAACTGGCCGGCCACACGCACCTGCACTACGTCGGTCGGGGCCTGCACGGCGCCGGCGGATTCCACCGCGTTCTGCTGCCCCAGCTGCGCGAGCACCTGGTTCATGTCCAGCCCGAGCTGCGCGAGGCGCCGCTGCGAGATCTCGATGTACAGGCGCTCGTCCTGCACGCCAAAGAGTTCGACCTTGGCCACGTCGGGCACCCGAAGCAGCTGCTGGCGCACCTCGTCGGCGAAGGCCTTGCGTTCGGCCCAGGAGAAGCCGGGGCCGGTCTCCAGGGCGTAGATCACGCCGAAGACGTCCCCGAATTCGTCGTTGAAGAACGGCCCTGCCACGCCCTGTGGCAGGGTGTGGCGCATGTCGCCCACCTTCTTGCGCACCGCGTACCAGACCTGGGGCACCTCCGAGGGCCGCGAGGAGTCCTTGATCTGGAAGATGATCTGCGACTCGCCGGGCTTGGAGTAGCTGCGGATGATGTCGGCATAGGGCACCTCCTGCAGGGTGCGCTCGATCTTGTCGGTCACCTGCTCGGCCACCTGCTGCGCGGTGGCGCCGGGCCAGTAGGTGCGCACCACCATCGCGCGGAAGGTGAAGGGCGGGTCCTCGTCCTGCCCCAGCTGGAAGTAGGCCGCGAAGCCCAGCACCATCAGCACCACCATCAGGTAGCGGGTGAGGGCCGGGTGCTCCAGTGCCCAGCGCGAGAGGTTGAACCGCTCGCGGCCGGTCTCGGTGTCGGCGCGGTTCATCGGGCGGCGTAGAGGCTGACCTTCTGGCCTGGCGACAGCACGTGCACGCCGCTGGTCACCACCTGCATGCCGGGGGCCAGTCCCGAGGACACCAGCACCTCGTTGCCGTCGGCGGCACCGATCTGCACCGGCTGCGACTTCACCGTCATGCTGGCCGGATCGAGCAGCCAGACCGCGCTGCCCTGCCCCTCCTGGCGCAGGGCGGACAGCGGCAGCCGGATCACGGGGGCCGCAGACGCCGCCGGCGCGGCGGGCGTCACGGATACCGTGGCCCCGAGGGCGTAGGGCGCGCCGGCAGGCAGGCCCACCTTCACCTGGTAGGTGCGAGTGACCGGGTCGGCGCTGGCGGCGATTTCGCGCACCGTGCCAGGGACGACGCGCGGGTCCGCCCAGGCCCGCACGCTCACCGGCAGGCCCACGCGCATCGTGGCGAGCTTGTCCTCGGGCACGGCGAAGACCGCGTCGCGGGGCCCGTCCTGGGCCAGGCGCACGACGGGGGCGCCGGCGGACACCACCTGCCCCGGCTCGGCTTCGACTGCGGTGATGGTTCCGCCCGCGGGCGCGGTCAGGCGGGTATAGGCCGCCTGGTTGGACTGCGCCAGCCACTGCGCCTGGGCCTGGTCCAGTTGGGCCTGGGCCGCCTTGAGCGAGCTCTCACGGCGCTCGAGTTCGGCTCCGCTGATGAAGTTCTGGTCCTTCAGTGCGGCGTACCGCTTGACATCGGCGGCGGCCAGGTCGCGCTGCGTGGTGGCTGCGGCCACCTGGGCACGCGCGGCCTCGGTCGCCAGTTGGTAATCCTGGGGGTCCAGCTGCGCCAGCAACTGACCGGCCTGCACGCGCTGCCCGAGCTCGGCCTGGCGTTGCAGCAACTTGCCGGCCACCCGAAATCCCAGCCGCGCCTCGATCTGAGGCCGCACCTCGGCCGAGAACTCCAGCGCGCTGCCACCGGGCACGGCGCCGAGGGTGAGGACCTTGACCGCGCGCACCGGTTCGGGGGCTGCGGAAGGTCCGCCGCAAGCCGAGATAACGAGCGCAGCGCACAGCGCCAGCAGGCCGCCGCGCAAAGAAGGCAAAGAGGAACGGACAGGCGCACGCGGCATGGTGTTCAAGTAGTTCGAAGGAATTAGAACGACAGCGCCCGAAGCGCACTGTCAAATGATGGATGGGCAGCCTTAATGACTGACTGGTTAGTAATTTAACAGTTGGGTAAATTCCCTGCCAAGCGACAATCGAATGGTGACCGTCCCGCCTGAGATCCGGCCCGTTCCGGTGACCCATTACGAAAATTTTCCGGTGGCGTCCTGGCTGTGCCCACCAGCGCTGCGCCCGGCGGTTGCCGCCCTGTACGGCTACGCCCGCACGGCCGATGACCTGGCCGATGAGGGTGACGCCGCCGCCGACCGGCGGCTGGCCGACCTGGCCGCCTACCGGGCCGACCTGCACGCCTGCGTGCGCGGCGCGCCCCTATCGCCCCGCTGGAAGGCTGTGTTCGAGCCCCTGGCCGCCGAGGTCACCCGCCACGCCCTGCCCCTGCAGCCCCTGGACGACCTGCTGGACGCCTTCACGCAGGACGTGACCCGCAGCCGCGACGGCCAGGGGTATGCCGACCGGGACGAACTGCTCAATTACTGCCGGCGCTCGGCCAACCCGGTGGGGCGCCTGTTGCTGCACCTGTATGGCGTCCACGACCCGCACGCGCTGGCCGAGAGCGACGACGTGTGCACCGCCTTGCAGTTGATCAACTTCTGGCAGGACCTGAGCGTGGACATCCCCAGGGGGCGCTACTACGTACCCGCCAGCGATGCCCTGGCCCACGGGCTGGACCCGGCGCGGCCTGCGTCCTGGGCCAGCGACCCGCGCGGACCGCGCCTGGTGCAGGCCCAGGTGCAGTGGGCCCGCGCGCTGATGCGGCACGGCGCGGGCATCGTGCACCGGGTGCCGGGTCGGGCGGGTTGGGAGTTGCGGGCCGTGGTGCAAGGCGGCCTGCGGATCCTGGACAAGATCGAGGCCGGCGGCTTCGACAGCCTGCGAAGGCGACCGCGCCTCACCGCCGCCGATGCCCCAGTGGTCCTGTGGCGATGCCTGCGCATGCGCGCGGGCGCCGTGGCGCCAATGGGACAATTGAAGGCATGACAACCCCAGAACACTACGTGCAGGAGAAAGCCGCCGCCTCAGGCAGCAGCTTCTACTACGCGTTCCTGTTCCTGCCGCCGCCGCGGCGCGCGGCGATCACGGCCTTTTACGCCTTCTGTCGCGAGGTGGACGACGTGGTGGACGAGGTCTCCGACCCCGGCATCGCCCAGACCAAGCTGGCCTGGTGGAGCCAGGAGGTGGCCCAGGCCTATGCCGGCGCGCCCACCCACCCGGTGATGCAGGCCCTGATGCCCCATGCCGCCACCTTCGGCATCGAGGCGCGCCACCTGCTGGCGGTGATCGAGGGCTGCCGCATGGACTTGGCGCAGACCCGCTACCTGGACTGGCCCGACCTGGAGCGCTATTGCCACCTGGTCGCGGGCATCGTGGGCGAGGTTGCGGCGCGCATCTTCGGCCAGACCGATGCAGGCACCACGCCCTACGCGCACACGCTGGGCCTGGCCTTCCAGCTCACGAACATCATCCGCGACGTGGGCGAGGACGCCCTGCGCGGTCGCATCTACCTGCCGGTCAATGAGTTGCAGCGCTTTGACGTGAAGGCGCACGAGATCACCGCGCGCCAGTACTCCGAACGCTTCGCCACGCTCATGAAGTTCCAGGCCGAACGCGCCCACGCCCTGTACGAGAAGGCCTACTCGCTGCTGCCGGCGGCCGACCGCCGCAGCCAGAAGCCGGGACTGATGATGGCCAGCATCTACCGCACGCTGCTGCGCGAGATCGAGCGCGACGACTTCCGCGTGCTGCATCAGCGCATCAGCCTCACGCCGCTGCGCAAGTTCTGGCTCGCCTGGAAGGTGCAGGCCCTTGGCCGCTACTAGCGTTGCGGCGCGGGTCGCCATCGTCGGCGCGGGCTGGGCGGGCCTGGCCGCCGCTGTCGAGGCGGTGCGCGCCGGGCACCAGGTCACGCTGTTCGAGGCCACCCGCACCTTGGGCGGCCGCGCCCGCACCCTGGACGTCGCCCTGCCCGATGGCGCCAGCGCCGACCTGGACAACGGCCAGCACATCCTGATCGGCGCCTACCGGCAGACCCTGGCGCTGATGGAGGCTGTGGGCGTGCAGCCCGCGCGCGTGCTGCATGCCATGCCGCTGTCCCTGCGCACGCCCCAGGGCGAGGGCATCGCCCTGCCCGCCTGGCCCCCGCCGCTGGACGCCGCCTGGGGCATTGCCACCGCCCGCGGCTGGCGCTGGGGCGAGCGCCTGGCCTTCCTGCGCGCCTGCCTGGCCTGGCGCTCGCAGGGCTTTCGCTGCGCGCCGCACGAGAGCGTGACCCACCTGTGCGCCGGTCTGCCCGCGCGGGTGATGGCCGATGTGATCGACCCCTTGTGCGTGTCGGCGCTGAACACTCCTTCGGCCCGCGCCAGCGGCCAGGTGTTCCTGCGCGTGCTGCGCGATGCGCTGTTCGGCACGGGCCATGGCCGATGGGGCGCCTCGTGGCTGCTGCTGCCGCAGGTCCCGTTGGGCCAGATCTTTCCCGAAGCGGCTGCAACCTGGCTGGGCGCCCATGGCGCGACGCTGCGCAACGGCCACCGCGTGGCGCTGATCGCCCGCACCGCCAGCGGCTGGCAGGTGGATGCGGACCGCTTCGACGCCATGGTGCTGGCCTGTCCGAGCTGGGACGCGATCCGGCTGCTGGAAGACAACGCAGTGCCGGCCGACGCCTGGCTGGCGCACGCGCGCACGCTGCGCCACGAGGCGATCGCCACGGTCTATGCGATGGGCCAGCGAACCCTGCCGGCCCCCCTGCTACGGCTGCAGGACGGTCCGCAGGCCCCGGCGCAATTCGTGTTCGATCGGGGGCAACTGGGCGGGCCGCCCGGCCTGCTGGCCTTCGTGGCCAGCGCTTGCCAGGGCGATCGCGAGACCCTGCAGCGGCAGGTGATTGCCCAGGCCCACGCCCTGGGCTGGCATGAGGTGGTCCCCGTGCGCACCGTGGTGGAAAAGCGCGCCACCTTCGCCTGCACACCGGGATTGGTTCGTCCGGGCATCGCGATCGCCGAGGGGCTGTGGGCCTGCGGCGACTGGGTGGAAGGGCCCTATCCCGCCACCCTGGAAGGCGCGGTGATGTCGGGCCAGCGCGTGGCGGCGGCGCTCAGCGCAGCGCGTCGCACAGCTCGCTGAGGCTGGTGAACTCCAGGTCGGGCGCGGGCCCTGCCGGCGCGACCTGCAGGCCGCCGTGGGGCCAGATCGCCTCAGTGCGGTTGGCCCATGCCGCCTGCATGCCCGCGCCCTGCGCACCCAGTACGTCCAGCACGGTGTCGTCGCCCACGTGCAGCACCTGGCCAGGGTCGACCCCGGCCAGGGACGCGGCCGCGTGGAAGATGCGCGGGTCGGGCTTGGGCACACCAAAGGCATGGGCCGACACGGCACCCCTGAAAAAAGGCGCCAGTCCCACGCGCTGCAGGTCGGCGTTGCCGTTGGACAGGCTCACCAGCGGGTAGCGCCGCGCCAGGAATTCCAGCGCCGGCAGGACGTCCGGGAACAGGTCCACCCGTTGCCGCTGTTCGAAGAACACCTCGAAGGCCGGCTCGGCCAGCGCCGCGTCGTCGCCGGCGCGGGTGAGGGCCAACCGGATGGACTCGCGCCGCAGGCCGCTCATGTCGTGCTGCAGGTCGGGGCGGTGCTGCACCATGTGCGCGCGGATCTCGCGCAGCGCCGCCGGCGCGGCGCACAGGGCCGCCGTGGCGGGCGCGTGCCGGGCAAGCCACTCGAACAGGACCTTTTCCGCGCGCTCGATGGTCGGCCAGATCGGCCACAGCGTGTCATCGAGGTCCAGCGAAATGGCCCGGATTTTTTCCAGGTTCAGCATGCAGGCGAGAATAGCGGATGGCCGCCGTTCTCCCTTTTCACTCCGAGCCCCCCTACGCCCATGGGGGCGCCCCGGTGACCGGCATCCTCCTGTGCAACCTGGGTACCCCGGACGCCCCCACGGCCGCCGCCGTGCGCCGCTACCTGCGCGAATTCCTGAGTGACCCGCGGGTGGTGGAGATCCCCCGCGCGGTCTGGCTACCCCTCTTGCACGGAATCATCTTGCCCCTGCGCTCGGGAAAGTCCGCTGCCAAGTACGCCACCATCTGGACGCCCCAGGGCTCTCCCCTGAAGGTCCACACCGAGCGCCAGGCCACGCTGCTGCAGCAGCAACTGGACGCGCGCGGCCACCGTGTCGTGGTGCGCTACGCCATGCGCTATGGCAACCCGTCCATCGCTTCGCAGCTGGACACCCTGAAGGAAGCGGGCGCCACCCGCGTCCTGGTGCTTTCGGCCTACCCGCAGTATTCGGCCACCACCACGGCCAGCGTGATCGACGCGGTGAACGACTGGGTGACGCGCACGCGCCTGGTGCCCGAGCTGCGCTTCGTGACCCGCTACCACGACGACGCCGGCTACGTCCAGGCGCTGGCCCGTCGCATCCAGTCGCATTGGGGCGAGCACGGCAAGCCGGATCACCTGGTCATGAGCTTTCACGGCGTGCCCGAGCGCACCCTGATGCGGGGCGACCCCTACCACTGCGAATGCCACAAGACCGGCCGGCTGCTGGGCGAGCGACTGGGACTGGACAAGAACGCCTACACGGTGAGCTTCCAGTCGCGGTTCGGCAAGGCCAAGTGGCTCGAGCCCTATACCGAGCCGACCCTGCAGGCCCTGGCCGGGCGCGGCGTGGGCCGCGTCGATGTGGTCTGCCCGGGCTTCACGAGCGACTGCCTGGAGACGCTGGAGGAAATCGCCATGGAAGGCAAGGAAGCCTTCCTGCTGGCGGGCGGGCGCGAGTACCACGCCATCGCCTGCCTGAACGACCACCCCGCCTGGATCACGGCGCTGGCCGACATCGCGCAGCAGCACCTGGGCGGCTGGCCCACGCAGGCGGCGCCCGATGCCATGGCCCTGGCGGCCTCGCGCGAGGCCGCGATCGCACTGGGCGCAACGAACTGAGCGGATGGAACGACAGCGCATCGACAAGTGGCTCTGGGCCGCGCGCTTCTACAAGACCCGCAGCCTCGCTGCCGATGACATCGACAAGGGCCGTATTCAGGTCAACGAACAGGTCGCCAAGTCCTCACGCGAGCTCAAGGCCGGCGACCGCGTGGACATTCGCCAGGGCGCCCTGACCCGCACCGTGACCGTGCTCGCCCTGAGCACCGTGCGCGGCCCTGCCCCTCAGGCGCAATTGCTCTACGAAGAAACCGCCGAGAGCATCGCGCGGCGCA
>JBEGVR010000087.1:0-4533 GCA_041178265.1 Pseudomonadota bacterium | reverse complement strand
CGCCTGGGTCTTGAGCCAGAGATAAGGTCTCGGCACCCGCCTCGATCACCCGCCTCGATCAGTTGGTCTGCGCCAACTGCTCGAGGATGGCGGGGTTTTCCAATGTCGAGGTGTCCTGGGTGATTGCTTCGCCCTTGGCGATGGACCGCAGCAGCCGGCGCATGATCTTGCCCGAGCGGGTCTTGGGCAGGTTGTCGCCGAAGCGGATGTCCTTGGGCTTGGCGATCGGGCCGATTTCCTTGGCCACCCAGTTGCGCAGCTCGGTGGCGATCTTCTTGGCTTCTTCGCCGGTGGGGCGCGGGCGCTTGAGCACCACGAAGGCGCAGATCGCCTCGCCGGTCAGTTCGTCTGGGCGGCCCACCACCGCGGCCTCGGCCACCAAATCGGTCTTGGACACCAGGGCCGATTCGATCTCCATCGTGCCCATGCGATGACCCGACACGTTGAGCACGTCGTCGATGCGGCCGGTGATGCGGAAGTAGCCGCGATCGGCGCTGCGCACCGCACCGTCACCCGCGAGGTAGTAGCCCTTGAGTTCGTCGGGGAAGTAGCTTTTCTTGAAACGCTCCGGGTCGTTCCAGATCGTGCGGATCATGGACGGCCAGGGACGCTTGACCACCAGGATGCCGCCCGAGCCATTGGGCATCTCGACGCCCTGCTCGTCGACGATGGCGGCCATGATGCCCGGCAGCGGCAGCGTGCACGAACCCGGCACCAGCGGCGTGGCGCCCGGCAGCGGCGTGATCATGTGGCCGCCGGTCTCGGTCTGCCAGAAGGTGTCGACGATGGGGCAACGCTCGCCGCCCACATGCTTGTGGTACCAGATCCAGGCCTCGGGGTTGATCGGCTCGCCCACGCTGCCCAGGATCCGCAGGGACGTCAAGTTGTAGGACTTGGGGTGCACCTTGTCGTCGGCCTCGGAGACCTTGATCAGGGAGCGGATCGCGGTGGGCGCGGTGTAGAAGATGGTGACCCCGTGCTGCTGGATCATTTTCCAGAAACGGCCCGCGTCCGGGTAGGTGGGCACGCCCTCGAACACGACCTGGGTCGCGCCCGCCGCCAGCGGGCCGTAGGCTACGTAGGTGTGGCCCGTGATCCAGCCGATGTCGGCGGTGCACCAGAAGATGTCCTGGGGCTGCAGGTCGAAGGTCCACTGCATCGTCAGGTTGGCCCACAGCAGGTAGCCGCCGGTGGAATGCTGCACGCCCTTGGGCTTGCCGGTCGAACCCGAGGTGTAGAGGATGAACAGCGGGTGCTCGGCACCCACCGGCACCGGCGCGCACGCGGTGGGCTGGCCCTTGAGGGCCTCATCGAAGGTCTTGTCGCGGCCGGCGACCATGTTGCAGGCGGTGGGTGTGCGCTGGAACACCAGCACGGTCTTGAGCGTGTCGCAGCCGCCCATGGCGATGCCTTCGTCCACGATGGCCTTCAGGGGCAGTTCCTTGCCACCGCGCATCTGGAAATTGGCGGTGATCACCGCCACCGCGCCGGCGTCGATGATGCGTTCATTGAGCGCCTTGGCCGAGAAGCCGCCGAACACCACGCTGTGGGTGGCGCCGATGCGCGCGCACGCCTGCATGGCCACCACGCCCTCGATGGTCATGGGCATGTAGACGATGACGCGGTCGCCCTTCTGGATGCCCCGCGCCTTCAGCGCGTTGGCGAACTGGCTCACCCGGGCGAGCAGTTCCTTGTAGGTGACGCGGGTGACGGCGCCGTCGTCGGCCTCGAAGACGATTGCGGTCTTGTTCTCGACCGGGGTGCCCATGTGCTTGTCCAGGCAGTTGGCCGAGGCATTGAGCTCGCCGTCGTCGAACCACTTGTAGAACGGGGCCTTTGACTCGTCGAGCGTACGGGTGAACGGCCGGGTCCAGACCACGTTCTCGCGGGCCAGGCGGGCCCAGAAGCCCTCGAAGTCTTTCTCGGCTTCCCGGCACAGGGCCTCGTAAGCCGCCATGCCCGAGACGCGCGCCGCCGCCACGACGGCGGGGGCGGGCGGGAACACGCGGTTTTCAACCAGGACGGACTCGATGGCGCTCATGACTGTCTCCGTTGTTGTGGGGAACCGGGCGAAACTGTCGCGGCGGGGACTTACTTGCCACTGACTTCGCAACCCGATCAATTTAAGTCAAAAACGGCGTGCCGGGACCCCCGGGCGCGGCCGCTGCCTACAATCGAGCCCCTAGCCCAGCAATACCCCCCATGGAAGCCCCCCGCCCCTTGCGCCCCCTCCCCCGACTGATCTTCGCCAGCCGCTGGCTGCAACTTCCGCTTTACATCGGTCTGATCGCGGCCCAGGCGGTCTATGTCTTCCACTTCTGGGTGGAACTGGTCCACCTGCTGGAAGCTGCCTTCGGCAGCCAGGATGCCCTGCAGAAACTGGTCACCAGCATCGGCTACAAGTCCGGGGCACCGGTCACCGCGCTCAACGAAACCATCATCATGCTGGTGGTCCTGGCCCTGATCGACGTGGTCATGATCTCCAACCTCCTGATCATGGTGATCGTCGGCGGCTACGAGACCTTCGTGAGCCGCATGAACCTGGAGGGTCACCCGGACCAGCCCGAGTGGCTTAGCCACGTGAACGCGTCGGTGCTCAAGGTCAAGCTGGCCACGGCCATCATCGGCATCAGCTCCATCCACCTGCTCAAGACCTTCATCAACGCCGACAACTACACCGAGAAGGTGCTGATCGCGCAGACGGTCATCCACCTGGTCTTCCTGCTGTCGGCGATCGCCATTGCCTACACCGACCGCCTGATGTCGCAGGCGCCGGCCAAGACCGACCACTGACCCCACCCGCCCGCCGGGTCACACCATGTCCTGGGGCCGCACCCAGGCATCGAACTCCGGTGCCGTGACATGGCCCGACGCGAGCGCCGCCTCGCGCAGCGTCAGGCCCTCGTGGTGGGCCTTCCTCGCGATGTCCGCGGCCTTGTCATAGCCGATGTGGGGGTTCAGGGCGGTCACCAGCATCAGCGACTGCGCCATCCAGTGGTCGATACGCGCCAGGTCAGGCTCGATGCCGGCCACGCAGTGACGCTCGAAGCTGGCCATGGCATCGGCCAACAGGTGCGCGCTTTGCAGGAAGGCATGCGCGATCAGGGGCCGGAACGCATTGAGCTCGAAGTGGCCCGACGCCCCGCCCATGCCGATGGACACATCGTTGCCGAACACCCGGCAGCACACCATGGTGAGGGCCTCGGCCTGGGTGGGGTTGACCTTGCCCGGCATGATGGATGAACCCGGTTCGTTTTCCGGCAGGCGCAATTCGCCCAGGCCACAGCGCGGTCCGCTGGCCAGCCAGCGGATGTCGTTGGCGATCTTGGTCAGGCTGGCGGCCAGCCCCCTCAGCGCGCCATGCGCCTGGACCAGCGCGTCGCAGGCCGCCAGCGCCTCGAACTTGTTGGGGGCGCTGACCAGCGGCCACCCGGTCTGGCGCGCCAGTTCAGCCGCGACCTGCCGGCCCCATCCCGGTGGCGCGTTCAGGCCGGTGCCCACCGCGGTCCCGCCCAGCGCCAGCTCGCACAGGTGCGGCAGGCCAGCCTGGAGGTGGCCGCGCGCCTGGCGCAGCTGCGCCACGTAGCCCGAGAACTCCTGGCCCAGGGTCAGGGGCGTGGCGTCCTGCAGGTGGGTGCGACCGATCTTCACGATACCCGCGAAGGCCTCGGACTTCGCCTGCAGCGTGCCGGCCAGGGCGTCCAGGGCGGGCAACAGGCGCCGGTGCAAGGCACCCAGGGCCGCCAGGTGCATGGCTGTGGGAAAGACATCGTTGGACGACTGCCCCCGGTTGACGTCGTCGTTCGGGTGCACCCGGCGGTCCGGCCCGCGCACGCCCCCCAGCAGCTCGCTGGCCCGGTTGGCCAGCACCTCGTTCAGGTTCATGTGGGTCTGGGTGCCCGAGCCGCTTTGCCAGACCGACAGGGGGAATTCAGCGGCATGGCGCCCTGCCAGCACCTCGTCGGCGGCGGCGATGATCGCGGCCGCCTTGCGGTCGTCCAGCCGCCCGGCCTGCCGATGGACCACGGCGGCCGCCCGCTTCACCTGCGCGAGCGCCTCGATCAGTTCGGAGGGCTGCCGCTCGTCCGATATACGGAAATGCTGCAGGGCCCGCTGGGTTTGCGCCCCCCACAGCCGCTGCGCCGGCACCTCCACAGCCCCCAGGGAATCCCATTCGGTTCGCATCCGGCAGCCCCGCCCAAAGCCGTATTGTAAAAAATATGGTGACCAAGCGGGTTTTCAAATGTTAAAGAACCGCAGAGATGAGCAACATAAACCGGAAAATGCATATATACTCCAGTCCGTCCGATTATTTAAAGGTCCATCCGGTTATCTGCTGTACTGCACGCCGTTGCGGTTCACGCGCTGGACGGGCCACCTGAATTACCGGCATTAAAGTATTCAACAATGGCTAATGGAAAAGGAGCTGCCTTGAACGACATCGACCTGGACAAAATCGACCTGGCCTCGCTGAAAAAACTGGCGGAAGCCGCCAGCGAAAAATTCAACAGCCGCAAGAAAGACGAACTCAAG
>JBEGVR010000086.1:0-23885 GCA_041178265.1 Pseudomonadota bacterium | reverse complement strand
GCAAGCCCTGGCCGAGAAAACGCACTACGATGCGCTGATCGCGCTGGGCTGCATCATCCGCGGCGAGACCTACCACTTCGAGCTCGTGGCCAACGAATCCGCGGCGGGCGTCACGCGCGTCGGGCTGGACTACCGCCTGCCTGTCGCCAACGTGATCCTCACCACCGAGAACCTGGCGCAGGCCCAGGCCCGCCAGACCGACAAGGGCGTGGACGCAGCCCGGGTGGTGGTGGAAATGTGCAACCTGGTCGGGCGGATCGGACGCGCCGGATGAACGACGCCCAGCCCCCCAAGAACACGACGGCTGGCAAGACGCCCGCCGAGACGCCTGCCGAGACGCCTGCCAAGGCGACCGCCACGGGCACGCGCAAGGCCTCGGCCAAGTCGGCCCGCACCCGCGCGCGCGAGTTCGCGCTGCAGGGCCTGTACCAGCACCTGGTGGGCCGCAACGAGGCCGATGCCATCGACGTCTTCACCCGAGACCTCGCGGGCTTTCACAAGGCCGATTCGGCGCACTACGACGCGCTGCTGCATGGCTGCGTGCGCGAAGCGGCCGAACTCGATGCCCTGGTGACTCCGCTGCTCGATCGCAAGCTGGAAGAAATCTCGCCCATCGAGCGCGCCGTGATGTGGATCGGTGCCTACGAATTCCGCCACGCCGCCGACGTGCCCTGGCGCGTCGTCATCAACGAATGCATCGAGCTGGCCAAGGAATTCGGTGGCACCGACGGCCACAAGTACGTCAATGCCGTCCTCAACGGACTGGCCCCGCGCCTGCGGCCAGCCGAGGTCGCAGCCGACAGGACCCGGTGATGCAGGCCACGGATCTCGCATCCCCCCTGCGTCTGGCCGCACGCGCGCAACGCGTCGAACCGTTTTACGTGATGGAAGTGGCCAAGGCCGCCGCCGACCTGGCCGCCCAGGCCCGGGGGAGCGGCCGCGAGATGGTCTTCCTGAACATCGGCGAACCGGACTTCACCGCGCCCCCCCTCGTGCAGGAGGCCGCGGCCCGCGCCATCCGGGACGGCGCCACGCAGTACACCGCGGCCACCGGACTGCCCGCGCTGCGTGAACGTATCAGCGGCTGGTACCGCTCCCGATTCGGCATCGACGTGCCGGCGCGCCGCATCGTACTGACGGCGGGCGCCTCGGCCGCCCTGCACCTGGCCTGCCTGGCCCTGATCGAAGCCGGCGACGAGGTGCTGATGCCCGACCCGAGCTACCCCTGCAACCGCCAGTTCGTGCAGGCGGCCGAGGGCCGCGCGGTGATGGTACCGACCACGGCCGCCGACCGCTTCCAGCTCAGTGCGGAGCAGGTGCAGGCGCACTGGGGTCCGCGCACGCGCGGCGTGCTGCTGGCGTCGCCCTCGAATCCCACCGGCACCTCGCTGCACCCGCAGGAACTCGGCCGCATCCACGAGGTCGTCAGGCGCCGTGGTGGGGTGCTGCTGCTGGACGAGATCTACCTGGGCCTGAGCCACGACGACACCTACGGCGCGAGCGGCCTGGCCCTGGGTGACGACGTGATCAGCATCAACAGCTTTTCCAAGTACTTCAACATGACCGGCTGGCGACTGGGCTGGCTGGTGGTGCCCGAGGCGCTGGTGGACGTGATCGAGCGGCTGGCGCAAAACCTCTTCATCTGCCCGAGCACCGTCTCGCAGCACGCGGCCCTGGCCTGCTTCGAAGCCGACAGCCTGGCCGAATACGAGCGCCGGCGCGCGCAGTTCAAGGCCCGTCGCGACTACTTCATCCCGCAGCTGCAGGCCCTGGGCCTGCCCGTGCCGGTGGTGCCCGATGGCGCTTTCTATGCCTGGGCCGATTGCAGCGGCTGGTGCGAGCGCCTGCGGGTGGCCGGCAGCTGGGATCTGGCCTTCGAGGTCATGAAGCGCGCCCATGTGGCCGTGACCCCGGGCCGCGACTTCGGCACCGCCGACACCGCGCGCTTCATCCGTTTTTCCACGGCCAGCGCGATGGGGCAGCTGCAGCTGGCGGTCGACCGCCTGCGGGCCCTGCGCGAGGCCGTGGCATGAGGTGTGGCGATGGCGTTTGAGTTTCCGGTTCGGGTGTACTGGGAAGACACCGATGCGGGCGGGATCGTCTTCTACGCCAACTACCTGAAATTCTTCGAGCGCGCCCGAACCGAGTGGCTGCGGTCGCTGGGCGTATCGCAGCAGTCGCTGCGCGAACAGGCTGGCGGCATGTTCGTCGTCACCGACACGGCGGTGCGTTACCTCAAGCCCGCGGTCCTGGACGACCTGCTCACCGTGAGCGCGCGCATCGAGACGGCCGGCCGCGCCAGCCTGACCATCGCCCAGGAGGCGCGCTGCGAGCGGCGGGGCCACCTGCTGGCCGCCGGCACCATCCGTATCGGGTGGGTTGACGTCGCCAGCCTCAGCCCTGCGAGAATCCCCGATACCGTTTTACTGGCCCTGCAGGCTACCCCGCCATGAACCCCAACATGTCCATCCTCCATCTGGTCCTCAACGCCAGCTTCGTGGTGCAGGCCGTCATGGTCTTGCTGGTGCTGGTCTCGCTGGCCAGTTGGGCGGCCATCTTCCGCAAGCTGTTCGACCTGAAGCGGGTGAAGGCCCTGAACGAGGAATTCGAGGAATCGTTTTCCTCGGGCGCCACGCTCAACGAGCTGTTCGCGTCGGCCGTCAAGAACGCCAAGAAGGCCGGCCCGATGGAACGCATCTTCGCCTCGGGCATGCGCGAGTTCCAGAAGCTGCGCGAACGGCGCATCTCCGACCCGGGCACCCTGCTCGATGGCGCGCGCCGCGCCATGCGCGCCAGCTGCCAGCGCGAGGTGGATGCGGTCGAGAGCCGCCTGTCATTCCTGGCCACCGTCGGCTCGGTGTCTCCGTATGTGGGCCTGTTTGGCACCGTGTGGGGCATCATGCACGCCTTCACCGGCCTGGCCAGCCTGCAGCAGGTGACGCTGGCCACCGTGGCGCCCGGCATTGCCGAGGCGCTGGTGGCCACGGCCATCGGCCTGTTCGCCGCCATCCCGGCGGTGGTGGCCTACAACCGCTTCGCGCGCGATGTCGACCGGGTGGCCAACAAGCTGGAGACCTTCATCGAGGAGTTCTCCAACATCCTGCAACGCAACGTCGGCGCGGGCACCGCGTCGGCCCACTGAGCATGCCCGCCGTGACCGGCCGCGGCCGGGGTCGCCGCACCATCAGCGAGATCAACATGGTGCCCTTCATCGACGTGATGCTGGTGCTCCTGATCATCTTCATGGTGACTGCGCCCCTGATCACCCCCAGCCTGATCGACCTGCCCAGCGTGGGCAAGGCCAACCGCCAGCCTGACCAGAAGATCGAGATCGTGATCGGCAAGGACGAATCCCTGGAGATGAAACTGGACGCGACCAGGCAGCGCCTGGCCCTGGCCGAAGTGGCCGCGGCCGTCAGGCGCGCGCAGGCGGGCCGCGAGCCGGGGGCCAGCGCGGTGGTGATCAGCGCCGACCGCAGCGTGAAGTACGAGACCGTGGTGCGCGTGATGGACACGCTGCAGCGCGCCGGCGTGCAGCGAGTGGGCCTGTCGGTGCAACTGGCGCCCTGATTGCCCCCCATGGCTGCCGCCTACCGCCACCTGGAGTTCGCGCCCCCGCCCCCGCCGGGGTGGGGCCGCGCCTGGGGGCTGGCGCTGCTGGCGCACCTGCTGCTGGTGGCCGCCCTGACCTGGGGCATCACCTGGCGCCACAACGACACCGCCCTGGCCGCCGAAGCCGAGTTGTGGTCGGCGCAGGTGCAGCAGGCGGCGCCGCCGCTGCGGGAGGCGCCACCCCCACCACCCCCGCCACCGGCCGTGGTGGCTGCGCCCGTGCCACCACCGCCCGCGCCGCGCGAAGCGGACATCGCGCTGGAGCGCGAGAAAAAACGGATCGAGCAGGAAAAGAAGAAGCAGGAAGTCGATCAGGCCCAAGCGAAGAAGAAGGCCGAGGCCGAGAAGAAACGCCTGGACGACCAGAAGAGGCGCGAAGCCCAGGACAAGGCGGCCAAGGACCGGGCGCAGGAGCAGGCCCAGACGCGCGCACGCGAAGCGGCCGAAGCCCAGCGCGCCGAGGTCCAGCGCCAGGAAAACCTGCGCCGCATCCAGGGCCTGGCCGGCGCCACGGGCGCCGAGAACGCCACGGGCGATGCCACCCGGTCCTCGGGCCCTACGGACAGCTATGCGGGTCGCATCCGGGCGCGCATCAAGCCCAACATCGTGTTCATGGAGGACGTGCCGGGCAATCCCGTGGCCGAGGTGGAGGTGCGCATGGGGCCCGACGGCACCATCATGAGCCGCCGCATCACCCGGGCCAGCGGCGTCAAGGCCTGGGACGAGGCGGTGCTGCGCGCCCTGGACAAGACCGCCATCCTTCCGCGCGACACCGACGGGCGGGTGCACAGCCCGCTGATGCTGACCTTCCGACCCAGGGACTGAAGCAGGCGCGTCCTTCGGACTTGTTCAAGCGGTGTCGTAGACGATGTGCGCCTGCCCGCCATCAGCCTGGGCAATCCAGCTGGCCAGGGCGGCGTCGCTGGGGAAGAAGCGAACATCGTCGCCCAATTGCAATTCGGCGGTGGCCTCATCGCGGCGCACCGACAGGCGCACCGGCAGCCCGCGCACCAATTCACCCTGCTCGCTATACACCCGCTGCGGCGGGTAATCGCGCACCAGGCGTTGCACGTCGGGCGCGCGCCCATTGACGGCCACGCGCAGGTACTTGCCGAAGCGGCAACGCGCCGTCGCAAGGTCCCAGGCCTGTTGCACCACCAGTCGAAAGCCGCCCGAGAATCGATCAGGCTTCATGGAGGCCATGACGATCACGAGTTCATCGTCCTTGAGCAGGTTGCGGTGCGCGTTGAGCATGGCCTCGTCAGCGGTCGCCTCAATGGCGCCGGACTTGTCATCGAGCTTGAAGATGGCGAGCTTGCCTTTCTGGGTGTTGATCACGCGCAGATCGGTGACGATGCCAGCCAGCAACTGCGGCTCGCGCGAGTCCATCAACTCGGCCACGCTGCGCCGGGCGAAGCGGCGCACTTCGGCACTGACCTCGTCGAACAGGTGACCCGAGAGGTAGAAGCCCACCGCAGTCTTTTCGTGCGTGAGCCGCTCCTTCACCCCCCAGGGCATGACGTCGACCAGGCCGGGCTCTTGGGTGCTGGCCCCGTGCGCGCCCTCGTCCATGTCAAAGAGGCCGCCCTGGTTCGCGTTGGCCTCGGCCGCGGCGGCAAAGTCGAAAGCGCGGTCGATGGAGGCCACAAGGGCCGCGCGATTGAGGTGGATCGTGTCGAAGGCGCCAGCCTTGACCAGGGCCTCGACGGAGCGCTTGTTCAGGCGGGTGCGGTCCACGCGCTTGCAAAAATCGAACAGGCTGGCAAAGGGACCGCCATCCTGGCGGGCACGCACGATGGCGTCGATGGCCTGCTGCCCGGTGCCCTTGATCGCACCCAGGCCATAGCGGATCACCTTGTCGGAGATGGGCTCGAAGCGGTGGGCGCCGCGGTTGATGTCCGGCGGTTCGAAGGTCAGCCCGAAGTGGTTGACCGCGTCCTCGAACAACACCTTGAGCTTGTCGGTGTCGTCCATTTCGACGGTCATGTTGGCGCAGAAGAATTCGGCCGTGTAATGAACCTTGAGCCAGCCTGTGTGGTACGCGAGCAGGGAGTAGGCGGCGGCATGCGACTTGTTGAAGCCGTAGCCGGCAAACCGTTCCATGAGGTCGAATATCTCGTCGGCCTTCTGGGGAGCAATACCGTTATTGCCAGCGCCCGCGCGGAAGCTCTCGCGGTGCTGCGCCATCTCCTCGGGCTTCTTCTTGCCCATGGCGCGCCGCAGCAGGTCGGCGGCGCCCAGCGTGTAGCCGCCCAGGATCTGCGCGGTCTGCATCACCTGCTCCTGGTAGACCATGATGCCGTAGGTCTCGGACAGCATCTCGGCCACCAGGGGGTGCGGGTATTCGACTTTCTCGCGTCCGTGCTTGCGGGCGACGAAGCTGGGAATCAGGTCCATCGGCCCCGGCCGGTACAGCGCGTTCAGGGCGATGAGGTCTTCCAGGCGGGTGGGCCGGGCATCGCGCAGCATGCCCTGCATGCCGCGGCTTTCAAACTGGAACACCGCCTCGGTCTTGCCTTCAGCGAAGAGCTTGTACGTGTCGACGTCATCCAGGGGCAGGTCTTCGAAAGCGAAGTTCTCGCGGCCCTGGTGGCGCGCGCGGATGAAGTCCTTGGCGATCTCCAGGATGGTGAGCGTAGCCAGGCCCAGGAAGTCAAACTTCACCAGGCCAGCGGCCTCGACATCGTCCTTGTCGTACTGGCTCACGGCCGAATCGCTGCCAGGCTGCTGATAGAGCGGCGTGAAGTCGGTGAGCTTGCCGGGGGCGATCAGCACGCCGCCGGCGTGCATGCCGACGTTGCGGGTGAGGCCCTCGAGCTTTTGCGCCAGCCCCAGCAGGGTCTTGACCTCGTCTTCGCGGGCCAGGCGTTCGGCCAGCAGGGGCTCGGCCTCGAGGGCGCCGGCGATCGTGATGTGCTGGCCTGGCTTGTTCGGGACCAGCTTGCTGATGCCGTCGCAGAAGGTGTAGCTCATGTCGAGCACGCGGCCAACGTCGCGGATGGCGGCACGGGCCGCCATGGTGCCGAAGGTGGCGATCTGGCTCACGGCATCGCGCCCGTACTTGTCCTTGACGTACTCGATGACGCGGTCGCGGTTGCTCTGGCAGAAGTCGATGTCGAAGTCGGGCATCGACACCCGCTCGGGGTTGAGGAAACGCTCGAACAGGAGCTTGTATTGCAGCGGGTCGAGGTCGGTGATCTTCAGGGCGTAGGCCACCAGCGAGCCCGCGCCCGAGCCCCGGCCCGGGCCCACCGGGCAGCCGTTCTTCTTGGCCCAGTTGATGAAGTCGCCCACGATCAGGAAATAACCGGGGAATCCCATCTTGAGGATGGTGTTGATCTCGAACTCGAGCCGCTCGAGGTAGCGGGGCATCTCGTGGGCGCGCCGCGCCGCGTCCGTGTACAGGCGCGCCATGCGCTCCTTCAGGCCCTCGTGCGAGGCGTAGCGGAAGTATTCCTCGATGGGCATGCGTCGCCCGTCGACCTCGGGGGTGGGGAACGCCGGAAGGCGCGGCTTGCCCAGCTCGAGGGTGAGGTTGCAGCGACGCGCGATGGCCTGGGTATTGGCCACCGCTGCGGGCAGGTCGGCAAAGAGCGCCTGCATCTGGCTGTCGCTCTTGAAGTACTGCTCGCGCGTGAACCTGCGCACGCGGCGGGCGTTGCCCAGGATCTCGCCTTCGGCGATGCACACGCGCGCTTCGTGGGCCTCGTAATCGTCCTGGGCCAGGAACTGCACCGGGTGCGTGGCCACCACGGGCAGCTTCAGGCCGGCGGCCAGTTGCACGGTGGCGGCGACATGCGCTTCGTCGTCGGGCCGGCCGGCGCGCTGCACCTCCAGATAGAACCGGTGCGGGAACAGGCTGGCCAGGGCGAGGGCGACCTCGGTGGCGCGCTGCCGGTCGCGGTACTGGCCCTGGGCCAGGGCCTGGCCCACCGGGCCGGCCTGCGCGCCGGACAGCAGCAGCAGGCCCTCGCCCAGCGCCTGGAGCCACTCGAGCTTGCAGGCGCCCTGGGCGCGCACGACGTTGTGGGTCCAGCCGCGCGCGAGCAGTTCGCACAGGTTCAGGTAGCCCCGGTGGTTTTGAACCAGGAGCAGCACCCGAGACAGGGGAGCGTCATCGGTGCCCAGACCCTGGAGCCAGACCTCGGCGCCGATCAAGGGCTTGACGCCGGCGCCGCGCGCGGCCTTGTAGAACTTGATCGCCCCGAACAGGTTGTTCAGGTCGGTGATGGCCAGGGCGGGCTGGCCGTCGGCGGCTGCGGCCTTGACGGTATCGTCGATGCGGCAGGTGCCATCGACGACGGAGAATTCGGAGTGCAGGCGCAGGTGGACGAACATGGCTTCATTGTAGGAAGTCGCGGGGTACCGGCCCCACTTAAAATCGCAAGCCCGTGCCTGAAATCCTCAACGTTTCCGCTTACAAGTTCGTCCACCTGGACGACTGCACCACCCTGCGTGAGCGGCTGCTCGCGCAGGCGATGGCTTCGGGGCTGCACGGCACGATCCTGCTGGCGCAGGAAGGCATCAACCTCTTTCTGGCGGGTCAGGCACCCCTCCTGCGGGCATTCCTGCAGGCGCTGCAAACCGATCCGCGCCTGTCGGACCTGCCACTCAAGGAAAGCTGGTCCGAGGCGGTGCCGTTTCGAAAGATGCGGGTGAAGGTCAAGCGCGAGATCATCCGCATGAACCATCCGGCCATCCAGCCGCAAGCTGGACGTGCGCCGGCGGTGGATGCGGCCACCGTACGCCGCTGGCTGGACCAGGGGCACGACGACGCAGGACGCCCGGTGGTGACACTGGACACGCGCAACGCCTTCGAGGTCGACGAAGGCACCTTCGAGGGCGCCATCGACTGGCGGCTGTCGAAGTTCAGCGATTTTCCGGCGGCGGTGGACGCCCACCGGGCCGACCTGGAAGGCAAGACCATCGTGAGCTTTTGCACCGGCGGCATCCGCTGCGAGAAGGCCGCGATCTACCTGCGGGAGGCGGGGCTCACGGACGTCTGGCAGCTCGAAGGCGGTATCCTGCGCTACTTCGAGGAAGCGGGCGCTGCCCACTTCCGGGGCCGCTGCTTCGTGTTCGACGAGCGCCGCGCGCTGGACGCCGACATGGACTCGGCTACAGACTGAGGTCCGAAGATTACCTCGCCCACTTGGCCGCGACTTCGGCGATGCGCTGGCCGAACTGGCGCGCGGTCTCCAGGTCGCCAGGCAGCATCTCGCCCACCGAGGCGTCCGACGGCGTGGCGGCCATCGCGCCTGCGGAGGAGCCGATCCAGTTCACGTCGTTGCGGCTGGCCGACTTGGCGTTGGCCGGCATCATGCCGGTGCCCACCCACAGGCCGCCGTGCTGCATGGCCAGAGTCGTGAAGTAGGCCAGGGTGCTGGCCTTGTCGCCGGTGGTGCTGGCGCTGTTGGTGAAGCCCGCGAACAGCTTGTTCTTCCAGGCCTGGGAGAACCAGGCCTTGGACGAGGCGTCGGCGAATTTCTTGAACTGCCAGCTCGGGCCGCCCATGTAGGTGGGCGATCCGAAGATGATGGCGTCGGCGGCACCCACGGCCTGCCAGTCGGCGTCGGTGAGGTTGCCCTCGGCGTCGATCGCGACCAGGCGCGCGCTGGCGCCCGCGCCTTCAGCGACGGCTTGCGCCTGGCGCTGGGTGTGGCCGTAGCCGGAGTGGTAGACGATTACGAGGGATGCCATGTTGGAGTTCTCCGGGTGGTTAGGGTTGGATTGCGAAATGGAAAATCAGTTCGGCGCCAGGTCGAAGACCAGCACCTCGGCGTCACGGCCGGCGGCCAGTTCGACGGCGGCTTCGCCCTCGAGCTTGGCGGCGTCGCCCGCACGCAGCGGCGTGCCGTTGACGGACAGCTCGCCGCGTACCAGGTGCACGTAGGCCTTGCGGCCCGGGTCCAGCGCCAGACGCGCGAACTCGGCACCGTCGAACAGGCCGGCGTACATGCGCACATCGGCGTGCAGGGTCACCGAACCCTGCGCAGCATCGGGCGAGGCCACCAGGCGCAGGTGTCCGCGTTTGTCGGCTTGCGCGAAGGATTTCTGCTCGTAGCTCGGAGGGATGCCGCGCACGTTCGGCTCGATCCAGATCTGCAGGAAGTGCGTGACCTGCTCGGGCGCGTGGTTGAACTCGCTGTGCATCACGCCGGTGCCGGCACTCATGCGCTGCACGTCGCCAGGCGGGATGCCCTTGACGTTGCCCATGCTGTCCTTGTGGGCGAGGTTGCCTTGCAGGACATAGCTGATGATCTCCATGTCTCGGTGGCCGTGCGTGCCAAAGCCGGTGCCGGGGGCGATGCGGTCCTCGTTGATCACGCGCAGTGGCCCGAAGCCCATGTGGTCCGGGTCGTGGTAGCCGGCAAACGAGAAGCTGTGGAACGAGTCGAGCCAGCCGTGGTTGGCATGGCCGCGGTCTTCGGATTTGCGCAGGGTCAGCATGGTGGGCCTCGGTGCGAACGGTGGTTCGCAAGCCCCCCATCTTGGGAGCGCAGGCGGGCGCCGGGAGCGATGCCGTTTGATGGCATCATTCAAACGTATTGAATGGTCAGAGACCCATGCCCAGCGCCCGCGATGTCCTCACGCCCGAAGCCCTGGCCTTGCTGCAGTCCGTGGCCCGCGCCGGCAGTTTTGCCGCCGGGGCCCGCGAACTCGGCCTGGTTCCCAGCGCCGTCACCTACCGGGTGCGCCAGATCGAGGACGCCCTGGACGCGCTCCTGTTCGACCGCAGTTCGCGCCAGGCCCGCCTGACCGCCGCCGGCACCGAGTTGCTGCGCGAGGGCGAGCGCCTGCTGGCGCAAGTCGATGCCGTGGCCAACCGCGTGCGCCGGGTGGCCACGGGCTGGGAATCACAATTGACCGTGGCGGTGGACACCGTCATGTGCCCCGCCACGGTGATGGAACTGGCCCAGGCTTTCCTGGAGGTCGCGCCGCAGACCCGACTGCGCCTGCGCGATGAGGCCCTGTCGGGGACGATGGAATGCCTGGTGTCGGGGCAGGCCGACCTGGCACTGGGCGTCGCGACGGAAACCGGCACGGAGTCGGGTATCCGCAGCCGGGTGCTGGGCGAGCTCGAATTCGTGTTCGCGGTGGCGCCACAGCACCCGCTGGCCCGGGTGCGCCAGCCGCTGGCCGACGACCTGCTGCAAAGGCACCGCGCGGTGGCCGTGGCCGATTCGGTGCAGCGTGGCAACGCCATCACCCTGGGCCTGCTGGCCGGCCAGGACGTCCTGACGGTGCCCACCATGCAGGCCAAGCTCGAGGCGCAGTTGCGGGGGCTGGGCGTGGGCTTCCTGCCCGAGCCGCTGGCGCGCCCGTACGTGAAGGCGGGTCACCTGGTGGTGCGGCGCACGCGGCGCCCGGCCCGCGTCACCCGCGTGAATTACGCGTGGCGCGATGCGGGGGGCCTGGGCCCCGGCCGGGCGCTTGCCTGGTGGCTCGCGCAGCTCGAAAGCGAGGCTACGCGCAGGTCCTTGCTGCAACGCCGCGCCGGCGCCCTGCTGCCGTAGTGCCACAATGCCTTGCACCATGGCACGAACCCCCTCCCCCTCTTCCGCCCGTCCCGCCCCACGCCGGATCGCCGTGATCGGCGCCGGCATCGCCGGCCTGGCCTGTGCACGCACGCTGATGCAGGCGGGCCATGAGGTGACGCTGCTCGAGAAAAGCCGGGGCTATGGGGGCCGTATGGCGTGCCGCAGCACGCCATACGGCGGCTTCGATCATGGCGCCCAGTACTTCACGGTGCGCGACCCGCGCTTCAAGCAGGTGCTGGCCCTCTCGCCCCGCCTGTGCCGGCCCTGGAGCGCCAATGCGGTGCGCGTGCTCGATCCGCACGGGCGGGTGGCGGAGGCGGCGCTCAATCACCGTGAGCCGCACTGGGTGCCGGTGCCGGGCATGAACGCGCTGGCCCGCCACTGGGCGCAGCCGCTTGCGGACGCCGGGCGCGTCCACCTGCAGACGCAGGTCACGCGGATCGAGCGCGACGCGCTGCAGTCCACGCGCTGGCAATTGAGAATCGACGCGCCGGGCGACTCGGTGCAGGTGCTCTCCGGCTTCGACCAGGTGATGCTGGCCATCCCCCATGTGCAGGCCGCGGAGTTGCTGCGGGCCTCGGGCCAGGGGACCCGCTTCATGGAACGGATCGAGCAGGTGCGGGTTGCCCCCTGCTGGACGCTGATGGTGGCGTTTCCGCAGGCGCAGCAACCGGGCCTGCCTCACCTGGGGCCGCAGTGGAATGCGGCCCTGAGCACTCACCACCGCATCGCCTGGCTCTCGCGCGAGTCCTCCAAGCCCGGACGCGACCCGATCGAGCGATGGACGGTGCAGGCCAGCGCGGCCTGGTCCGACGAACACCTGAACGACGACCCGCAACGCGTGACCGCCAAGCTGCTCAAGGGCTTCGCGGAGGTCACCGGCATTCACGCCACCCCGAGCCACGCGCAGGTGCACCGCTGGCTCTATGCCAAGACGCAGGTGCCGCTGGGTGAGAGCCACTTGTGGGATACGGCTGTGGGCCTGGGCCTGTGCGGCGATTGGTGCATCGGCCACCGGGTCGAGGACGGCTTCGTCTCGGGGCTCGAGCTGGCCCTGGCCGCCGCCTGAACGGCTACGCACCGCAGGGGCCTGCCGTGACGCGCGACGCCGGCCGGGCCTACATCGGCCGCTTCGCCCCGTCTCCCACCGGACCGCTGCACGCGGGATCTCTGGTGGCGGCGCTGGCCAGCTGGCTGGACGCCCGGGCCCATGGCGGCCAGTGGCTGGTGCGCATCGAGGATGTCGACCGGCCCCGGTGCGTGGCGGGTGCCACTGAACGCATCCTGTCGCAGCTGGCCGACCTGGGCCTCGTGCCGGATGCGCCGCCCCTGCGCCAATCCGACCGGGACGGCTACTACCAGGCGGCCCTGGATCGTCTGATCGCTGCAGACCAGGCCTATCCCTGCGGCTGCACGCGCAAGGAGATCGAAGAAGCTTGGCAGGCCGGCGGCCAGGCCCGCGCGCGCCACGGCGAACTGGTCTACCCCGGCACTTGCCGCGACGGCCTGCAAGGCAAGCCCGCGCGGGCCTGGCGTCTGCGCACGGCGCAGGCGCAGCCCGTGGTCTGGACCGACCGGCGCCTGGGGCCGCAGCAGCAGGACGTGGCGCGCGAAGTGGGCGACTTCGTGCTGCGGCGCGCCGACGGCCTGTGGGCCTACCAGCTGGCGGTGGTCGTGGACGATGCCGACCAGGGCATCACCGACATCGTGCGCGGAGAGGACCTGGCGGACAACACGGCGCGCCAGATCCTCCTGCAAGGTGCGCTGGGTCTGCCCACCCCGCGCTATTTGCACACTCCCCTGGTGCTTGGCGCGAACGGAGAAAAGCTGTCCAAGCAGAACGGTGCCACGTCGCTGGCCACCGAACATCCCCTGCGGTGCCTGCAGGAAGCAGGGGCCGTGCTGGGACTGCGCGCGGAGGGCACGGGCGTCGCCGACTGGCTGGCGCAGGCCGTGCGTGCGTGGGCCGCGACAATAGGGGTATGAGCGAGACCCCGAACGAGCAGGACCAGCGCGGTGGCCCCGGCATCCCCGACGGTGTGGCGCATCCACGCACCATCCGCAGCTTCGTCCGCCGCGCCGGCCGCACCACCACCGGCCAGGCCAAGGCCTTCGAAGCCCTGGGCCCGCGCTTCTTGCAGCCCTACACCGGGCGGCCGCTGGACTTCGCCGCCGCCTTTGGCCGCGAGGCGCCCACCATCCTGGAGATCGGCTTCGGCATGGGCGAGGCCACCGCGCACATCGCGGGGCTGATGGCCGAGAAGAACTTCCTGTGCTGCGAGGTTCACGAGCCCGGCGTGGGCGCTCTCCTCAAACGCATCGGCGAGCACGACCTGCACAACATCCGCATCGTGGCGCACGACGCCGTGGAAGTGATCGACCGCATGCTGCCCCTGGCGTCGCTGGCGGGCATCCACATCTTCTTTCCCGACCCGTGGCACAAGCTGCGGCATCACAAGCGCCGCCTGATCCAGCCGCTGCTGGTCACCAAGCTGGCCACGCGCCTGGCACCCGGCGGCTATCTGCATTGCGCCACCGACTGGGAGCCCTACGCGCAACAGATGCTGCAGGTGCTTTCAGGTGAGGCGATGCTGCGCAACACCGCAGACGGCTTCGCGCCCAAGCCGAATTACCGTCCGCTCACGAAGTTCGAGAACCGCGGGCTGAAACTGGGGCACGGGGTGTGGGACGTGGTGTTCGAAAAACTCTAGACCTGGGTGGTTTCTCACGGGCAAAGCTCGCACCGTGATTGGCTGGCATCGGCCGGCGGACGGGGTGGGCCGTTCTCCGGAGCTTCGCGGGCGTCTGCCCCGCGGGCACCACCACCCCCGCACCACCCCCACCCCCACACCCCCGCTTGGAGGGCAACCGCGAGTGCACTTGCGCCCGACCCACCCCATCCCCCAGCCTCCACGTGGCAATCCTCCCCCCCCCCCTGAAAACCAGCCCATCGCCCACCACCGAGATGCGAGGCCCGCTGCACGCTGCACGAGGCATGAGGCATGAGGCGCGGGGTACGACGTGGGGAACTGAGTTTTCTGCTGCGCATCCACCACTGCGCACTCGAGGATTCGGGGCCGCAGGCGGTTTTGGGGGGGCGGCCCCGTTCGGATGGACGAGGGATGGGGGCTGGGGTGTCCGGGCGCAGGTGCACTCGCGGTTGCCCTCCAAGCTAGCTTGAGGGGGTGGTGTTAACGCGGTGGTGGTTGTTCCCGCGAGGTAGACGCCCGCGAAGCTCCGGAGAACGGGCACCCCAGCTCCCGTCCCGTGCCCGGGTGCAGGCGTGAAGTAGCAAAAGCGCGAAAGCGCCTCAGACCCGCTCCGCCACCCAGCCCTGCACCGACTTCAAGGCCGCAGGCAGTGCGCCCGCGTCCGTGCCCCCCGCCATCGCCATGTCCGGCTTGCCGCCGCCCTTGCCACCCACCTGCTGCGCGACGAAATTGGCGAGTTCGCCCGCCTTGACCTGCCCCATGCGGTCGGCGGTGACACCGGCGGCGATCTGCACCTTGCCGCCGTCGACCGCCGCCAGCACGATGGCCGCGGTCTTGAGCTTGTCCTTGAGTTTGTCCATCGTCTCGCGCAGGGTCTTGGCATCGGCGCCGGCCAGCATGGCAGCCAGCACCTTCATGCCCTTGACATCCACCGCCTGCGAGACCAGTTCATCACCCTGGCTGGAAGCCAGCTTGCCCTTGAGGGCCGCGACCTCTTTCTCCAGCGTACGAACCTGCTCCATCACCTGCCCGATGCGCGATTGCAGTTCGGCGGTGGGGGCCTTCAGGGCCGCAGCGGCAGCCTGCACCGTCGACTCGACCTGCTGCAGGTAAGCCAGCGCGTTCACGCCGGTGACGGCTTCGATGCGTCGCACGCCCGCGGCGACACCGGACTCACCCACAACCTTGAACAGCCCAATGTCACCCGTGCGCTGCACGTGCGTGCCGCCGCACAGCTCGCGGCTGGTGCCGATGTCCAGCACGCGTACGGTCTCGCCGTACTTCTCGCCAAACAGCATCATGGCGCCAGTAGCCTTGGCCGACTCGATGTCCATCACCCGTGCCTGGCTGGCGTGGTTGTCCAGGACCTCAGCATTCACGCGGGCCTCGATCTCGCGCACCTGCGCAGGCGTGAGCGGCGCGTTGTGCGTGAAGTCAAAGCGCGTCCTGTCGGCGTCAACCAGAGAGCCCTTTTGCTGCACGTGATCGCCGAGCACCTCGCGCAGGGCCTTGTGCATCAGGTGTGTGGCCGAGTGATTGCGCATGGTGGCGGCGCGGCGGACCATGTCGACCTGCGCCGTCACCGCATCGCCCACCGCCAGCGTGCCCTGCGCCAGGGTGCCGTGGTGGCCGTACACATCGGCCTTGATCTTCTGGGTGTCATCGACCGCGAAACGGGCCGAGCCGACGACGATCGCGCCCGCGTCGCCCACCTGGCCGCCGCTCTCGGCGTAGAAGGGGGTGGTGTCCAGCACCACCACGCCCACCTGGCCTGTCTTTAACTGGGCCACCGGCGTGCCGTCCAGGTACAGGGCCAGCACCTTGGCCGGGGCTTCGAGCTTCTCGTAGCCGATGAAGGTGTTGGCCGCGCCGGCGTATTCCAGGGCGCGGTCCATCTTGAACTTGCCGGCGGCACGGCCTGCGGCCTTTTGCTTGTCCATCGCGGCCTGGAAACCCGCCTCGTCCACCGACACGCCGCGCTCGCGGCACACGTCGGCCGACAGGTCCAGCGGGAAACCGTAGGTGTCATGCAGCTTGAAGGCCACCTCACCGGGCAGCACCTTCGCGCCGTCCTGGAGGGCGGCGTCCAGGATGTCCATGCCGTTTTCCAGCGTCTCGAAGAAGCGCTCTTCTTCGGCCTTGAGCACCTCGGTGATGCGCGCAGCGTTGGCTTTCAGGCGCGGGTAGGCATCACCCATGAGGGCCACCAGGTCCGGCACCAGCTTGTGAAAGAACGGCGTCTTGCGACCCAGCTTGTAGCCATGGCGGATGCCCCGGCGCACGATGCGGCGCTGCACGTAGCCTCGGCCCTCGTTGGACGGAATCACGCCATCCGAGACAAGGAAGGCGGTGGCGCGCACATGGTCGGCGATCACGCGCAGCGAGGGGTTGGCCAGGTCCTTGCAGCCGGTCTCGCGCGCGGCGGCGCGGATCAGGGCGTCAAAGAGGTCGATCTCGTAGTTGCTGTGCACGTGCTGCAGGATGGCTGCCAGGCGCTCCAGGCCCATGCCGGTGTCCACGCAGGGCGCGGGGAGCGGGCGCAGCGAGCCGTCGGTCTGCATGTCGAACTGCATGAACACGTTGTTCCAGATCTCGATGTAGCGGTCGCCGTCCTGCTCGGGGCTGCCCGGAGGGCCGCCGGCGATCTCGGGGCCATGGTCGTAGAAGATCTCGGAGCACGGGCCACAGGGGCCGGTGTCGGCCATCATCCAGAAGTTGTCGGAGGCGTACTTGGCGCCCTTGTTGTCGCCGATGCGCACCACGCGCTCGGGCGGCAGGCCGATCTCTTTCGTCCAGATGTCGTAGGCCTCGTCGTCGTCGATATAGACGGTGGCCCATAGGCGCTCAGGGGGCAGCTGGTACACCTGCGTGAGCAGCTCCCAGGCCCACTTGAGGCTCTCGCGCTTGAAGTAGTCGCCGAAGGACCAGTTGCCCAGCATCTCGAAGAAGGTGTGGTGGCGGGCGGTGTAGCCCACGTTCTCCAGGTCGTTGTGCTTGCCGCCAGCGCGCAGGCAGGCCTGCACCGACGCCGCGCGCACGTAGGGACGCTTGTCGGCCCCAAGGAACACGTCCTTGAACTGCACCATGCCCGAGTTGGTGAACATCAGCGTGGGGTCGTTGCCCGGCACCAGCGGGCTGGACTCGACCACGGTGTGCCCCTTCGCGGCAAAGAAGTCCAGGAAGGTCTTGCGGATGTCGGCAACGGAGATCGCGGGCGTGGTCTTGGAGGCGCTCATGGTGTGCAGATGTGGGGGCGTCGGCCGCCGGCCCGACACGGGCTGCGGCTGGCTCGAAAACAGGCCGCCACCGGAGGGAGCGGGGCTGCTTCGGCCAAGCCGGTGATTATAGGTTTCACCCCCTTCGGGAGCCCTGTGGCGGACGGGGGCGCCCCCACGCAGGCAAAATCACATCCAAACGACGTTTCGGAGACCCCCCATGGACATGAAAACTTCCCCCCTTTCCCTGCTGAACGACCCCAGCCTTCTCAAGACCGATGCCCTGATCAACGGCCAGTGGGTCAAGGGCGCCTCGCGCTTTGACGTGCACGACCCCGCCACCGGCGCCAAGCTGGCCGACGTGGCCAACCTCGGTCCGGCTGAGGCCGAACAGGCGATTGCCGCCGCCGATGCCGCCTGGCCCGCCTGGCGCACCAAGACCGGCAAGGAACGCAGCATCCTCCTGCGCAAATGGTTCGAACTGCTCATGGCCAACCAGGAGGACCTGGGCCGCCTCATGACGGCCGAACAGGGCAAGCCCTTTGCCGAGGCCAAGGGCGAGGTGGCCTACGGCGCGAGCTTCGTCGAGTGGTACGCCGAAGAGGCCAAGCGGGTGAACGGCGAGACCCTGCCCCAATTCGACAACAACCGGCGCCTGCTGGTGCTGCGCCAGCCGATCGGCGTGTGCGCCGCGATCACGCCCTGGAACTTCCCGCTGGCGATGATCACCCGCAAGGTGGCCCCGGCGCTGGCCGCGGGCTGCCCGGTGGTGATCAAGCCGGCCGAACTCACCCCGCTCACGGCCCTGGCTGCCGCCGAACTGGCCATTCGCGCCGGAATCCCGGCCGGCGTGATCAACCTCCTCACCGCCGACAGCGCCAACAGCATTGCGGTGGGCAAGGTGTTCTGCGCCAGTGACACGGTGCGCCACATCAGCTTCACCGGCAGCACCGAGGTGGGCCGCATCCTGATGGGGCAGAGTGCGCCCTCGGTCAAGAAGCTCTCGCTGGAACTGGGCGGCAACGCGCCCTTCATCGTGTTCGATGACGCCGACATCGATTCGGCGGTTGAAGGCGCGATGGCCAGCAAGTACCGCAACGCCGGCCAGACCTGCGTGTGCGCCAACCGCATCTACGTGCAGGAGGGCGTGTACGACCGCTTCGTCGAGAAGTTCTCGGCCAAGGTCAAGGCGCTTAAGGTCGGCAACGGCTTCGAGGACGGCGTGGTCCAGGGCCCGCTGATCGAGGATGCCGCTGTGGAGAAGGTCGAGCGCCACGTGGCCGACGCCGTGAGCAAGGGCGGCAAGGTGACGGTGGGCGGCAAGAAGTTGAAGGGCCAGTTCTTCGAGCCCACGGTGATCGCCGGCGCCACCGCCGACATGCTGTGCGCGCGCGAAGAGACCTTCGGCCCGCTGGCCCCGATCTTCAAGTTCAAGACCGAGCAGGAGGCGATCGCCGCTGCCAACAACACCGAGTTCGGGCTGGCCAGCTACTTCTACAGCCGTGACGTGGGCCGCATCTTCCGAGTGGCCGAGGCGCTGGAGTACGGCATGGTGGGCATCAACGCCGGCATCATCGCCACCGAGCATGTGCCCTTTGGCGGCGTCAAGCAGTCGGGCCTGGGCCGTGAAGGCTCGGCCCACGGCATGGACGAATACCTGGAGATGAAGTACCTGTGCCTGGGAGACGTGCTCAAGTGACCTCCTGAAGGGGTTCTTCGCCTGCACGGATGCAGCGGGCGTGCGCCGACCCGAGCGCCGTCCTACACCGGCCGCGCGCCCTCGCCGACGGGGGGCACGAGCCATCCACCGGAAAGTGGGGGCCTCAATTCCCCGACAGGAGCTTTCCCATGGACGACACTGTGACCGAATGGAGCGACGCGATCATGTCCTCGCTCAGTCAAGCGATGGGCATGCTGTTTTCGGCCGTGCCCAAGATCCTGGGCTTCGTGGTGATCCTCCTGGTTGGCTGGCTGCTCGCCTCGCTGGTAGAAAAAGGCGTGGCCGCCCTCCTGCGCACCATCCACTTCAACGACCTGTCCGAGCGTTCGGGCTTTGCCGAGTTCGTGCGCAAGATGGGAGCGGACACCGATTCGTCCGGGATGATCGGCTCGATCGCCAAGTGGTTCATCCGCCTGATCGCGCTGGTGGTGGCCTTCGACGCACTGGGACTGCCAGCGGTCTCCGACGTGCTGCGCCAGCTGCTGCTGTGGCTGCCCAATGTGGTCGTGGCGCTGGTGGTGCTGGTGATCGGCGGCCTGGCGGCGCGGGCCCTGGGCAATCTGGTGCGCGGCGCGGCGGCCGAGGGCGGGCTGGGCAATCCGCAGTTCCTGTCCAAGGTGGCCACCACCCTGGTGTGGGCCTTCGCCATCGTGGTGGCGGTCAACCAGATCGGCATTGCCACCGAGCTGGTGAACACCCTGTTCATGGCGGTGGTGGGCGCGGTGGCCCTGGCGCTGGCCCTGGCCTTCGGCCTGGGCGGGCGTGACACCGCCTCGCGCATCGTGCAGCGGTGGTATGGCCAGGGCGAACTCAATGCCGAGGCCTTCAGCCGCACGGCCGAAGCTGCGTCCAACCGAGTGAGCAGCGGTGCGGCGGCGGGCGGAGCCGGCAGCTCGCTGGGCGGGCGAGGGGGCGCGGGCGGGGGGTTCCAGCCCTCGCCGGCCAGCCCCGAACACCCCCAGTGAGTGAGCCGTCGATTAAGATAGCGCCCGCAGTCTTCACGACGCGGGCGTCGTTCAATGGCAGGACCTGAGCTTCCCAAGCTCAAGACGTGGGTTCGATTCCCATCGCCCGCTCCACACGGGGCTCACCGCTTGATCCATCCCGTGGATCCACCGCCTCTGTCGTCGACGTGACAGCCGCAGCAGGCGGCCCCCTCAAGAATGGCCGGCCCGCTCCAGGAGTCACGTTCCATGAATACCCCTTCGCTCCAGGCCCAGGTCAGCCTGCAAGAGTGGGCGCTGCGCGTACAACTGGCCGCCTGCTACCGCCTGGTGGCGCACTACGGCTGGAGCGATCTGGTGTTCACCCACATCAGCGCCCGGGTGCCAGGACCCGAACACCATTTCCTGATCAACCCCTATGGCCTGATGTTTGACGAGATCACCGCATCGTCTCTGGTCAAGGTCGATGACCAGTGCCGCAAGGTGATCGACTCGCCCTTTCCCGTCAATCCGGCGGGCTTCGTGATCCACAGCTGCATCCATGACGCGCGGCCCGATGTGGGCTGCGTGCTGCATACGCACACACGCGCCGGCGTGGCCGTCAGCGCGCAGCGGTGCGGGGTCCTGCCAGTCAGCCAGCAAAGCACCTTCGTCCTGTCCTCGGTGGGCTACCACGACTACGAAGGCGTGGCGCTGCGCGACGACGAGAAGCCGCGCCTCGTGCGTGACCTGGGTGACAAGGCGCATCTGGTGCTGCGTAACCACGGCCTGCTGACCGTGGGCCGCAACATCCCCGAGGCCTTCCTGCGGATGTACAACTTCGAGAACACCTGCCGCATCCAGATCGACGCGCAGGCAGGCGGCGAACTGGTCACCATCGATCCCGCCATCCTTCAGGGGCTGGGCGAGGTGATGAAGACGGTAACCGCCGGCCAGGGGCCCGAGATCGCCTGGCCCGCGCTCCTGCGCAAGCTCGAAAGGCTGGACCCTTCGTACAAGGACTGAACGGGCGCTAGAACGCGATCTTGCCCGTGAGGATGTCCCGGTACATGACCCAGTCGCCCAGCAGGCTGTAGAACGGGCGCTTGAACGTGGCTGGACGGTTCTTCTCGAACCCGAAATGGCCGATCCAGGCAAAGGCATAGCCGCACGCGAAGCCCGCGGGCAGCCACCCCCATGAGCCCGTGGCGAGCAGCAGGGCCAGGCACACCAGGCCCAGGCTGGTGCCCACGAAATGCAGGCGCCGGCAGGTACGGTTCGAATGCTCGCTCAGGTAGTAGGGATAGAACTCGGCGAAGGTGCGCAAGGCGCGCGGGTCAATCGCGGGGGTGCGGTCGTCCATGGGCTGTCTCCGTTTTGCTTTTCGCTTTGCCTCTGCGGGCGCTCAAAGTTTACGGCGACCCCGTCAGGTCCTTGGCAAACCTCTTATATTTCGAATATCATTGAAATATGGAAGAGAAAGACGTCGTCCAGGCCCTGTCCGCCCTTGCCCAACCCGTGCGCCTGCAGGTCTTTCGCGCACTGGTGGTGGCCGGCCCCGAGGGGCTCACGCCCACATTGCTCGCGGCGGGCCTGGCTGTGGCACCCAGCAGCCTGTCCTTCCACCTCAAGGAACTCACGCACGCCGGACTCATCTCGCAGGAGCGCGCCAGCCGCCACCTGATCTACCGCGCCCGCTTCGGTCAGATGAACGCCCTGCTCGCCTACCTAACCGACAACTGCTGCGAGGGCGCGGCCTGCGGCGTCGACGCCGCGCCTGCCGCCTGTGGCACCTGCTGACCCCCTGACCCTACGGAGCCTCACCATGAAACGTTTCCATGTGCACGCCCACGTCGAAGACCTGCAGGCCAGCATCGCCTTCTATTCGAAGCTGTTTGGCGCCGCCCCGGCACGCGTCGAGTCGGACTATGCCAAGTGGATGCTGGACGACCCGCGCATCAACTTCGCCATCTCCACACGGGGCGACAAGCCCGGTATCGACCACCTGGGCTTGCAGACCGACACCGAGGCGGAACTGGCCGAACTCAGGTCCCGCGCCGAAGCCGCCGACATGGCTCTGGTCGACGAGGGCGACACCACCTGCTGCGCACCGCGCGGCAAGCCGGTGGGCATTCCCGTCAAGTCCTCCTCTCCTTCCTCCTGCTGCTGATTCCTGCCATGACCTCACGCCCTCTGAACGTCCTGTTCCTGTGCACCCACAATTCGGCCCGCAGCATCCTGGCCGAAGCCCTCCTCAATCACCTCGGTGCTGGCCGCTTCCAGGCGTATTCCGCCGGCAGCAGCCCGCGCGAGAACCAGAGGCCCAACCCACTCGCTCTTGAAACGCTGAAAAAGGCCGGCATCGCAACCGACGGCCTCTCGAGCAAAAGCTGGGACGTGTTCGCGGGGCCTGACGCGCCGCGCATGGACCTCGTGATCACTGTCTGCGACAACGCCGCCGGCGAGGCCTGCCCCTACTGGCCCGGCCAGCCCGCCACCGCGCACTGGGGCTATGCCGACCCCTCTGCCGTCGAAGGCGGCGAGGACAGGCAGCGCGAGGCCTTCCGGCAGACCCTGCACCTGATACGCAAGCGCCTGGAGGTGTTCGTCAACCTGCCGCCCGAGCGTCTGGACCGCCTGTCCATCCAGCAGTCCGCCCGCGACCTCGCCCAGGTGTCGGCATGAGCGCGCAGGTGCGAGCCACTGCACCGCCGGACGCTCCCGCCCCCATGAGCGTCTTCGAGCGCTGGCTCACGCTCTGGGTGTTCCTGTGCATCGTCACCGGCATCGCCCTGGGGCAATGGCTGCCCGGGGTCTTTCGCGCCATCGGCGCGATGGAGGTCGCGCGCGTCAACCTGCCGGTAGGCGTGTTGATCTGGGTGATGATCATCCCGATGCTGGTGAAGGTGGACTTCGGCGCGCTGGGTCAGGTACGACAGCATGTGCGCGGTATCGGTGTCACGCTGTTCGTGAACTGGCTGGTCAAGCCTTTTTCGATGGCCTTCCTCGGCTGGCTCTTCATCCGGGAGCTGTTCGCACCCTGGCTGCCGGCCGACCAGTTGGACAGCTATATCGCCGGTCTGATCCTGCTGGCGGCGGCGCCCTGCACCGCGATGGTGTTTGTCTGGAGCCGCCTCACGAATGGCGACCCGCTGTTCACGCTCTCGCAGGTGGCCCTGAATGACAGCATCATGGTCGTCGCTTTCGCGCCGTTGGTCGGCCTTCTCCTCGGGATGTCGGCCATCGTGGTGCCCTGGGACACACTGGTGACGTCTGTAGTGCTGTACATCGTGATCCCGGTCCTGATCGCGCAGGCTTGGCGCAAGTCGTTGCTGGCACGCGGCCCCGCGGCCTTCGATGCGGCGATGGCCCGGGTGGGCCCCTGGTCCATCGGCGCGCTGCTGGTGACACTGGTGCTGCTGTTTGGCTTTCAGGGTGAAGCCCTCCTACGCCAGCCACTGGTGATCGCGCTCTTGGCGGTGCCGATCCTGATCCAGGTGGCCTTCAATTCGTCACTGGCCTATTGGCTCAATCGTCGGCTGGGCGAGAAGCACAGCGTGGCCTGTCCCTCCGCCTTGATTGGGGCGTCGAACTTTTTCGAGCTGGCAGTGGCCGCGGCGATCAGCCTGTTCGGGTTTCACTCCGGTGCGGCGCTGGCGACCGTGGTAGGCGTGTTGATCGAGGTGCCCGTGATGCTGGGGGTGGTGTGGGTGGTGAACAGGACACGGGGCTGGTACGAGGACCAGCCGCAGAACCGATAGCGACAGATTCGCGGGGTGACCGACCTCTCAGCGCGGCGCCACCAGCAAATCCCGCAGCCGGGCCGCCGCCACCTCGTCGATCGCGCCGCGCGCTTGCGCCAGCGGGATGGTGGCGCCACACAGGACCCGGTAGAACTGCGCCATGTCCGGGCCCATGCCGGCCAGCGATTTCACGTGCTTGTCCACCGAGGCCACGTCGCCCCGCGAGACCGGGCCCGGCATGCCGGCGGCGATGCCGGCCGAGTCGATCGAGGCCAGGGTGCCGCGGGCCAGGGGCATCAGCGCACGCAAGGCATCCTCCTCGCTCGCACCCCAGGTGGCCCAGACCTGGGCCGCCTGGGCGAACAAGGCGTTGATGAACTGCGAGGTGAACCCGGCCGCTGCGTGGTAACGCGCACGCAT
>JBEGVR010000085.1:0-4511 GCA_041178265.1 Pseudomonadota bacterium | reverse complement strand
GAAAATACCGGATTACCCTCCACGCTAGGACGCCCCGACGCGTCTGCCGCAAGATCCCAGTGACCCAAGCCACGCTCAAGCCCCAAGACCTCCCCGCCCTCGATGCCCTCACGGGCGGGGCCTTCACCGCCCCGACGTCCGGGGAGCGTGCCTCCCGCTTGCGCGATTGGCTGGCCTCCGAGCCCGGCCCTGACCTCCTCCAACAGGTCTACCGCGAACTCAGCAGCCGAGACAAGGGCGCTGCGCGCGTACTGCGCGAGCGCCTGGACGAGATCAAGCGGGCCAGGGGCCAGGAGGCCATCGCAGCCGACTGGAGCGCCAAGGCGCAGGCCCTGCTCGACCAGCCCAAGCTCAACCTGGCCGACGCCCTGGCCTGGCAGCGTGATGCCGCCAAGGCGGGCGCACCGCTCAGCCGCGAGCCGCTGGCCGACCTGAAGGCGCGCCTGGCCGAGCGGGTGCGGGCGATCGAGGACCTGCAGCACCGGGTGCAGGTGCAGCGCGAGGCCGCGGTGCTGCTGGCCCAGCGCATCGAGGTGCTATCCCTCAAGCCGTGGCGCGACGCCCTGGCGGCGGCCGAGGCCCTGCGCAAGGATGTCCCCGACTGGCAGGCCCAGGCCCTGGCGCTGACCCAGGAGACCGGGTGGCCGAGCGTCGACGCACGCTTTCCGCCCTTGCTGGAGGCCTCGCGCCAGCAGCTGCAAATCGTGTGGGACGCGTTCCAGTCGGCGCTCGCCCAGGCCGCGGCGGCGGACTCTGATCCCACCGCGGCATTGCCACCGGTGCCCGCCTGGGCCGACGAATTGCGCGCCGCGCGTGGCCTGCCGGTCGAGTTGCCCGCGCGTCCCGCGCGTGCCCAGCCCGACCCGAAGCTGCGCGCTGCCGCCCAGGAGGCGGTGCAGTCGGCGCTGGACAAGGTCGAACAGGAGGTTGCCGAGGGCCACGGCAAGGCCAGCGTGGGGGCGGCCGCCGCCTTGCGCCAGGCCCTCAAGGAGCACGGCAAGCGCATCAGCCCTCAGCTGGAACAGCGGGCCCATGCCGCCTTGGCGGCGGCGGGCGAAATGGAGGGCTGGCAGCGCTGGCGGACCGACCAGCTGCGCCAGGAGCTGGTGGCCAAGGCCGAGTCCCTGTTCGAGGTGGTGCCGGCCCCCGCCCTGCAGGCGGCACCTGCGGCTCAGTCCGCCGAGGCCGCACCATCGCCCGCTGCCGAAAGCAGCCCCTCGGCGCCCCCGCCCGCAAGTGCCGACGCGGTGCGCAAGCCCCGTTTCGGCGGCCGCAAGATGCAGGAGCAGTTGCGGGCGCTGCGCGAGCAGTGGAAGCAACTGGACCAGGGCGGCGCACCCAACCACGCCCTCTGGAAGCGCTTTGACGAGGCCTGCAACGCGGCCTACACCGTCGTCGAGGCCTGGCTGGACAAGGTCAAGTCGGAAGCGGCTGAACACCGAGGCCGGCGGCTGGCCCTGATCGAGGAGGTCAAGGCCTGGGCGGCCGCGCACCCAGGGGCCGAGGGTGGCGACTGGAAAGGCTATGCCCGTGTCCTGCACCAGTTCGAGCACCGCTGGCGCGAAGCGGGCCACCTCAGCGAGAAAACCTTCGCCGAAATCCAGCCGCAATGGAGGCAGGCCCTGCAGGCGGCTGAGGCGCCGCTGGCGGCTGCGCAAAAGCAGAGCCTGGAGCGGCGCCATGCGCTGATCGACGAAGCGGTGGCCCTGGGGGCCGCGCCGCACTTGCGGGTCGATGCGGTCAAGTCGCTGCAGCAGCGGTGGCAGGTCGAAGCCCAGGCGGTGCCACTGGACCGCAAGCAGGAGCAGAAGCTGTGGGATGCCTTCCGCAAGCCGCTGGACGAGGCCTTCAACCGCAAGGGTCATGAGCGCGATCGCGCGGCCTCGGCGCTGAGCGATCATGACCGTCAGGTGCTCGAGGCCTCGCGGGCCGTCGAGGCGGCCAACGCCACCGGTGACGCGCAAAAGATCCGTTCCGCTCTGAGCGATCTGGAGGCCGCTTTACGCGGCCAGGCCCAGGCCCGCGACGCGGCCGCCCGGGCCCACGCCACCGCCGATTCGCCAGCGGCCTTGTCGCCTGCCGCACCTGCGCAAACGGCGCCCGAGGCCACGGCTACCCCTGCTGCCCCAGCCGAGGCTGGCACTGCACAGGCCAGCGAGGATGCGATCGCTGCGGCATCGGCACCGGCACCGGTGCCCAAGCCGGCGCCCAAGCCCGTGATCGCCCGGCGCGGCGACGATCGCCCCGGCATGAAGCGCGACGAACCGGCGCAGGCCACCCGTGGCGGGCGCTCCGGTGATCGCCGGCCCGGCGGCCCGGGGTCCCGCTTCAGTGACCGCGACGCGCTGCGGGGTCCGGGGGGCGGCAGTCGCCCTGAACGCGGCGATCGTGACGACCGCGGCCCGCGCCTGGGCGATGTGGCCTTCCGCGCCCAGCGCGAGGCCATGGAGCACGCCCAGTCCACCCTGCGCAAGCTGGCCGCCCAGGCCCACGGCGAAGCGCTGACCCAGCTGCTGTCGGCGTGGGAGCAGCGCGCCAGCGAGCGGGTGCCTTCCCAGGGCGAGCTGGGCAAGGCGGTGACGTCCGCGGTGCGGGGCCGCTGGGTCCAGGCGATCGCGGCCGCGCCGTCCGGCGATCCGTCCGAGGCCTTGCTGCGGCTGGAAATGGCGTCTCAGGTGCCTACGCCTGCCGAGCACCTCGAAGCGCGCCGCGCCTTGCAGCTGCAACTGCTCACGCGACGCCACGACCTCGCGCCCGAGCAGACCTGGGGGCAGGACGCGGCCACCGTGTTCGCCAGCCCCCACCAGCCGGCAGTGGCGCGACGCCTGCAGGGTGTGCTCAAGGCCTTGCTGAGGGCCTGAAGAAACCGTCGAACAGCGGGGTCAGCGCCGGAAATTCGGCCGTGAAGCGTTCGCGCTGCACGAAGTAGCCCTCGCAGGCCACGGCGAAGAACTCGTCGATGGACTGCGCCCCATAGGGGTCCAGCCAGGTCGGCTCGCCGCCGAAGCGCTCGGCCACGATCACGCGTTCGCGGAAGGCCTCGTATTCGCGTGTCAGGACTTCCAGCCATGCGCGCCGGGCGGCGCGGGAGGCCAGTGGCGGGCAGCCGTCGGCCTCGCCATCGCGCATGTCCAGCTTGTGGACGAATTCATGGATCACGACGTTGTAGCCCTCGACGGACCGGGCACCGGCTTCACGCACATCGTGCCAACTGAGCATCACCGGGCCCCGGTCCATGGCCTCGCCGGCCAGCACCTCGTCGTAGGCGTGCACCACGCCCGTGTCGTCGACCTCGGTGCGTCGCGCCACGACCTCGTCCGGATGGACCACGATGCCCACGAAATCGTCATACCAGTGCAGGCCCAGGTGCAGCACCGGCAACACCGCCTGCGCCGCGATGGACAGGGCGATCTCGTCGGTGATCACGAGGCCCTGTGCGCCGTGGAATTCCTTGTCCTGCAGGAAGCGGGCTGACAACGCGCGCAGCCGGGCGAGTTCGGCCTCAGGCCGGCTGGCCAGGAAGGGGTAACGGGCAAGCACCGTGTCCCACAGCGCCTGCGGAAGGGGCGGCGCTTCGCGCCGCTGGCGCCACCAGCCCCACATCACGCGGCCAGGTCGATGCGTTCGAAGGCGCCCGCGGCGTCCAGCCGCAGCACCTGCTGTCGTGGCGGCGCGACCCGGGCGTCCCAGTCGGACAGGACGATGCGCAGCCGCCCATCGCCGAGGTCGTGTTCGGCGGGACGGTGGGTGTGGCCGTGGACCATCACCGCTGCGCCGGCGGCCTCCAGCCATAGGCGGGCCATCGCGGTGTCCACGTCGGCCTCGTAGTCTGCGGCCCGGTGGTGGTCCTCGCTGGCCTGGCGCATCTGCCGGGCCAGGGCCTTGCGTTCGGCCAGTGGCTTGTGCAGGAATGCAGCGATCCAGGCCGGTGCGCGCACCTGCTCGCGAAAGGCCAGGTAGGCGGTGTCGGACAGGCACAGGGCGTCGCCGTGCGTGAGCAGCCAGCGGCGCGCGCCAAAGGCCAGCACGGTGGGGTCGGCCATCAGGGTGAAGCCGCAGGTGCGCGCCAGTGCCGCTCCCACCAGGAAGTCGCGGTTGCCGTGCAGGAAATAAAGCGGACGCCGCGCGCTGGCCGTGCGCAGCACCCGGGCGCAGTCGGCATCGAAGCCGGGTGCGTCGATGGCGTCGTCGCCGACCCAGGCGTCAAAGAGATCGCCGAGGATGAAGACGGCGTCTGCGCGCGTGCTGTCCATGTGGCGGCGCCAGGCCTCGAAGGTGGCCGGATCGCCGGGATGCAGGTGCAGGTCGGACAGCAGGTCGACGCTGCGCCAGCGCGCCCCGGCCGCAAGGACCGGGATGGGGTGGGGCGCCGGCGTGCGTCCCACCCGGGGTCAGGCCAGGACGGCCTTCTCGATCACGACGGCCTGCTCGGGCACGTCGTCGTGAAAGCCGCTGCGACCGGTGGCCACGCCCTCGATGCGGTCGACGACGTCGGTGCCGGAGACGACCTT
>JBEGVR010000084.1:0-6981 GCA_041178265.1 Pseudomonadota bacterium | reverse complement strand
ATCCATCCAGACAACTCCTTAGCCAGGTCCGGCGGCGTGACCCGGTCCTGCGCACCGCACAGGACCCGCACCGGCAGCTTCAGGGCCTGGATCATTTCACGCCGGTCGCTGCGCCCCTGGATGGCGCGGGTGTGGGCGGTGGCGGTGGGCAGCCCCAGATCCAGCATCATCCGGCGCAGGCAGTCTGCGACCGCAGGTGTGGCGCTGTGCGTGCTCCATTTGAGGATGCCCTCCACCACCTTGGGAAAGTCCGACTGCATGGCCACGAGGGTCTTTTCACGCGTGGCAGAGGCCTCGGGGGTTTCGGGCCGCCCCGAGGTGGACAACAGGGCCAGGCCATGCAGCGCCCGTCGCGGCTGCGCCAGCATCTGCAAGGCCACATAGCCGCCCATGGAAAAGCCCGCCAGCACCACGCGCGCGCCAGCGGGCAGGTCGTCCAGCAGCGCCCAGGCGCCCTCGGCCATCTGCGCCAGGGTGGTCTGGCGGGCCGTCGGGGCGATGCGTACATCCGCCTCGCCCTCGATCGCGGCACGCACGTCGGCCCATATGCGTTCGTCATTGAGCATGCCGGGCACCATCAACACCACGGGGCTCATACCGCTTCCTCCTGGAAATAACGGGCGCGCAATTCGCGCTTGAGGATCTTGCCCACCGGGTTGCGGGGCAGGGCGTCCAGCACGATCAGTTTCTCGGGCCACTTGAAGGGCGCCACCTGCTCCACGTCGCGCAGGTGGGCCACCAATTCCTCCAGCGTCACCTGCTGGCCGCTTTGCGGCACGACCACCGCGCACACCCGCTCGCCCAGCACCGGGTCGGGGTAACCCACCACGGCGCATTCGCGCACCTTGGCGTGCCCCACCAGCAGGCCTTCCAACTCCTCGGAGGAAATGTTGGCGCCCCCGCGGATCACGATGTCCTTGTGGCGGCCGCTGAAGCGGTAGAACTGTTGGCGGTCGCCGGCGATCTCGAACAGGTCGCCGGTGCGGTAATACCCCTGCTCGTCGAAGGCGCGTGCGGTGAGTTCGGGCGAGCGGTAATAGCCGCTGAAGATGGTGGGGCCCTTGAAGCGCAGTTCACCCACCTGGCCCGCGCTCGTGATGTCGCGCCCGGTGTCGATGTCCACCAGGCGGGTGCTGATCTTCTTCGCGTTGGACATCTTCCACTCGTAGCCCGGCACGCCAAAGCGCGGAAAGTACAGCGCGCGCTGCGCGCCGTCGGGAATGTCGCGGGGCGAGGACGACAGGGCCGCCCCCTCGTTGGAGCCGAAGTAGTTCACCACCTGGATACCGAACTGCCGCTCCATTTCCTGCACCATCCACTCGGACAGCGGTCCGCCGCCGGAACCCACGCGGCGCAGGCGGGTCAGGTCCACGCCTTGCAGCTTCTGCGGCTCCTTGAGCAGCATGTTCAGCACCGCGGGCGCGGCCACGCTGTAGTCGATCGGCTGTTCGCGCAGCTGGCGGATGAAGATGTCCAGATCAAAAGGGTGGTGCTGGTGCAGCCCGCCCCCGACCAGCAGCCACGACATCAGGCTGGCCGACAGGCCCGCCATGTTGACGAAGGGAAAGGGCATCAGCATCTGCGCGCCCGGCTGCAGCTCGCCGGCGTCGATCACCGACTGGCCCACGATCAGCCATTCGTTGTGGTTGCGGGGGACGCCCTTGGGCTGGGCCTCGGTGCCCGAGGTCCAGCAAATGGTGAACACGTCGTGCGCCGTCAGGCCGATGGCGCGCATGTGGGCGTCCATCTCGGCGGGGCTCCAGGGCCGCTGGGCGTCCAGGGCCGCCGACAGGGGCAAGGCCCCCGGCGGGCAGCGCGTGCCCAGGGCCCACACCTCGCGCAGTCCCGGGTACAGGTGGCGTTGCGTCACCCAGGCCTGCGCACTGGGGTAGCTGCCCACGGCGGTGGCGGTGATTGCCACGCGCGCGCCGGTCAGTGCCACCACGTGCGCAAGCTCGTGCGCCCGGTATTGCACGGGCACCGGCGAGACGATGACACCGCTGATCGCGCAAGCCAGGTACAGCGCGTGCAGTTCCACGACGTTGGGCATCTGCACCACGATCACGTCGTCTTTCTTCACGCCTTGCGCCTGCAGAAAGGCGGCGTGCCGGCCCACCTGCTGCAGCAAGTCGTCCCAGGTCCAGCGCAGGGGCGCGTCGCCGGTGATCTGCGGTCGGTTGGGGGGGTCGGCCACGGCCAGCGCCGCGCCCCGGCGCTGCGCGGTGTCCAGGAAGATCTCGCCGATCATGCGCTCGCCCCACCAGCCCCGGGCGACGTAGTCGTCGATGGTTGCGCGCGGCACCAGGATCATGGGGTCACTTCCAGCGGTCCAGGGTGCCCTGGTCGACGAAGGTGGCATGAAAGCCATGCGGCATGCGCCGCGGCAGCACGATGCGCGCGATCGGGCCGGCGGTCATGCGGGCCTCGTGCGCGTCGAACACCTGGATCTCCGAGCGGCGCTCGTCGGGGTTCCACACCGGCACCACCAGGTAGCCGTCGTCTTCGCTGCGGGCATGGTCTCGGGGCGCGAAGCCCGGCTCGTTGTAGAAGTAGCGCGGGCCGGCACTGTAGGCGATGTAGCCACCGGTCTGCAGGTCGTACTTCACGAGGCCGGGAAAACGCGGCTCCTCGCGCCCGCCATAGGGAAAGAGCACGTGGTACGAATAACGGTTCTTGCGCCCCTGGTAGAGGCTGTTGATCACCGGGAACTCGGTATTGAGCACGTCGTCGATCACACGCTCGCGGGTCTCACCAGTGCGCAGGTCAAAACGCCACTCATAGAGCAGGAAATCGCGCTGGCGCTGGTGGATGGTCTGCTCCAGCCGGCGCGCGTCAGGTCGACCCGCCTCGTCCTGGTGAACGCGGTAGGGCGTGCCCACCATCACCACCTCGTCGGCCTCTTCCCAGGCGTTGACCACGTGCAGCAGGTAGGTGGGCTTGGCGGTGAACCAGCGGATTTCGCTGGCCTGGCCATAACGCGGCACCACCGCGAAGCGCGTGGGCTGGTCCGCATGAAAGCGCACCTTGTAGCGGCCCGCCGCCAGGGCGTTGGCATCGGGCCACAGCGGGAAGTCGTGCAGGATGGTGTAGTGCGCGGTCACCGCCATGTCGTGCGGCAGGCGCGGACCGGGCAGTGGCACCTCGATCTGGTGCCTGATCTTGCGGTCGGGGCCCACCACGCCATAGCGCATGTAGGGCGCCTCCAGGCCGTAGTCGAAGTACAGCAGTTCGCCGGTGTGCGGGTCGGGACGCGAATGCGCCGAGATGCGGTCGATCGCGCCGTCGAAATCCGCGGTGCCCAGCGTCTCCAGCGTGTCCGGGTCCAGCGCGTAGGGCATGCCCGAGCGGTACCACATGGTGATGAGGCGGCCCGCGTGGTACTTCACGTCGGTGTTGGAAGTGTTTTTCAGCGGTTCGTCGGGCCGGTCGGCGCGCCAGGACTCCTTCAGGCCTTTCCACAGCGCCTGGCCGGCCGCCTGCTCCTCGCGCAGGCCGGCGGTCTGCACCCAGCGGTTTCGGTACTCCACGCGGCCCTGGCGAAAACGCACGGCATGCACCATGCCATCGCCGTCGTAGGCGTGGTAGCGCCAGTCCGGCGGGAAGTAGGCATTGGGCCCGTTGCGCACGTACAGGCCATTGAGGTCGGCGGGTACCTGCCCGATCACCTCCATGTCTGTGAAGACATCTTCCTGGCGCACGGGCGCGTTGTTGCCATCGAGCGCGGGGATGTCGTGCACGGGCAGTTCGTCGACCAAGGGGGTGGCGTTCATGGTGTGTCTCCGGCGCCCGCATGGGTGGGCCTCCACGCAGTCTAAGGAGGGGGTGCTCCAGCTACGCTAATATTCCGATATGCTGAATTTAGTTTCGATATGTTGAAATCTTCACCCCAGGCCAGTCCCGTCCCCCGCCGCGCCCCTGCGGGCCTGCAGGAACACGCGGGGGACCGCCAGTTCGCCACCACGCTGGCACGCGGCCTGCAGCTGCTTCGCTGCTTCACGCCCGAACAGCCAGTGCTCGGAAACAAGGAACTCTCGCAGCGCCTGGGGCTGCCGGCCGCCACCGTCTCGCGCCTCACGTACACCCTCACCGCCATGGGCTACCTCGCACCCACCGAGCATTACGGCAAGTACCAGCTCGGGTCGGCGGTACTGTCCCTGGGCAACCCCTTGCTCGCGCAGTTCACGCTGCGGCGCCAGGCCCGTCCGCTGATGATGGAACTGGCGCAGGCCACGGGCGGCACGGTCTCGATCGGCATCAGAGACCGCTACACCATCGTCTACATCGAATCGGTGCGCGCCTACAGCAAACGCATCTACCCGATCGAGGTCGGCACCAGCCATTCGCTGGCCGGCACTGCCGTCGGGCGGGCCTACCTGATGTCCTGCCGTCCCCCGCAGCGTGAGGCCCTGATCAACCAGCTGCAGGTGAAGGTGCCTGATGAATGGCAGCGGTATGGCGAGCGCCTGATGGAAAACATCCGCCAGTACCCGCGCCACGGCTGCTGCGTGCAGGTGGGCGAGGTCTTTCCCGACGTGCAGGCGGTGGCGGTGCCGCTGGGACATATCAACCGCGGCGAGCCCGCCGCGATCAACTGCTCGTTCCAGGGCCGCGAGCTGGACGAAGCCTGGCTGCGCCGCGAGATCGCGCCGCGGCTGCAGGCGCTGGCCAGGCAGCTCGCATGACGGCGCCGGTGGCCCCCGCCGGCATCCCCGGGCACATCCTGCCGGTGATCGTGCTGTCGCAATTTGCCAGCACCTCGCCCTGGTTCTCGGGCAATGCGATCCTTCCGGAGCTGGCGCGCGCGCTGGGCATGGACGGCCAGGCGCCGGCCGGCATCACTTCCGCGGTCCACCTGGGCTTCATCGCGGGCACCCTGCTCTTCGCGATCTTCAACATCGCCGACCGCTGGCGACCGCGCGATGTGTTCCTGGCCTGCGCCGTGCTCGGGGCGCTGGCCAATGCCGCCATGGTCGCCGTGCCCCACCTGCCGGCGCCCTACGCCACGCTGCTGGCACTGCGTTTCGCCAGCGGCTTCTTCCTGGCGGGCATCTACCCGGTAGGCATGAAGATCGCGGCCAGCTGGTACCGCGACGGACTGGGCATGGCCCTGGGCTATCTGGTCGGGGCGCTGGTGATCGGCACCGCCTTGCCGCACCTGCTGGCCGGCTCCGCGCTGGGCGCGCGCTGGCAGGACGTGGCGCTGTGGGTGTCCCTGCTCACGGTGGCCGGTGGCGTGCTGATGCACCGCACGGTGCCCGAGGGCCCCTACCTTGCGCCGGCGCCGCGCCTGGACCCGGCGGCGGTGGCGCGCGCCTTTCGCGCGCCCGAGTTCCGCGCCAGTGCCAGCGGCTACTTCGGGCACATGTGGGAGCTGTATTCGCTGTGGGCCTTCGCGCCGCTGCTGGTCGCCGCGTACAACGCGCGCCACGGCGTGGCGCTGGACGCCTCGTTCTGGACCTTCTGCCTGATCGCGGCGGGCGGCCTGGGCTGCATGGGCGGCGGCCTGGTCTCGCGTCGCACCGGCAGCGCGCGCGTGGCCTTCGGCGCCCTGGGCACCTCGGGCCTGTGCTGCCTGCTGCTGCCCCTGGCCTTCCTGCTGCCGCCCGCGGGGTTCCTGGTGTTCCTGCTGGTGTGGGGCGTGGCGGTGGCCACCGACTCGCCGCAGTTCTCGGCGCTTAATGCGGCCACGGCACCGCGGGCCTATGTGGGCTCGGCGCTCACCATCGTCAATTGCATCGGCTTCGTGATCAGCGTGGCCAGCCTGCAGCTGATGGCCCTGCTCTCACAGGTGCTGCCACCGGCGTGGTGGTTCGTGCCCATGGCGATGGGGCCGCTGCTGGGTGTACTGGTGTTTCGCCCGCTGGCCGCGGCGCGGCGCTGAGGCGCGGCACCGGCGCGCAGGGGCCCCCGCAACGCCAGCCCGGAATGCCCGCTCAGAATGCCCAGTCGGCCGTCAATTCCTGGCCCACGCGCAGCATGACGCCATCGCCATCGCGCACGATGACGTTCATGCCGAAGGTCACCGCGCCACCGAGCTTGGCGTTGCCTCGGTAGGCCTGCAGCGTGTCGCCCACCCCCGTGCCGACCTGCGCGGTGGCCGGGTCGATGTCGGGAATCGAGCAGCGGATGCAGGGCTTGACCGGCACCAATTGCACGGGCGCATCGGCCTGCACGTGCAGCACGCCCAGGCGGTCTTCGTCGTGCGCCTGCAGGCCGGCGAGCACGATATTGGGCCGAAAGCGCTCCATGCCCGCCGGCGCATGGCCGCCCGCCGCCAGGCGCGCATTGAGCGCCTCCAGCGAGGCCTCGCCCACCACCAGCAGGGGAAAGCCATCGCTGAACTGGTTGGGCGCCTCCACGCCACCCGTCGCCTGCAGGCTGGACAGGCGGCGGTGCTCGGGGTCGAAGCGCACCAGCCGTAGCCTCTGCCCCAGGAAATCCGAGAACCACTGGGCGGCGGTGTCGCCCATGTCGTAGGCGGGCACCACGTCGTCCCAGACCCGTACCTTTGCGGGCGCCTCCACCCGGTCCACATGCAGGTGCAGCGACAGCATGCCCGGCGCACGCAGGATCACCTCGTTCCATTTCAGTTGCACCTGCACCAGCGCCATCCGGGGCAGCTCGCGCTGGGAGACGAATTCGCCCTCGGCATCGACCACCATCCAGGCGCGGTCCAGGTCCAGGCCGGCGTCGGTCAATTCGGCCTCGCGCAGCTCGACGCCGGCACAGGACTTGACGGGGTAGATGAACAGGCGGGCAATGCGGGCCTGGACTTCGGGGGGGGGAGAGGCGCTCATGGCGTGGGGTTTCATGGGAGTGGACTGCGCCCGGGATTGTGCACGGCTCCTACAATCCCCGGATGGCTGCGCCCTACGACATCTGCATCCGTGGCGCCGGCGTGGTGGGGCGCACCCTGGCCTTGCTGCTGGCACGCGAGCGCCTGCACGTGGGCCTGGTCGATACCCCGGATCCGGCCGCCGC
>JBEGVR010000083.1:0-2736 GCA_041178265.1 Pseudomonadota bacterium | reverse complement strand
CGCTGGATCAGCCCTGCGTTGCCATGCGACGTTTCCTGCCCGGGCGCACGCCGGTCGATCAGCAGGACCTCATGACCGCGCTGACGCAGGTGCCAGGCGGTGGACGTGCCGACCATGCCGGCACCGACGACGATGCAGCGGTGCCCCATCCCGGCCTAGGGGTCTCGGTGGCGCCACTGATGAACCAGCACCGGCGCGAACAGGGCCAGCCCCACCATCGATGCCCACAGCCCGGGTGCCACCAGGCACAGGGCCGCCAGGTACCCCAGGACTTGTTCCCAGGGTTGCATCCGGGTGAGCATGTAGCGGCTCAGCGTGGCCGCCAGCACGGTGATCCCTGCGACGCAGCCGGTGAAGGTGATGATCAGGTCCGGCCAGTTGAAGCCTTTGGCCACCAGCAGCAGCGAGGGCGAAAACACGAACACGAAGGGCACCAGCGCCTTGGCCAGGCCCAGCTTGAAAGCCTGGTTGCCGGTGCGGAAGGGGTCACCGCCGGCCATGCCCGCCGCCGCATACGCAGCCAGCGCCACGGGTGGCGTGATGTCGGCCAGCACGCCGTAATAGAACACGAAGAAATGCGCCACCAGCGGCTCCACGCCCAGCTGGACCAGCGTCGGCGCCGCCACCGTCACCATGATGATGTAGTTGGCCGTGGTCGGGATGCCGCACCCCATGAGGATGCACACCACCCCGGTCATGATGAGCGCCGCCAGCAGGGTCAGCGTCTGCAGGCTGGTCCAGCCCGATGGCAGCACGAAGGCGGCCCAGCCGGCCACAGTCTGCGCCCATTGGGTGATGATGAAGCTGATCTTGAAACCCACGCCGGTCAGCGTGACCACGCCGATCACGATCCCCACCGTCGCAGCCGCGGCGCCCACGGCCAGCGCGTACTTGGCCCCGGTCTCGAAAGCCTCTACCAGGACGGCCGGGTCGATCCGCCCGCGCACCTGCGCCCAGCGGTGCAGCGCCCACCCCAGCAGCACGCCCGCTGCGAACAGGCCCAGCTTGATGGCTTCGCTGTGCTGGCCCCAGTCGACAAACGCCAGCAGGCCCAGCATCGCGTGCAGCAGCACCAGCGAGACCCACTGGATCGGGCGATTGCCCTGAATCTGCGTGGTCAGGCCGACGATGATGCAGGAGGCGATGCCGGTGAAGGCCGCCAGGTAGGGCGTGCGCCCGGACACCAGGATGCCGATCAGGAGAAACAGGGGAATCAGCGTGGGCCAGCGCTGGCGCAGCGACTCCTTGAGCCGCGGCATCTCGTCCTCGGTCAGCCCGCGCAGCCCGTCCCGCTTGGCCACGAAGTGCACCTGCATGAAGACGCCGAAGAAATGCATGAACGCCGGCAGCGCGGCCGCCGCGATGATGCTCTGGTAGGAGATGTTGAGGAACTCCACCATCAGGAAGGCCGCCGCGCCCAGCACCGGCGGCGTGATCTGCCCGCCGGTGGAGGCCGCGGCTTCCACCGCGCCCGCGAACTCGCGCCGGTACCCCACGCGGATCATGGCCGGGATGGTCAGTGACCCCACGGTCACTGCGTTGGCCACCGACGATCCGCTGAGCATGCCGAACATGGCCGACCCGAACACGCTGACCTTGGCCGGCCCACCGGCGTAGCGGCCAGCCACGCTGGAGGCGATATCCAGGAACAGCTGCCCCAGCCCGATGCGCGTGGCCATGACCCCGAACAGCACGAAATGGAACACGTAGGTGGCCACCACCCCCACAGCCACGCCGTAGATGCCCTGGCTGGTCAGGTACTGGTGGTTGATCATCTGCGGCCAGGTGGCACCCGCATGTTTGAGCAGTCCCGGGAAATACGGGCCCGCCAGCGCGTACACGGTGAAGCCGATGGCGATCAGCGGCAAAGGCCAGCCCATGGACCTGCGGGTGGCCTCCAGCAGCGTCACGAACAGGATGGAGCCGAACAGCACGTCCACCGGCCCCGGGTTGCCGACGCGGAATGCCAGATCGTCAAAGATCCACGGGATGTAGAGCACGCTGGCGGCCACGGCCAGGGCCAGCAGCCAATCCGCCAGGGGCACGCCCCCGGGCGACATCAGGCTCGAGCTTGTGGACGACTCCTGCCTGCGCCGGGTTGCTGCGAATACCAGGAAGATCAGGCCCAGCACAAAGGCCAGATGCACGCCACGGTGCGTCGCCTCACGCAGCAGGCCGAAGCCTGCGGTGTAGAAGTGAAACACCGACAGCGCGATCAGCAGCGCCCGCACCACCGCGATGGCGGGCGGCACCACGAGCCGGAACTGCATCTCCGGGTCGAACTTCTGCTCGAGTTCCTGCAGTCGCCGGGCGTCGAGTTCCGGGGTCGTCACATCAGGCCGGGTCGGTCAACGTCGGGGTGACGTCGGGAATCTCACTTGATCAGTCCGACTTCCTTGTAGAAGCGTTCGGCGCCGGGGTGGAAGGGAATACCCACCCCTTGCACGGCGTTGGTCCGGGTGATCAGCTTGCCCTTGGCGTGGCCTGCGGCCAGATTGGCCTGGGTGGCGTCGCTGTAAAGCGCCTTGGTGATCTGGTAGACCGTCTCGGCGTCGATCTTCGCGCTGGTCACCCACTGCGCGCCCACCGCCATGGTGGTGGTGGCGGTCACGTCCTTGTAGACGCCGGCCGGAATGGTGTCGACGGCGAGGTAGGGATTGGCCCGACGCAGCGCCTCGGCCTGCGGGCCAGTCAGGTTGACCAGTTCGATGCCCGTGCCGCTGGAGGCCAGCTCGG
>JBEGVR010000082.1:0-11887 GCA_041178265.1 Pseudomonadota bacterium | reverse complement strand
CGATGCTCACGCCCACCCGTACCGGCACGCGCCCGGGTTCGGCGGTGAGATGGTGCAGGCCGCCCATGGCCTCGCCGACGACGCCGAAGCCGGGGCGGTTGCGGTAGGGGCCGGTCTGCCCGTAGCCGCTGATACGCAGCACGATCAGGCGCGGGTTGGCCGCCAGCAGATCGTCGGGCGACAGGCCCCAGCCCTCCAGGGCGCCGGGGCGGAAGTTCTCGATCAGGACGTCGGCCTCGGCCGCCAGCTGGCGCACCAGCGCCTGGCCCTCGGGCTGGCGCAGGTCCAGGGCCAGCGATCGCTTGTTACGGGACTGCACCTGCCACCAGACCGAGGTGCCGTCCTTCAGGAGGCGCCACTTGCGCAGCGGGTCGCCGCTGCCCGGAGGTTCGACCTTGATCACCTCGGCACCGAAGTCCGCCAGGGTCTTGGCGGCGAAGGGGCCGGCGATCAGCTGGCCCATTTCGAGGACTTTCAGGCCCTGCAGGGCCTGGGGGGGAATCTGTGGGACGAGCGTGTGCATGGGAAAAGTTCCAGGCCCCGATCTTAAGGATGAGCTGAAAGGTCTTGCTCAGCAATTCATCCGTATGCTCATCCTTACCAGCCCAGACCGTCGCTTGCGTCGCCAGCGTGGCACGGGATGGGGAAAGGCGATGCGAGGTGATGGTCGGCACAAGCGCAGTGCATGGCATCGGCTTCCCGGGGGGCGCGGCCCTGCCTGCCGCTCCCTTGGGAGGGCCCGAGACACCGGACGCCTTGCCGGTCAACCCGGCCGGACGGCTGGACGCGCGCCAGGTCCGCGAGGTCCTGCCTGAGCGCGCCACCGGCCCGGTCAGTCCGCCCGATATCGGACCCTCCGGGGACGAGGATGCCGGGGCCATCCCCCTGGCGCAGCGGGAGACGCGCCTCCTGCAGGCGCCCGAGCCTTACCTTCGGGCGCTCGACCCCAGGATGGCCGCAATCCTCAGCACCCTGGAGGACGGCGAGACGGAGCGGGACGTCAACTGGAACTGCAAGGCGCATTTCAAGGACACCGGGGAGGAGATCGCCTGCCGGCACTTGGCGATTGCCGTCTGGGAGGCACGCTCGAAATACCTGCAGGCCAAACAGGCTGGCGCGTCGCCAGGGCGCTTCAGCTATGCGGATCTCGCCAGCGTCGAGCGCATCGAGGCCACGGTCGATCCCGCCACGGAGGCGCTCTACGACGCCATCATTGCCCAGTCCGACAACAGCCACCTGGTCCTGGCTTCGCGCTGGGGGGAGTTCCTGGACGACCAGTTCAAGACCCTCAAGCCGGGGGAGCACCGCCATGTGCTGGTCTTCTCGGTCTATCACGTCATGCTGGCCGAACTCCAGCTGAAACAGAAGGCGGGCCAGCCGCCGTACCGGGTGGTCATGTTCTATGACCCCAACCAGACGCTGACCCACCAGCGCGTCATCCTGGACGGGCCGGGCACCCGGGCGTGCAGGCTGGGAACATTCCTCGATGACGACGCGCTCGCGGACTATTTTCCGTCGGCGCCCGGGCAGCGCCTGGCGCGGGTGATCGCGCTGGATCCGGCCGACCTGGGCGACGCAGTGTCTTCCGGCCCGAAGCGATCGGACACCAAGAGCCAGCCCGCCAGTGTCACCTACGCCAGTCCGTGGTGCTCCGCATCCGAGCTGCAACTGCGGGTCTGCGATGGCTTGCACGCGGGCTTGGCGCAGCGCTTGAACCAGACCCTGGCCGCCTGCGGCGCGCAGCAGGCGCTGGACCTGCTGCAGGCCCAGACCGAGAAGGGCGAGCCGCTCCTGGCACACGCGCTGGCCAAAGGCGACGCTGCGATGGTGCAGGTCCTGGTCGATGCGATCCAGGGCTGCGCCCCATTGCTGCAGCCGGCACAACGCCTGGAACTGCTGCTGGCACGTGATGCCGCGGGGCGTCCCGGACTGATGGCGGCCATCCAGAGCCGATGGCAAGAGGCGGCGACAGTGCTGGTCGAGGCGCTCTTGCAGCCGGACTCGCATTGGAGCGAAGAGGATCTCGCCTGTTTCATGGTGGGGATCAGGGCGGACGGTCAGGAGGATTGGTCCCTGGCGAAGGATCCTGCGTTCACGTGTGCCGGCGATCGCTTGCGCAACCTGCTGACCCTCCCTAGCGAGGTCGTTGCTGGATGAAAGCCTGATTCCGGGGTGCCGCCATCAGGAATGGGGTGCGTAGTAGAGTTCGGCCCCTTCCCCACCGCGTCGCTGCCCCGACATGTCCTCCACCCGTGCCCTGGTCTGGTTCAAGCGTGACCTGCGCGTGCAGGACCACGAGCCGCTGGCGCGGGCGCAGGCGCATGGCGACGCGCTGGCGGTCTACATCATCGAACCCGAGTGGCTGCAGAGCCCCGAATGCGATCCGATGCACGTGGACTTCGCGCTGGCCTGCGTGGCCGAACTGCGCGAGGCCCTGGCGCAGCGCGGGCTGCCCCTCTGGATACGCGTGGGCCCGGCGCGGGCAGTGCTGTCCCGGCTGCATCAGGAACTCGCTTACACGCACCTTCTGAGTCACGAGGAAACCGGGCCAGGCTGGTCCTACGCGCGCGACCTGGAAGTGGCGCATTGGTGCCAGGGCGCGGGCGTGGCATGGCAGGAGTTCACCCAGACCGGCGTGGTGCGGCGCCTGCGAGACCGGGCGGGCTGGGCCGCGCGCTGGCAGGCGCGAATGAATGCGCCAGTGCATCGCCTCACCGGGTCCTTCCGGGCCACGGCCGGCTCCGACACGCAGGACCTGCCCACGCTGGCGGGCCTGGGCCGGGCGCCCCACGGCAAGGCCTTGCAGGCCGCCGGCGAGCGCGCCGCGCACGAGACCCTGCGCAGCTTCCTGCAGCACCGGGCCATGGGCTATCGGCGCGCCCTGTCCAGCCCGCTGACCGCGGAGGATGGCTGCAGCCGCCTGAGTCCGCACCTGGCCTTCGGCACGATCTCGATGCGCACCGTGCACCAGGCGACCGAGCGTGCCATCGCCGCCGCGCCGGACCACGCCCTGGCGCGCGACCTGCGCGGGTTTGCCAGCCGCCTGCACTGGCACTGCCACTTCATGCAGAAGCTTGAAAGCGAACCGGCCATCGAGTGGCGCAACTTCGCGCGCGCCTGCGACGGCCTGCGCGAGGGCGATTTCGATGAAGCCCGCTTCGCGGCGTGGTCCGAAGGGCGCACCGGCTACCCGATGGTCGATGCCTGCATGCGTTCCTTGCGCGCCACGGGCTGGCTCAATTTCCGCATGCGCTCGATGCTGGTGAGTTTCGCCAGCTACCACCTGTGGCTGCACTGGCGTGAGACCGGCCTGTTCCTGGCCCGCCAGTTCCTGGACTTCGAGCCAGGCATCCACTGGAGCCAGATGCAGATGCAAAGCGGCACCACCGGCATCAACACCCTGCGCATGTATTCGCCCACCAAGCAGGCCAGGGACCACGACCCGCAGGGGGTCTTCATCCGGCGCTGGCTGCCGGAGCTGGCGCGGGTGCCGCTGCCTTACCTGGCCGAGCCCTGGACCATGCCCCCCGAGGTGCAGCGCCTGGCTGCCTGCCGCATCGGCCAGGACTACCCCGCGCCGATCGTGGACGAGAAGTCGGCGCTGCGGGCGGCCAAGGAGCGGATGTACGGCCTGCGCGGGCAGGACGCGGCGCGGCGCGAGGCCGCGGCGGTGCAGGCGCGGCACGGGTCGAGAAAGAGCGGGCTGCCGCCGACGGGCGGGCGTCGCACGGGGGGGCAGCGAGCAGCCAAGCCCGTGCCAGGGGCTTCGGTGCAGGGCGACCTGTTTGCCTGAAGGCCTGATGCAGGAGAGCGGCGAGCCGCAATGGCCCGGCCCCGTCAGGCCTTGCGCGGTTTGACCTTGCTGGCTGCGAGCTTGGCTTGCCTGCGCGCCACTTGGACATCGGCGTCGTGCACCAGCGCCACGCCCATGCGGCGCTTGGTGAAGCTCTCCGGCTTGCCGAAGAGGCGTATATCGGTGTTGGGCACGGCCAGCGCGTCGGCCACGCCGTCGAACACGATGCCCGTGGCGTCGACGCCGCCGTAGATCACCGCGCTGGCGCCCGGGCTCTTGAGGCGGGTGTCCACCGGCAGGCCCAGGATCGCGCGGGCATGCAGCTCGAATTCGTTCTGCCACTGCGTGGCCATCGTGACCATGCCGGTGTCGTGCGGGCGCGGGCTGACCTCGGAGAACCAGACCTGGTCGCCCTGGACGAACAGCTCCACGCCGAACACGCCGCGCCCGCCCAGGTTGGCGGTGACGGCCTGCGCGATCTCGCGTGAGCGTGCCAGCGCCTGCGGGCTCATGGGGTGGGGCTGCCAGCTTTCCACGTAGTCGCCGCTGACCTGCACATGGCCGATCGGGTCGCAGAACTGCGTGTGTACCTGGCCGTCGGCGCCCAGGGCGCGCACGGTCAGCTGGGTGATCTCGTAGTCGAAGTCGATGAAGCCCTCGACGATCACCCGGCCCGGGCCGACGCGCCCGCCGGCCATGGCGTAGTCCCAGGCCTTGTGCACATCGCCGGGACCGTCGATCTTGCTCTGGCCCTTGCCGCTGCTGCTCATGACCGGCTTGACGATGCAGGGGTAGCCGATGGGGACATGGCCGTCGGTGCCGTCGATGGCGGCCTGCAATTGCGCCAGCGAGTCGCAGAAGCGGTAGGGGCTGGTGGGCAGACCCAGGGTCTCGGCGGCCAGGCGGCGGATGCCCTCGCGGTCCATGGTCAGGCGCGCGGCGCGCGCAGTGGGAATGACGGTGGCCTTGCCCTCAGCCTCCAGGGCCTCGAGCACCGGCGTGGCGATGGCTTCGATCTCAGGGACCACCAGGTCGGGCTTCTCGCGCTCGATCAGCGCGCGCAGCTGCTCGCCGTCGTTCATGGCGATGACGTGCGCGTGGTGGGCGACCTGGTGCCCGGGCGCGTTCGGGTAGCGGTCGACGGCGATCGTCTCTACGCCCAGGCGCTGCAGCGCGATCAGGACCTCCTTGCCCAACTCGCCGCTGCCTAGCAGCATGACGCGGGTGGCGCTGGGGGACAGGGGCGTGCCGAGGGGCTTCATGGATTACTTCTTGCCCAGGCCCAGGCGCGCCGCGCCCTCGGTGTAGACCACGGTGCGCTCACGCATGAAGGCATCCATCTGGTCCACGCCCACGTTCACCAGCTCGAAGCCGTTGCGGGCGGCCAGTTCCTTCATCTCGGATTCGTTATTCAACTGCGCCCACAGATCGGAAATACGCCGGCGCTGCTCGGGGGGCGTCGACTTGGGTACGCCGATGCCGCGATACGCACCGTCCACCCAGTTCACGCCCAGCTCCTTGAAGGTGGGCACGTCGGGCATGAGCGGGTGGCGGCGCTCCATGGCCACGGCCAGCGCGCGCAGCCGGCTGCTATTGTTGATGGCGAAGGTGGTGTAGGTCATCGCGCCGTCGATCTGGCTGCCCAGGACCGCGCTGGCCATGTCACCCGTGCCCTTGAACGGCACGTAGAGGGTCTTGATGCCGAAGGCGGCGTTCAGGCGCTCGTGCGCTGCGTGGTTGGCCGAGTTCAGGCCCGAACCGCCCAGGGACAGCTTGCCCGGATCCTTCTTGGCGGCGGCCACGAAGTCGGCGAAGTTCTTGATCGGGCTGCTGGCAGGCACGACCAGGAGGTCGGGCGTGTAGTGGAACCAGTAGACCGGGGTGATGTCCGCCGTCTTGTACTGGACCTGGCCCTCGATCGGCTGGAACACGATGTGCGGCAGGTTGATGCCCACGATGTTGGCGCCGTCGCCAGGCAGCTGGTTCATCTGTGACCACATGAGGGCCCCGCCAGCACCAGCCTTGTACTGGATCACGGTGTCGATGGCGGCACAGCGCTTCTTCAGCACCGTCTGCTGGTGGCGCGCCGAGAGGTCGGACTCGCCGCCGGGCGGGAAGGCCTGCCAGTACTGGACGTTGCGGTCCGGGCAGCCTTGCGCCGCCGCTGGCAGGCCCAGGGTGGCGCCCGCCAGGGCCAGCACGCAGCCGGCCAGTTTCAGGGAATGTTTTGCGAAGTTCATGCGTGTCTCCTGGTCGTCGTGGTCTAGAGTAAGGGTCGGGAAATCAACGGGCGCCGGCCAGTTGCCGGCACACTGCGTCGGTCACCTGGCGCGTGGTGGCCTGGCCGCCCAGGTCGCGGGTATGCAGCGTCGTGTCGGCCGTCACCGATTCGATGGCTTTCATCAAGCGGCGCGCGGCATCGGCCTGGCCCAGATGCTCCAGCATCATCACCGCCGACCAGAAGGTGCCCACCGGGTTGGCCAGGCCCTTGCCCATGATGTCGAAGGCCGACCCGTGGATCGGCTCGAACATCGAAGGATAGCGGCGCTCGGGATCGATGTTGCCCGTGGGGGCGATGCCCAGGCTGCCGGCCAGGGCGGCGGCCAGGTCGCTCAGGATGTCGGCGTGCAGGTTGGTGGCCACCAGCGTGTCCAGCGAGGCGGGGCGGTTCACCATGCGCGCGGTGGCAGCGTCCACCAGCTCCTTGTCCCAGGTGACGTCGGGAAACTCGCGCGAGACCTGCAGCGCGATCTCGTCCCACATCACCATCGCGTGGCGCTGCGCGTTACTCTTGGTGACCACGGTCAGCAGCTTGCGCGGTCGCGACTGCGCCAGGCGGAAGGCATAGCGCAGGATCCGCTCCACGCCCGCGCGGGTCATGATCGAGACGTCGGTGGCCACCTCGATGGGGTGGCCCTGGTGCGCGCGCCCGCCCACGCCGGAATACTCGCCCTCGGAGTTCTCGCGCACGATGACCCAGTCCAGGTCCTTGGGGCCGCAGCGTTTGAGGGGGGCGTCGATGCCGGGCAGGATCCGGGTGGGACGCACGTTGGCGTACTGGTCGAACCCCTGGCAGATCTTCAGGCGCAGGCCCCACAGGGTGATGTGGTCGGGGATGTGCGGGTCGCCTGCGGACCCGAACAGGATGGCGTCCTTGCCCCGCAGGGCGTCCAGGCCGTCGTCCGGCATCATCTTTCCGTGGGCGCGGTAGTGGTCGCCGCCCCAGCCGAAGTTCTCGAACTCGCAGCGGAAGGTGCCGCAGGCCCGGGCCAAGGCCTCGAGCACTTGCTGGCCGGCGGGAATGACTTCCTTGCCGATGCCGTCGCCCGGGATGGTCGCGATTTGATGGGTTTTCATGGGTGTTTCGGGGCCCCGTGGTGGAGATCCGCAGGGCCGTCTCGCATTAAATCATTGCTCATCCGCGGGAAAACACGGGGCCTCCGGGTCGCTGCGGCACTCGAACCCGACCGCATGGGGGTAAGTCTTGTGCATGGGGCTGGCACCGCCCACGGTCCGGGCGGTCCGCCCTTCCCCCTGTGAGGCGCCAGCCTGTTCGCGAAGCTTTTCACGATTTACTGCCTTGAGGTTCCGTTACCTGCCGAGGCATTCGCCTACAGCTTGTAGGCGGTGGACTACTACAGTCACCGCCTCCGGCCGCTTGACAACAGGCGGCCCTTACTTTTTGCGGAGAACCCCCAGATGGATAGACGTCTTTTCGTGCGCGCCGGTGCGACCGGCGCCGCGCTTGCCCTGGCGGGCGGCGCGCAGGCGCTGGCTGCGGCGAACGTGGCCCCGGTCGCCTCGGCAGCGGCCGCCAAGAGCCTGCCGGCCAAGGTCCTGGCCTGCTACTACACCGGCTGGGACGCGGGCACTTACCGCATCACCGACGTGCCCGCGGATTTCAACGCGGTCTACCTCTTTCACGCCAAGCCGCGCGGCACACCCGTCAACGGCAACTGGAACAACGTGGGCAATGGCGCCTTCGAGTTCGAATATGTCGATGCGGTGCCTGCGGCCCAGGTGCAGGCCTGCCGCGGCCGGGGGCAACGTGTGATCCTCACCGTCGGCGGCGCGGCCGCTGGCTTCAACTTCGACGCGCGGGCCAAGTCGGCCGAATTCGTGGCGTCCTTCCACGCCATGCACGAGCGCCTGGGCGGCGTCGATGGCTGCGACTTCAACAACTTCGAGGCGCAGGTCGGCTCGTCGCCCGCCGAGATGGTCTGGATCGCCTCGCAGCTGAAGTCGCGCCATGGCAGCGGCTTTGCGATCACCGCGCCGCCCCAGCCCAATTCACCCGAGGACCGCGCCCTGCTCAAGGCCATGAACGATGCGGGGGTGCTCGATTGGGCGGGCCCGCAGTACTACGACTGGTCCGGCTTCAACGACCCGGGCTTCATCAGCCGCCGCACCGACGACTGGGTGCGTGACCTGGGGGCGGGCAAGGTGCTCCTGGGGCTGGCCGCCAACTACGGCAATGGCCCCAGCCTGGCCGATTGCCTGCGCGAATGGGACACGGTGCGCGCCAGATACCCCGACATCCGCGGCGCATTCTGCTGGAGCGCCCAGTTGAACCTGGCCGGTGGGAATGTGTGGGGTGCGAACATGAAGGCGCGCCTGTGAGCCTTCGGCGCGGCGCGTCTCAGTCCCTCGTGCCCGAGTAGCGTGCCGTGGCCTGTGCCAGGCGCTCGCCTACCCGCGCGCGCAGCGCGGGTGGGGACACCACGTCGACGTCGGGCCCGTGGCGCAGGATGTCGCCGATCAACTCGCGGTCGTCCGAGTAAGGCACCTTCAGTTCGTAGGTGCCGTCCTCGAGGGTGCGGCCCTCCTGCTGCGGGTGCCATTGCTCGCCGGCCACCCAGCGTGCGCGCGTTGGCGTGAAGCGCAGGACCGCGTGGCCCGAGGGCGCGCCCGAGAAGATGCCATAGGACGGATAGACGAGGGCGTCGATGTCTGGGGCTGGAACGTCGTGGGCCTCGGTGTCCAGCACGCGCGGCGACTCGATGGCATCGACCGCGAAGCTGCGCAGGGCGTTGCGCAGGTGGCACCAGGCGTCCAGGTACCAGTTGTCCCGGTACAGGACCAGGCGCAGGGGCGAGATTTCGCGCGGCACGCGCTCGTTGGTCTGGCGGTTGAAGTGCGTGAGGGCCAGCCGGCGCCGCCGCATGGTGGCCGAGGCCGCCGCCTCCAGCGCCTGGGGCGCCACCGTGCGCTTGCCCGCGTGCACGATGCGCACGCGCCCGGCCATCTCGTGGTCCTTGAGATCGTGGGCCTCGAGCAGGTCCGCCAGACGCTGGCGGATCGGAGCCAGCGTCGCGGCCAGCAGGCCTGGCTGCAACTGCACCAGCAGCTGCTGCAAGGTAGCCAGGGCCACGAGCTCCTGGGGTGTGAACCACAGGCCCGGCAGGGGGCTGGCCTGGCCTGTCTCCAGCACATAGCCCCCGCGCTCGCGGTCGAACACGATGGGCATTCCCATCTGGTCGCGCATCTTGGCGATGTCGCGCTTGAAGGTGGCCAAGGAGATTTCCAGGACGTCGAGGAACTCGCGCGTGGGCACCGCGCGGCGGGCGCTCAGGAGGTTCTGGTAGCGGAAAAGACGCAGGGATTCGCTCACGGGAGACAGGTGGAGGTCTGGTTGGCGGGTCGAGTCTGCGCAGTCGCAGGCTCAGGACGCGAGCCCTGGGAAAGAGGGCACCCTCCGAGAGCCTGTATGAATTTCAGTATTCTCAAAATAAGAATTCATTGATATGGGTGTTACTGCCTAGGCTGAACGCACTCGTAGCTCATGGCGTGAGCCTGGCGCGGGCGGACACGTGCAGGGGCCGGACCGGCTTGGGCCTAGCCCGAGCGTTCACCTATAGTTGGCCCGACCAACGATTCACGCATTCAGGCATGAGGAGACACGCCATGTCCGCATTTCGACCCGCCCCCTGGTCCCGCCGTCGCGCCGCGGGCGCCCTGATCGGCCTGGCCGCTGTGCTGGCCGCGCCCTGGGCCAGCGCCCAGGCCTGGCCCGCCAGACCCGTCACCCTGGTGGTCGGGACGCCCGCAGGGGGCGCCATTGACGCCTATGCCCGCACCCTGGCCGACCAGCTGGCCCGCCAGACCGGCGGCACCTTCCTGGTGGACAACCGCGCTGGCGCGGGCGGCAACCTCAGCGCCGAACACGTGCTCAAGGCGCCGGCCGACGGCCACACGATCTGGGTGACCACGCATGCGATGTTCACGATCAACCCTTCGGCCTACCCGGTCTTGCGCTGGAAGCAAACCGACTTCAAGCCGATCGCCAAGGGCATCGAGAGCCCCCTGCTGCTGGCGGTGCACCCTTCGGTGCCGGCGCGCACCCTGCCAGAACTTGCCGCGTGGCTGGCGGCCAATCCGGCGAAGGCGGCCTACGCCTCCTTCAGTCCGGGCACGCCTTCGCACTTCCTGGGCTTTCAGCTCAATGAGCGCCTGAAACTGAACATGGTGCACGTCCCCTACAAGGGCTCGGCGCCGCAACTCAATGACCTGGTCGGCGGGCAGGTGCTGGTGGGGTTCACGCAGATGCAGGGCGCCGTGCAGCAGGTGCAGGCGGGCAAGTTGCACGCGATCGCGGTGACCAGCCCCGAGCGTTCACGCTTCTTGCCCCAGGTGCCGACGCTGGCCGAACTGGGCCACCGCGACCTGAGCCTGCAGGTCTGGTTCGGGCTGGCCGCACCGGCGGGCACGCCGCGCCCGGTGATCGACGCGATCACCACCGCAGTGGTGAGGGCGCAGGGCGACGCGGACTACCGCGCCAAGCTGGAGGCGCAGGGCTTTGACGTGCCGCGCGAATCCGGCGCGGCCTTCGAGGCCACCATCGCCAGTGATACCGCGCGCTGGGCGCGGGTGGTGCAGGCCACCGGGTTCAAGGCGAACGACTGAGGCTGGAGCGCGTTCGCGCACCAGCCTCAGTACGGGCTGCCGGGTGTGGGCGCCGCCGCCGAGCCGCCCTTGAACGCCGCGGCCAGCGCGCGCGAGGCGCGACCCAGCAGCGTGGTGTCCACGCCCACGGCCACGAACAGCGCGCCCAGCTCCAGGTAGCGCCGCGCCAGCGTCTGGTCGACGGTGAGGATGCCGGGGGCCTTGCCGGCGGCGCGCACGGTGGCGATGCCGTCCTCGATCACCTTCTGCACCGCGGGATGGCCAGGGTTGCCGCGATAGCCCATGGAGGCCGACAGGTCGGCGGGGCCGAAGAACACGCCGTCGATGCCCGGCACCGCGGCGATCTCCTTCAGGCGCGCCGCGGCGCTGGCGGTCTCGACCTGCACCAGCAGGCAGATCTGTTCGTCGGCCTCGTTCAGGTAATTGCCGTACAGGTTCCAGCGCGAGGCGCGGGCCACGCCGCTGCCCACCCCGCGCACGCCGTCGGGGGGGTAGCGCGTGGCGCGCACCAGTTGTGCCGCCTGCTCGGGGGTCTCGACCATCGGGATCAGCAGGGTCTGCACGCCCAGGTCCAGGTACTGCTTGATCAGGGCGGTCTCGCCCACCACCGGGCGCACCAGGGGCGAGACCGGATACGGCGCGACCGCCTGCAGCTGCGCCAGGATGGAGCGCACGTCGTTGGGTCCGTGCTCGGCATCGAGCAGCAGCCAGTCGAAGCCCGCGCCCGCCAGCAGCTCGGACACGTAGGCCTGGGCCAGGGATACCCACAGGCCGATCTGGGGCTGGCCCGCGCGCAGGGCCTGCTTGAAGGTGTTGACGGGGGTCTGGGTGGGGGTGTTCATGGCGGTCAGGTGAAAGTGAAGTTGAAGGCGCCCAGGGCGCCGTAATCGGCTTCGAATCGGTCGCCCTTTTTCGCGGCGACCGGGCGGGTGAAGGAGCCGGCCAGCACGACCTGGCCCGCCTCCAGGCGCTCGCCCCAGGGCGCGAGCTTCTGCGCCAGCCAGGCCACACCGATGGCGGGATGGCCCTGTACGCCGGCGGCCAGGCCCGTTTCCTCGACCACGCCATTTTGGCGCAGGATGGCGCCGCACCAGGGCAGGTCCAGCTCGCGTGGCCTGGCCTGACGGCCGCCCAGCACGATGCCGGCGTTGGCGGCGTTGTCGGAGATGGTGTCGAAGACCTTGCGCATCA
>JBEGVR010000081.1:0-3285 GCA_041178265.1 Pseudomonadota bacterium | reverse complement strand
CACAGATGATGTCGCCGGATTCTTCGCGCGAGCCAAGAGCGCTGCCAAGCGCGCAGATCAGGGCCAGACCTTCAACGGGCAGGTGACCTTGTCGTTCGAGGATCCTCAGCGCATGTTTGCTGTGCTCTCAGAAGCGCGCCGCCAACTCATGATGGAAGTGATGCGTGAGCCTAAAACGATCAGCCAGCTGACAACGCGACTGCATCGCAACCGCTCAGCCATCACGAAAGACGTTGGGATGCTGGAAGGCCTTGGACTCTTGGTGTCAGAGCGTGAAGCGAATCCAGGGCATGGAATTCAGAAGCTGGTCCGTGCTGTCGCGCCCAGGATCGAACTCGTCGCGACATTAGGCTGAACCTTCGGGGGTGTTGAAACGCCGAGACGTGGTGTAATATGACATTGTCATATTAATCCGCCCCAAGGCCCTATGCCCATCACCGCCCGTGTCTTCATGAGTGGCCGCAGCCAAGCCCTGCGCTTGCCGGCCAAGTTGCGCCTGCAGGCCAAGGAAGTCCGGATCGAGCAGATCGGCAACGACCTGTGGCTGCACCCTGAAACGCCCCCCGAGCAGGACATGGGTCGATGGCTGCAGCAGTTCTACGCTGCATCGCAGCCCTTGCCCGAGGACTTCCTGGCCAACCGGCAGGACGAGCCACCGCAAGAGCGCGACTGGCGCTGAGGCTCGCCATGCGTCGGACGCTGGACACCAACATCTGCAGCTACATCCTGCGCCGGCATCCGCTCGAGATGATCGAGCGCTTTGCCACGTTGGATAGAAGCGCCTTGTGGCTGTCCGCCATCGTGGCCGCTGAACTGCGCTTCGGCGCGCAAAAGCTGGGTTCTGCGCGCTTTGCCTCGGCGGTGGAATCCTGGTTGACCGGTTTTGACGTACAACCCTGGCCGTTGGAGGCCACGCAGCATTACGCCAGCACACGCGCCGCGTTGGAGCGCAGCGGCCAACCCATAGGCGGCATGGACCTCCTGATTGCTGCCCATGCCTTGGCGCAGGACAGCGTGGTCATTACCAACAATGCCCGCGAGTTCCATCGGGTGCCGGGACTCGCTGTTGAGGAGTGGGCGATCTAGAGCGCGTGCGCCGGCAGCAGGTGTAGCGCCAGACAAGGCGCCGCTCAGTTCCCGAGCAGCCGGTATTCCGCGTGGGCGGAAAAAGCGCCTGACATGAGGGCCGCATCGCCACGGAGGATTCCGGCCTGTCTCGCTGCGCTCTCCCATCTATCTACCGCGGCCATGACTTCTTCAACGATCTGCTTGGCGCGGTCTGGGCCCAGACCGTAAAAGCCTGCGGTGGTCAGGACCGTTTGAAGGCTCGGACGATTGTCTGTGTCGTCGATGTTGAGGACGTGTTCTGCCTTGTCGATGTTCGGATTCATGTCGAATGCGGGTGCCAGGCGCCAGCCCGCCTGTCCGAGCACGAAGCCGTGGTTACGCAGATGGTCGTCCCGATTGCCCACCGCCACGTTGAATGCCACCCGGCGAAACAGCTGCTCGAGGTCTGCATTCGTGTGGGCGCCGTCGCCCTGTGAGCGAAGGAACTGCGCCAGCTCCAGATAGCTGGTGCCTTCACTGTGCTCCTTGCGAAGCAGGGTCATGGCCGAAGCGTAGAACCGGCGCGCGCCGCTGACCCGGTCGAAGCGTTGAACACAGAACGTGTGAAACGCGTTGTTCAGGCGTACCGCCTTGGCGGCGGGAACGTCCACGCCCGCTGTGATCGCCAAGCCGTGCACGGCGTATTCCCAGGCGCCGATATCCCGGTCGTCATCGCGCGCCGGAAATTTGCCGATCCACAGCGAGCCGTCCGCCTCCGTGAAGTTGGCCTTCGGGCGCGCGCCACCCAAAGAAGCGCCAGGCGCAACCAGCACGGCCAGCCACCTGCGTAGCGCATCGAGGTCATCGATCTGGCGGCTGCTCAGTTGGTAGGCGACGGCTTCGAGCTCGCGCAGTGTGGTGACGTGCGGTGCCGCCAGCTTTTCATGGCCCAGAAACTCCTCGGTGCCGACGAACCGGAAGCGTAGCGCGCCCTGCCGGGTGAAGTCCTGCACGCCGATCAGGAAGTGCCAGGCGTAGAGTACCCGCGCCGTACGCTTCTCGTCCTTCGCTTGCAGCGTCTCACGGCGCTTCATCAGGGTCTGGCCCCAGCGGTCTGGCAATGAGTCGAGGAACACGCCAAAGTTACCAAGCTCCGGTTTGGGAAAGAAAGGGGCATCGTCCAGGGACAGGTCCGGGTCCAGTGCGAATGCACGCGGATCTCGCAGCCAGTCGCGCGCGTAGTGAAAAAGAATCTGGCCGCGGTCGTGAGCCAGCGTTCCGACCCGGCACGGCGGCCCAAGGTCTGAATCGAGCCAGACTTCTAGGTCGTGGTCCTGACCGCTCATGACGCTGGGCCTGTGCCGGAGGAGACGACGTCGGCCTTCGTGGCGCTCGAGGCGGCCCGCCGGCGGCGCGTGGCGGGCGTCGGCGCTTGAAGTGCCAGATCTTGCAGTTTGCGGCCGACCTTGTCGTCGGCGGCCAGTGCGTGGATGTCGGTTTCGAGACCCAAGACCGCCATGACCCGCAGGTAGGTGCCCATCGTGGCGCCCGGGTCACCTGCCTCCACTTTGTACAAGGAGGACCTCGAGATGCCCGCCCGCTGCGCGACGACGGCGTTGCTCAGCTTTCGCCTCAGACGCGCGAGCTTCAGCCGCTCTCCCAAGCTGGAAAGCACTCGTTGCTCTTGCGGAAAGACGATGGGCGGTTGACGAGGCATTCCGCTATTATAGACTAAATGTCATTTAATTGTTTATAATAGAAGATATTTTGACTGTTGGGGCACCGGCACCTGCCGTCCCCACGGGCGTCCAGGCGATGCAATACCCGGCGCGGCAGGCTGATGTTCACGCGTTCGGGGCCTGTACACCCAAGCTCACGCTGTGAGCCTGCGTGCGCGCAGCCTCGCGTCCTCCCAGTTCACTTGCATTCCACACAAACCCATGCTGGTGGCCCGTCCCGCCGTTCTTCTGGCCTTGATCCTCGGCGTCCAACTGGTAGGAAAGGTGACCCTGCCTTTTGAAACCACCCGCGAGCGCCGGGCGAGCAAGCCGCTGGCGTGCGAGCCGCTGCGCGTGCGTGAACAAGACTTCGGCTATCGGAGAGTGCGGACTGCGCGTGTGCGGTGTTGATGGATACCGCCCGGCGATTGGCGTCAACTTGACTTGTATGAATTAGCGATCTGATAATTCAAGCGCCAGCACTCCACTGGCCGCCCGATTTAGGAACTTGCGGGGGCGT
>JBEGVR010000080.1:0-25400 GCA_041178265.1 Pseudomonadota bacterium | reverse complement strand
GCAGCTCCCACAGGCTCAGGAGCTGCTGCAGGTTCATCTTCGCGACGATGGGGCCGCCGCGCGGCAGGTTGCTCACCCAGCCCTGGGCCTGCAGCTGGATCAGGGCCTCACGCACCGGGGTGCGGGACACGCTGAAACGCTCGGCCAAGTCGACCTCGTCAATGGCGTCGCCCGGTAGCAGGCTGCCGTTGGAGATCGCTTCCTCCAGGTGCAGGCGGATCTGGTCGCTGACTTTCATGCGGACGCGGGCAGGGAGGGAGTCGGGCCGGGCAAGGGTTTTGCCTATATTTTGCTGGATTGCAGGAGATACCGAGTTGTTCTATAAATATATTTATGACCGACCGGTTTTTGCAAGCCCCCTGAAGCCCCCACCATGCCCAAGATCCAGGCGTCTTCCGCCCTTTCGCGCTTCAAGGTGCTGGACCTGTCCCGGGTGCGGGCGGGCCCCAACTGCGTGCGGATCCTGACCGACTTCGGCGCCGACGTGATCCGGGTCGAGCCGCCGGCCGGGGTGGATCCCAACGAGGCGATGTTCGCGGCCAACCGCCAGGGAGGCGATTTCCAGAACATCAACCGCAACAAGCGGTCGATGACCCTGAACCTGAAGAAGGACGGGGCCATGGACATCCTTAAAAAGATGATCGCCACCGCCGACGTGCTGGTGGAGAACTGGCGGCCCGACGTCAAGGTGCGCCTGGGCCTGGACTACGAATCGCTCAGGGCCATCAACCCGCGCATCATCCTGGCGAGCATTTCCGGCTTTGGCCAGGACGGCCCCTATGCCTGGCGCCCCGGCTTCGACCAGATCATCCAGGGCATGGGCGGCCTCATGAGCGTCACCGGCGAGAAAGCGCATGGCCCGGTGCGCGCCGGGCTGGCGGTGGCGGACCTGAGTGCGGGCCTGTACTGCGCGATCGGCATCCTGGTGGCCCTGATCGAGCGCGAGCAGTCCGGCCAGGGCCAGTGGGTGCAAAGCTCGCTGCTGCATTCGCAGATCGCCATGATGGATTTCCAGATGGCGCGCTACCTGAACGACCACGACGTGCCCGAGCAAGTGGGCAACAACCACCCCACCAGCTCGCCGATGGGCCTGTTCGAGGCGAGCGACGGCGCGTTCAACCTGGGCGCGTCGGGCGAGGGCAACTGGAAGCGCTTTTGCGATGCCCTGGGCAAGCCCCAGTGGCTGGCGGATCCAGAATTCGTGACTGAGCCGCTGCGCGTGATGCACCGCGAGCGCCTGAACGCGCTGATCGCGCAGGAGTTCTGTGGCAACACGGTGACCCACTGGGTGGACCTGCTCAATGGCGTGGGCGTGCCGGCCGGGCCGGTCTACACCGTGCCGCAGGTGTTCGAGGATCCGCAGGTGCAGCACCTGCACGTGACGGAAACCCTGCCGACTTCGTTCGGACGGGACATGCATTTCATCACCCAGCCGGTCGTGCTCAGTCGCACGCCTTCGCAGGTCGTGGCGCCGGCGCCTGGCTGGGGCGAGCACACCGACGAAACGCTGCGGGACCTGGGTTATGACGCAGCGGCCATCGAGGACCTGCACGCGCGGGGTGTGGTGTGAGCGCAGGCGCGATCCACGTCGAGTGCAGCAACTTCGTGGCCCGTGTCACGATCAGTGACGTGGCCCGCCACAACGCGATGAGCCTGTCGATGTGGGAGGCGCTGCGCGATGCCTTCGTGCGGATCGACGCCGACCGTGAGGTCCGCGTATGCGTGCTGCGCGGGGCTGGCGACAAGGCCTTCGTCTCGGGCGCGAACATCAGCGAGTTCGAGACGCAGCGTAGCAGCGACGACGCGGTCCGCCATTACAACGCCGTGGTCGCCCGGACCCAGGCGGCGATCGTGCACGCACGCGTGCCGGTCATCGCCGCAATCAGCGGCATCTGCTACGGCGGCGGCCTGGGCCTGGCGCTGTCGTGCGACCTGCGCTATGCGGCGCCGCATTCGCGCTTTCGCATGCCTGCAGCGCGCATGGGCCTGGGCTATGACGTCGAGAACATGCGCAGCATCCTGCACAATCTCGGGCCGACCGCCACCGCCGAGGCCTTCTACACTGCGCGGGTCTATGACGCGGCGCAGGCGCGCGAGATGCGCATGGTCAACGCGGTGGTCGACGACGTGTTCGCCCACAGCGAGGCCATCGCCCTGGAGATCGCGCACAACGCGCCGCTGACCGTGCAGGCGGCCAAGCAGGCGATCGTCGCGATCACCGACAACATCCAGGACCTGTCGGCGGTGCATGCCGCCGTGCAGGCGTGTTTCAAGAGCAAGGACTACGCGGAAGGCAGGCTGGCTTTCGCACAGAAGCGTCCCCCCGAGTTCACCGGCCTGTAACCCACTCACAAGAGGAGCGATCATGAATGTGTTGAAACCCCTATTCGGCCTGGCCCTGTCGCTGACAGCCGGCCTGACCCTGGCGCTGGGTCCTGCCCCCGCCCCCCTGAGGGACAAGGCCACGTTGACCGTGGGCTACGTCAAGGTGGGCCACCTCTCGCCCATGCTGATGGTCGAGGAAGAACTGCGCAAGATGAACATCGAGGTCAAGCGCGCCGAATTCGTGCGCTACGCCGACGCCCGCACCGCCCTGCTGTCCAACTCGGTGGACGTGTCGGCCGTGGGCCCCGGCGACCTGGCCATCGTCGCCTCCCAGGGCAGCAAGAACCTGATCGGCCTGACCGGCGTGGGCAGCTCGCCCAAGTACCTGGTGGTGCGCAAGGGCGTGAAGATCGAGGACTGGGGCGACCTGGCCGGCAAGAAGATCGCCATCGCCCCCGGCTCCGCGGTCTGGTTCCAGTGGGCGATGACGATGATCGAGAAAAACATCCCCTACAACTCCTTCACGCCAGTCAACGTGCAGGGCGGTGGCACCGCCTTCGTGCAGGCCATGAAGCGCGGCGACATCGACGCCATGGTGCTGTGGGAGCCCTTCGAGTCGCAGGCTGTGGCCGAGGGCGACGCCGTGTTCGCGCAGAAACTCGAATACAGCCAGTCGCGCGCGGTGGGCGCCGAGCTGGGCATGCTCGCTGCGTCAGGTGAGGCGATGGCGCAGAAGAAGGAACTGGTGCGCCGCTTCCTGTGGGCCTACCTGAAGGCCGAGGAGACGCTGGCCAAGAACCGCGAAGCCTTCGCCGACGCGTATTCCAAGTACACCGGCCTGCCCCTGAACGTCACCCGCGAATCCGCCAAGATCATCAAGCTGGGCGGCGTGTTGAACAAGGACCAGGTTTCGCGCCTGGCCGAGGCCGCCTTCAAGCAGGGCATCGTGCAGAAGGACGTGGCCCGCGAGGCCGCTGCCCTTTATGACGACTCCCTCGTCAACGAGCTGAAGAAGTAACCGACCCCCAAGGTGCCCTGATGCCCTCCAGTCCCTTCAGATCCTTCCGACAGGCTTTCCTGGGGCTGTTGGTGCCAGTCCTGGTGCTGGTGGTCTGGCAGGCGGTAGGCAGCATGCAGCAGATGGCGGGCATCGTCCCGACCCCGCTGAAGGTGCTGGAGGGCTGGAACACGTGGATCTTCGGCCCGGCCGGCATGGGGCTCAATCCGTACAGCGGCACCTGGCTGTCGAATGTGCAGTACTCCTCGATGCGGGTGGCGCAGGGCTTCACCCTGGCCGCCCTGGTCGGGGTGCCGATCGGGCTGTTGATCGGGTGGAGCCGCCTCTTCATGCACATGGTCGACCCCCTGATCCAGAGCCTGCGCCCGATCCCGATCACGGCGTGGTTGCCGTTCTCGATCGCCCTGTTCGGGATTCGTGACATGGGCTCGATCTTTCTGATCTTCCTGGGCGGCTTCTACGCCATCGTCGTCAACACCACGCAGGGCGCACGCGATGTCGAACGCAACCTGATGCGGGCCGCGATGATGATGGGTGCCAGCCGGCACCAGCTGCTTTACCGGGTGGTGTTGCCCGCCGCAACGCCTTCCATCTTCACCGGCCTGCGCATCGGCCTGGGCATCTCCTGGACCGCGGTCATCGTCTCCGAGATGGTGGCCGTGAAGTCGGGCCTGGGCTACGTGCTGTGGGACGCCTATTACGTGGGCCGCATGGACATCGTGCTGGCCGACATGGTCTCGATCGGCATGATGGGATTCCTCAGTGACCGCCTGATCGTCTTCATCGAACGCAAGATCCTGGTCTGGCGCATCCTGCAAAGCCACTGATCGCCATGTCGAACATTTCCATCCAGGACCTTGACAAGACCTACCCGGGCACGCCGCCCGTCAAGGCGCTGGACAACATCAGCCTGGAGGTAGCGCCGGGCGAACTGGTCGCCCTGCTGGGCCCCTCGGGCTGCGGCAAGTCGACGCTCCTGAACCTCATCGCCGGCTTCGAGGCACCGACGCAGGGGCAGCTTCGGGTCCACGGCCAGCCGGTTGCCGCGCCGGGGCCGGACCGCGGCGTGGTGTTCCAGGAGGCCGCGCTGTTTCCGTGGCTCACCGTCTGGGAGAACGTGATCTTCGGCCCCCGGGTGCAAGGCATGGCGCGCAGCGAGTACGAGGACCGCGCGCACGAGATGCTCAAGATCGTCGGCCTGGTGGACTTCAAGAACCACCTGCCGGTGCAGCTCTCGGGTGGCATGCGCCAGCGCGTGGGCCTGGCGCGCATCCTGACCCTGGGCTCGCGCGTGCTGCTGATGGACGAACCCTTCGGCGCGCTCGATGCCCAGACCCGCCTGACGATGCAGGAGCTGCTGCTGTCGGTGTGGCAGCAGCTCAAGCCGACGATCATCTTCGTCACGCACGACATCGACGAGGCGATCTTCCTGGCCAGCACGGTCTACGTGATGTCGGCCCGCCCGGGCCGCATCCAGACCCGCATCGAGGTGCCGCTGGCGCGCCCGCGCACAGTGGCCGATACGGCCAGCGAGACCTTCTCGTCCCTGAAGCTCGAGATCCTCAACCTGATCAGGCACTGAGATGGCCAACCCGCGCATCCCCTACCGCTTCTCGGATGACGGCCCGGCACTGAAAGCCCCGGCCCAGGGCGCGATCATGGTGCACCTCGTGGTGAACGTGGAGCACTGGCAGTTCGAGGCGAGCATGCCGCGCACCATCATCACGCCGCCGCATGGCAAGGAGACCGTCCCGGACGTGCCCAATTTCAGCTGGGCCGACTACGGCATGCGCGCCGGCCTGCCGCGGATGATGCGCGCCATCCAGGCGCGCGGGCTGCCGGCCTCCACCAGCTTCAACGCGGGCGTGGTCCAGGCCTATCCGCGCGCGGCCCAGGCCATGCATGCGGCCGGCTGGGAATTCATCGGCCACGGCGTGCACCAGCGGTCGCTCAATCACAGCGACGGCCCCACCGAGGAACAACTGATCGCCACCAGCCTGGACATGATCTGCGGGCTGACCGGCCGGCGCCCGCGCGGCTGGCTCAGCCCGGGCCTGCGCGAGACGCTGGACACGCCGGAGCTTCTGCGCCGCCAGGGTGTCGAGTACGTGTTCGACTGGGTGGTCGATGACGTGCCGCAGTGGATGCACACGCGCGAGGGGCCGCTGCTGGCGATGCCCTACAACCTGGAGATCAACGACTCGATCATCTACGCGATCGAGAAGCACACCAGCGACGAGATGTATGAACGCCTGGCCCGTACGTTGGCCCTGTTCGAGCGCGAGGCCCGCACGCAGCCGCGGGTGCTGGCGCTGGGGCTGCATCCGCACCTGATCGGCGTGCCGCACCGCTTTGGCAGCTTCGAGCGCATGCTGGACCTGCTGATGAAGTCGCCGCAGGTGTGCTTCATGACCGGCGGGCAGATCGCCGACTGGTACACCGCGCAGGTGCCGCCGCCCGACGCATTCCCCGGCCTGGCGGGCCATTGATCCCGCCGGCTTGAACGTCCCGACCCGGACGCCCCGTATTCCACTTCTTTCGAAACGTCCCCATGCAATTGCAGCTTGAAAACCAACAGGTCGTCGTCACCGGCGGCTCCAAGGGCATCGGCCTGTCCATCGCGCTCAATTTCGCGCGCGAAGGGGCCCGTCCCGTGCTGGTCGCGCGCCAGGCCTCGACGCTGGCACAGGCCGTGGCCACCTTCGCGAAGGAGGGCCTGCCCGCGCCCGCGACCGCCGAGATCGACCTGTCGGCCCCGGGGTCGGCGCAGGCGCTGTTCGACCGCTTCCCGCAGGCCGACATCCTCGTGAACAACGCCGGCGCGATCCCTGGCGGCAGCCTGCACGACGTGACCGAAGCCACCTGGCGCAGCGCCTGGGAGCTCAAGCTCTACAGCTACGTCAACCTCACGCGCCTGTACCTGGGCGCGATGGAGTCGCGCGGGCGCGGTGTGATCTGCAACATCATTGGCATGGCGGGTGCCTCGCCGCGCTACGAATACATCTGCGGCTCGGCCGCCAACGGCGCGCTGATCTCGTTCACCGAGGGCGTGGGCGCAGGCAGCGTGCGCAAGGGCGTGCGGGTGTTCGGCATCAATCCCTCGCCCACGCGCAGCGACCGCATCCAGGGCCTGTTCGAGCAGCAGGCCCAGGCCAAGTTCGGCGACAAGTCCCGCTGGACCGAGATGTCCACCAAGCTGCCCTTTGGCCGACTGGCCGAGCCCGACGAGATCGCCCGCCTGGCGGTGCTGTGCGCCTCTCCGGTGTGCAGCTACCTGAGCGGCACCGTCCTGAACGTCGATGGCGGGCAGCAGTTCGCGCCCGCCTGAGTCCCCCGCCCCCCATGACACCCAAAGACAATTTCCAGTCGCTGCGTGACGGCGTGCGCAGCGTCGTCTCCCAGTTCGACTCCCGCTACTGGCAGGAGGTCGACGAGGCCCGCGCCTTCCCCGAGAAGTTCGTGAACGCGCTGACCCAGGCCGGCTGGCTCTCGGCGCTGATCCCCGAGGAATACGGCGGCTCCAACCTGAGCCTGACCGAGGCCAGCGTGATCATGGAGGAGATCAACCGCGCGGGCGGCAACTCCGGGGCCTGTCACGGCCAGATGTACGTGATGGGGTGCGTGGTGCGCCATGGCTCCCAGGCGCAAAAGGAGATGCTGCTGCCCAGGATCGCCTCGGGCGAGCTGCGCATGCAGTCGATGGCGGTGACCGAACCCACCACCGGCTCGGACACCACGCGCCTGAAGACGATGGCGGTGCGCAAGGGCGACTGCTACGTGGTCAACGGCCAGAAGGTCTGGACCTCGCGCCTGCAGCACTCCGACTACATGCTGCTGCTGGCGCGCACCACGCCGCTTTCCGAGGTAAAGAAGCGCTCGGAGGGTCTGTCGGCGTTCCTGGTGGACCTGCGCGAGTGCGTGGGTAAGAGCATCACCGTGCGTCCGATCCGCAACATGGTGAACCACGAGACCAACGAGATCTTCATCGACAACCTGGAGATCCCGGTCGAGAACCGCATCGGCGAGGAAGGCCTGGGCCTGAAGTACATCCTGGACGGCCTGAACGCCGAGCGGATCCTGATCGCCGCCGAATGCATCGGCGACGGCTACTGGTTCGTCGACAAGGCGCGCGACTACGCCAACGGCCGCCAGGTGTTCGACCGCCCGATCGCCAAGAACCAGGGCGTGCAGTTTCCGATCGCGCGCGCCTACGTCAACGTCGAGGCCGCCAGCCTCATGCGCTACGAGGCGGCCCGTCTTTTCGATGCGCAGCTGCCGTGCGGCGCGCAAGCCAACATGTCCAAGCTGCTGGCGGCCGATGCCTCGTGGGAGGCGGCCAATGTGTGCCTGCAGACGCACGGGGGCTTCGGCTTTGCCGCCGAATACGACATCGAGCGCAAGTTCCGAGAGACCCGCCTGTACCAGGTGGCGCCGATCTCCACCAACCTGATCCTGTCCTACGTGGGCGAGCACGTGCTGGGCATGCCCAAGTCGTACTGAGCCCGCTTGTCGCCCCCATGGCTATCGACCGCACCTACGAGACCCTGAAGCTGCAGGTCCTGGACGACCGGGTCCTGCGGGTGACCCTGGACCGGCCGCAAGTCGGCAACGCGATCAACACCCGTATGGGCCAGGAACTGCTGGCGCTGTGGCAGGGGCTGTCGGAGGACGCGCAGGGTGTGCGCTGCGTGGTGCTGACCGGCGCCGGCGACAAGATCTTCTGCGCCGGCGGCGACCTCAAGGAGCGCCATGGCATGACCCGGGCGCAGTGGACGCACCAGCACGAGATCTTCGAGCGCGTGACCTTCGCGATGACCGACCTGCCGCTGCCGCTGATCGCCGCGGTCAACGGCCATGCCTTCGGCGGCGGCCTGGAGATGGCGCTGTGCTGCGACTTCATCCACGCGAGCCGCACGGCGCGCCTGGGCCTGCCGGAGGTGACGCTGGGCATCATGCCGGGCATGGGCGGTACGCAGAACCTGCCGCGCGCGGTGGGCGAGCGGCGCGCCCGCGAGCTGCTCCTGACGGGGCGCCCCTTCACCGCGCAGGAGGCCTTCGAGTGGGGCCTGGTGAACCGGCTGGCCGATGGCGATGCGCTGCTCGCGGGCGCGCTCGAGACGGCCCGTACCATCGCGCGCAACGCGCCCCTGTCGGTGCGGCAGATCAAGCGCTCGGTCCGCTACGGCGGCCAGTTGGACATCCACAGCGCCTACCGCTTCGAGATCGAGGCCTACAACCAGCTGGTGGACACCGAGGACCGGCGCGAGGGCGTGGCGGCCTTCAACGAGAAGCGCCCGCCGGTGTTCCAGGGGCGCTAGCGGCGATGGCCGGCGAGCGAGAAGAGCCGCAGCCCGCGCCGTCCTGGAGCGGCTGGCTGGTGCAGAGCCTGCGGCGGCCCATCGCGGATGCCGACCGCGCACGCGCCGCCTGGCACCTGGTGGACTGGCTTGCTTGCGCGCACCTGGGGCGTGCGAGTGACGCCGGCCAGGCCCTGGGGCGCTGGGCCGCGCGGCAGGCGCCGGGACCGGCCTGGGCCTGCGGCCAGCCTGGCCTGCATCCCGCCGAGGCCGCCCGCTTCAACGGCAGCCTCGGCAGCGTCCATGAACTGGACGACGTGCACCGCGAGGCGGTGGTCCATCCCGGCGACACGGTGATCCCCGCAGCGCTGGCGATCGCGCAGCGCGAGGCCTGCACCGCGCGCGACCTGCTTGACGCGATCGTGGTCGGCTACGAGGCGGGGATCCGCCTGGGGCTGCTGGCGGGCTCTGCGCATTACTTGCACTGGTACAGCACCGCCACTGTGGGCGTGTTCGCCAGCGCGATGGCCTGCGCCCGCCTGCTTCGCCTGTCACCCGGGGCCACGCAGCATGCGCTGGCCCTGGCCGGCATGCAGGCCGCTGGCGTGTGGCAGTGCCGGCTCGAGCCCGGCGTGGCCAAGCAGGTGGCCACCGGTCATAGCGCGCAGGCTGGCCTGACTGCCGCCGACCTTGCGGCGGCGGGCGCCACCGGCCCGCGGGCGATCCTGGAGGGCGAGCATGGGTGGCTTCGGGCGACCGGCGTCACACCCGACCCCGACGCCGCACGCCATCAGCTGCAGGCTGCGGCCGATGCGCCGTGGGGGCTGCACGCGGTGAGCTTCAAGCCCTGGCCCGCCTGCCGCCATGTGCACCCCGCCATCGCCTGCGCGCTGCGGGCGCATGCGCAGGGCCTGCCACCGCAGGCGGTGGAGCGCCTGGCGCTGCAGACGTACGCGGTGGCCCTGTCCTTTGCCGACCAGCCCTTGCCCGCCACTGCGCACGAGGCACGCTTCAGCCTGCAGCATGCGGTGGCCTGGGCGCTGTGCCACGGCGATTTCTGGCTGGACGCCAGCGCGCCGCCCGCCTTGCAGGACCCGGTCTGCGCCGCCCTGCGCCAGCGGGTGCAGGTATCCTGCGGCCCGCTGCAGGAGGCGCGCTATCCCGGGCGCTTCAGCGCGCACCTGTCCGTGCACCTGCGTGACGGCACGGTGCACGCGTTCGACGAGGACAGCGCGCTGGGCGATCCGGAGCAGCCGATGACGCCGGCGCAGCTGCGCGCCAAGGCGCACCGGATGCTGGTGGATGCGGGCTGGCCGCCCGCCGGCGCCCAGGGCCTGATCGCGCAGGCGCTGGACCTGCCGGCGCAGGACGGCCTGCAGGACTGGTGGCGGCGGCTGCAGGCCTTGTCCCCGACACGCGCCTGAGGGGCCTTCAGTCCCAGAGGCTGTCCAGTGCGGGCGCCAGGGACAGCAGGCGCGCATCGTCGCCTGGCGCCGCGAAGAACTGGCACGAGGTGGGCAGACCCTCGTCAGGCCCTGGCCCCGCCACGGTCGGACAGGGAAAGGCCAGCGCCGGCACGCCCAACACGTTGGCCAATGCCGCGAAGTCGGCCTGGCTGGCAGGGGCGGGCTGGCCGTGCGCAAAGCTGCACTGCGGCGTGGTCGGCAGCATCACCACATCGACCGCGTCGAAGCATCGCGCGGCCAGGGTCCGCAGGGCCATCACGTGGGCCTGGGCGCGCTGGCGTCGGGCGGGGTCCAGGGTGTGGCCGTAACGCAGCATCTTGACCAGGTCCGGGCTGAGGCCGGGCCAGTCGGGACCCAGCGCCGCCAGCCAGTACGCGGCACCTTCCCATTCGCTCATAAGGAGCGCATCCAGGCGCAGCCGCGCCGGTTCCCACTCGGGCAGGGGGACGGGCCGCAGCAACGCCCCCCGGGCCTGCAGGCGCGCGCGTGTGCCCTCCCAGGCGGCCCGCACTGAGGGCGCCATTTCGACGGCTTCAGCCTGCGGGAACCAGCCCACGCGCAGGCCCTTCCAGGCGGCAGGCGAGGGTGCGGGCACCGGCCGACGCAGCAGGGCCGAGGCGACCAGGGCCAGGTCGTGGCCCGAGCGCGCGAGCGGGCCCACGGCATCGAGCGTGGGGCTCAGGGGCACGATGCCTTCGAGCGAGGTCGCGCCGCGCGAGGGAATGAAACCGAACACCCCGCAATACGCGGCGGGGATGCGCACCGAGCCCAGGGTGTCCGTGCCGAGGGCGGCGGCGCACAGGTGGCCGGCGACCGTCGCGGCCGATCCGCCGCTGGAGCCGCCCGGGGTGTAGCCCGCGCGCAGCGGGTTGATGCAGCGGCCATGCACAGGGTTGTCGGTGGTGGCGCCCAGGGCGGCCTCGTGCATGTTCAGCTTGCCAAGCAGGACCGCGCCGGCATCGGCCAGCGCCTGCCACGCCGGCGCGTGGCGCGCGGGGATGCGCCCGGCGAAGGCGGCAGTGCCCGCGGTGCAGGGCATGCCGGCGACATCGATGTTGTCCTTGAGGGCGACCGGCACGCCATCGAGCGGGCCGATCGCCTGGCCGGCATTCCAGCGCGCCGCGCTGGCAGCGGCCTGCGCCAGGGCTTCGGCGGCGGCGACGTGGATGAAGGCGCGCAGCGCCGGGTCGTGGCGCGCCACGCGTTCGAGGCCCGCGCGCGTCACCGACAGCGGGTCGGTGCGTCCCTGCGCATAGGCCTGATGCAGGTCGGCCACGCCCCATCGGGCGGGGTCGGTGTCGGCGGGCAGGGGGATGGCGCGCGGGACGGTCATGCGGGGGCTTTGGCCTGCGTCGGCGATGCCGGCGACGGAGACGATGGCCAGAGCACCGAGGCGATGGCCACCACGATCAGCACGATAGCCGTCCAGTCCTGCCAGTACAGGGGCTCCTGGAGCAGCACCGCGCCGCTGAACACGCCCAGCACCGGGATGAACATCACGCTCAGGGTCGAGGCCAGCGGGGGCAGGTTGCGCGCCAGTGACAGCCAGGTGGCTTGCGCGAACACGAACACGCCGAAGGCGTTGTAGACGATGGCCATCCAGGTCAGGGCTGGCGGTGCATCCCACTGGGGCCGCTCGAAGATCCAGGCCAGGGCCGACATCAGCAGCGTGGTCATGGCCGTCATCCAGAACACGATGGTGAGCGTGGGCACCGTCATGCGGGTCTGGCGAATCTGCTGCGTGCCCAGGCCCCAGAACGCGGCGCCGACCAGGCCCATCACCACGCCCAGCGGCCGCCCGCTCAAGGTGGTGAACTCGTGCCACAGCAGCAGCACCACGCCTCCGGTGGCCGCCAGGATGCCGATCCAGCCGCGGCGCTGCATCTTCGCGCTAAACCAGAGCACGCCGATCACCGCCGAGAAGATCGGCATCGTGTAGCCCAGGATCGCCGAACGGCCGCTGGAGAGGGCCTGCACCATGAAGATGATCAACACATGCCACACGAACATGTTGGTGGTGGCGAGCACCAGCAACTCGCGCCATTGGCCACGCGGGACAGTGAACGGCACCCGGCGCAAATACAGCACCAGCCCCAGGAACGGCAGGCCCAGCCACATGCTGAGGCTGCGGAAGGTCAGTGGCGGATACCCCAGCACCCCCATTTTCAGGATCGGCCAGTTGAAGCCCCATACGAGTGTGAGGATTACCAGCAGGACGGCTTGTTGTCGGGTGAGGGTCATGGTGGGGGCGATGTTAGCCCCGCAGGGGTTCATGCCGGCCGGCACTTCGGGTGTCGGGTCGGGGTGTCGGATGCCGGTTCTCCGATCTCCCGCCTGCCGCATATCCCTGCTTGACGTAGGCCGTTGGGTGATGCGTTAACCTTTTTCCGTGGTCAAAGTGCTGTCTGGTTTCTTGATTTCGCGCCCCCCGGGGATCCGGCGGCTCGCGCACGCGGTCGTGTGGGTCCTTGCTGTGGCCGGGGCCGGATGCGCGGGTGTCGAAAACCCATCGCCGGGCGTGGAGCCTGATTTGAATTTTGCCGGCGTGCTGGCGCCCGGGGAGGTGCGTGGCGAGCGTTCGGCCCAGGTCTTGGGTGCCCTTGAGGCGCAATTCCTGCAGTCCTTCCCGCGGGCCAGCTGGCAGGCTAAAAACCCGGACCAGGCCGATGCGGTTCTGGATGTGACGGTCTACGCGGCGAGCACCTCCGACACCCGGTCCTCGCAGGAGCAGCGTCAGTGCCGGCGCTGGTCTGAACCCGACAAGAGTGCCAAGGACTCTTTGCGACGGCTTCTCTCCAGAAACTGCGTGGACTGGCAGGTTCTGCAGATTCCCTGCCTGAGTCGCAGGTACGAGCTGGATGTCCAGGTCCGGGCGCGCCGGCCGGGAACTTCACGCATCATCGCCAGCGACCGCAGGGTGGCCGCGACCGTGGACCGCAAGTGTGGCGAGGGCGTGCCCTCGCAGGCCGCGCTTCAGGCCCAGGCCGAACGCGAGATCGCAGCTTGGGCGGTGGGCCTGCTCAAGTCCTCCCTGGCGGAGCTGGCTGCGACCCGTTTTCCTGCGCCGACCGCCGGCGTTTCGCAGCCACCCCTCGCGCCGGCCGTCGCCCCTGCAGCGCCTGCTCCGGTATCCGTCGTCACTTCGGACGCCGGTTCTTCGCGCGTCGAGGCGCACGCGTTGGTGATTGGCAACGCCAACTATCCAGGCTCGGCGAGGTTGGCCAATCCGATCAACGATGCGCGGGCGATCGAACTCAAGTTGTCGCAGCTGGGCTTTCGCGTGACCCGGATCGAAGATGGCGACCGCGACACGCTGGTGCAGGGCCTGAGCCAGTTCCAGCACAAGGCGGCGTCCAGCGCGGTGACGGTCTTGTACTACTCCGGTCACGGCATGCAGCTTGACGGGATGAACTACCTGATGCCCGTGAACATCGACATCAACAAGCCGGCCACGCTCAAGCTCCAGGCCCTGCCGATCGAAACCATCATCGACACCTACCTGCCCGGTCGGACGCGGGTGGTCTTTCTCGACGCCTGCCGGGACAACCCGGTCATGACGGCGTCCGTGCGCGGTTTCAGGCGGGGCCTGGCGCCCATGCAGGTGCCGACCGGTACCTTGATCGCGTATGCCACCCGTGACGGGGGGGTGGCCGAAGACGGCGCGGGCCGCCATTCGCCGTATACCCAGGCCGTCCTCGACCTGATTGGCGAGCCGGAAGACATCTCACTCGTCCTGCGCAAGGTGCGAGACCGCGTGATGCGGGAAACAGGCGGCCGCCAGCAGCCCTGGGAATACGGATCTTTGAGTGGTGGCTCGCTGGTGTTCTCGCGGTTGAACGGTCAATGATCAACCAAGGGTCGTCCAGCTCCCGCTCTTTCCCCCGCGCTTTTCCACCAGCCCCACATCGGTGATCGTCATGCCGCGATCCACCGCCTTGCACATGTCATAAATCGTGAGCAGGGCCACCTGCACTGCGGTGAGGGCCTCCATCTCGACGCCGGTCGGCCCCACGGTTTCGGCGGTGCACCGGCACAGGACCGAAGGGCCTTCGGGTTCGACGGTGAATTCGACCGCCACGCGCGTGAGCGCCAGCGGGTGGCACAAGGGAATCAGGTCGCTGGTCTTCTTGGCGCCCTGGATGCCGGCGATGCGGGCCACCGCCAGGACATCGCCCTTTTTTGCGGTACCTTCGGTAATGCGCTGCAAGGTGGCGGCCTGCATCCGGATGCGGCCCTGGGCCACGGCCACCCGGTGGGTGGCGGTCTTGGCGGAGACATCCACCATGTGGGCCTGGCCCTGGGCGTCAAAATGGGTGAGGGGTGAACTCATGGCTGCGGTTTGGATCAGAGCATCATCGAAGGTATGAAGGATTCCATGATACGGCGACGCCGCTCGCGCGTTGCGGCGGCAGCCCTGGCCCTGGTGCTTGCCTGGGCCCCCGCCCCCGCGCAGCTTCCCAGCATGGGCGACGGCTACGACCTCACGCCCAGCGCCGAGCGCCGCATCGGCGAGCGCATCGCGCGCGAGTTGTACCGCGACCCCGATTACATCGACGACCCGCTGCTTGGCGAATACGTGCAAAGCCTGTGGCAGCCGCTGCTCGCAGCGGCGCGCCTGCGCGGCGAGATGACGCCGGATCTGGACCAGCGCTATGCCTGGCGCGTGCTTCTGGGCAAGGACCGCACCATCAATGCCTTTGCCCTGCCCGGTGGCTGGCTGGGGCTGCACCTGGGCCTGGTGGCGGTAACCACGAGCCGCGACGAACTGGCTTCGGTGCTGGCGCACGAACTCAGTCACGTGACCCAGCGCCATATCGCCCGCATGATGACGCAGGACAAGCGCCAGACGCCCTTCGTGATCGGGGCCATCATCCTGGGCGCGCTGGCGGCTTCCCGCAGCCCGGACGCCGCTGCCGCCCTGATCACCGGCGGGCAGGCCGCCGGCGTGCAGGGCCAGCTCAATTTCTCGCGCGACATGGAGCGCGAGGCTGACCGCATCGGCCTGGGCGTGCTGACGCAGGCCGGTTTCCAGGGCCAGGGCTTCGTGACCATGTTTGAGAAGCTGCAGCAGTCTTCCCGCCTGAACGACAACGGCGCCTTTCCCTACCTGCGCACCCACCCGCTGACCCTGGAGCGCATCGTGGACATGCGATCACGCCAGCCCCTGGGCGAACGCGCGTCGCCCGCACGTGCCGACCTGGAGCATGCGCTCATGGCGGCGCGGGCGCGGGCGCTGTCCACCGGCGGCGTGGAGTTGCAGCAGGCCCTGGTGCGCGAGGCGGACGTCGTGGCCGCCGACGCGCCCCTGGAGCGCCGCGCCGCAGCCCTGTATGCGGGCGCCCTGGCCGCCATGCAGCTGCGGGACCTGGCGCGCGCGCTGCGTTACCAGGAGCGGCTCGCGCCGCAGGTGGCGGACCACCTGGCCGGCGCCCGGCTGGCGCGCCTGCTCGGGGCCGAACTGGCCTTGGCCGGCGGTGATGCTGCGCGTGCACTGGCGTCTGTGGGCATGGCGTCGGCGCGGCCTGAGCTTTTGCTCGCGGCGCAGGCCGCAGTGCGCGCCGGCCAGCCGGCCGAGGCGATGGGGCGGCTTCAGACCTGGGTGGCCCTGCATCCCGCCGATGGCACCGCCTGGCAGGCGCTGGCCGGCGCGCAGTCCGCACAGGGCCTGGCCCTGCGCGCGATCCGCTCCGAGGCGGAGGCCCGCGTGGCCTGGCTCGATTACCCCGCGGCGCTCGACCGGCTGCGCGCGGCCCAGGAACTGGCCCGGCGTGGCACCCCCGACCACATCGAGGCGTCCATCATCGACACGCGCGCGCGGGCGGTGGAATCACTGCTTCGAGAACAGGCGCTCGAGCGCTAGGTCGATCAGAAGGCCCAGCGCGGAGTAGATGAAAGACCCGAGCAGCGCCGCGCCGAAGCCGCGTACCTGGAATCCATCGAGCACGCTGGCCGCCCACCAGAACATCAGCGCGTTGATGATGAAAAGGAACAGGCCCAGCGTGAGCACCGTCACGGGGAGCGTCAGCAGCACCAGCATCGGCCGGACGAAGAGATTGAGCAGGCCGATCACGAAGGCTGCCCACAGCGCCGTGGTGTAGCCGGTCACCTCCACCCCGTCGTAGATCTCGGCGACGAACAACAAGGCCGCCGCACTGAGCAGCCACTTGGTGATGAGTTTCATGGGCGCCGCCAGGAGCAGGAGGCCGCACGCAACGGTCGGACGCGGGGGCTCAGGGTCATGGGGTAAGAATAGCATCGGGGTCGCAGCGACCGCGCAGGCGCTATCATCCGCGTCCCCTGCCGCCATGCCATCCATCCACATCACCGACATCGAAGCCGCGATCAACTACTGGCGCGAGAAGAAGCCGTCTCCCGATGGCATCACGCTGGCGCCCGAGTTGCGCGCCCTGGCCGAGGTCTACGCCCTCATGGTGTTCCACCACGAGGACGAGGTCGCGGAGCAGGGCTTTCCGGCCCCGGCCTATGCCGCCTGGCGGGCGTGGTACGACACCACGCCGGACACGCCGTGCATCGCGATCTGTTCGACCAGCCAGGGCGATGCGATGTGCAAGGGGTGCGGCCGCACCTTCGATGAGGTGCAGCACTGGCCCGCGATGTCACCCAGCGAGAAGCGCGCCACCTGGCGCCGCATCACGATCGAGGGTGATGCCTGGCGCTTCAACCGCTATCGCGAGCGGGCGGCGGAAGGCGTCGCGGCCACCGCTGCAAGCCAGCCCGGGCCCCCTCCGGCCTGAAAGGGCCGCAAGCATCGGCTCACTTCCAGCGTATCGGCTCGATGTCCACGGTGCGCTGGCCGTCACCGAGCATCAGCACACCTTCCTGCACCGTCGCCTGCAGCTGCATGGAGCGCGCCGCCAGGCGGGCCAGTTCCTGGCTCGTCTCGGAGGGGATGCGAAACACCTCGAGGCTGGCCAGGCGCGAAAGCTTGCCTTCGATGCCGCGCCACCAGATGTCCGCGGAATGCGCGAAGCAATACAGGCGCACCCGGTCGGCCTTGCTGCAGGCCTTGGCCACCGGCTTGTCCTCGGGCTGGCCGATTTCCATCCACAGGCGCGTGCGGCCGGTGAAGTCTCGTAACCAGACATCGGGTTCGTCGGGGTCGGACAGGCCTGCGCCGAAGGCCAGGGTGCCGTCGCCGCCGCAGGTGGACTGCAGCTCGTGCGCGTTCAGGGCCAGGGCGGCCAGGCGGATCATCATGCGCTCGTCGGTCTCGCTCGGGTGGCGGGCCAGGGTGAGCGCATGGTCGGCGTAGTAGCCGTGGTCGATGTCGGCCAGCTGCACGCTTGCCTTGAAGATGGTGGATTTAAGCGCCATGGCGTCCGAAAGTGTGCGGGTACCGAGCCCCGCACGGTGCGATACCAGGGTGGCCGCAGAACCGGCGTTGCCGGGCCGCTGGCAGCGCCCCCCTGCGGGGGGAGGCGTCGAAGGCGCGTCGGGGGGGATTCAAGTCAAGCGCGTCTTGCGAGGGTGGCGGCCAGGCCGGTGTAGCTTGCGGGGGTCATCGCCAGCAGGCGCGTCTTCTCGGCCTCGGGGATCTCCAGCGAGCGGATCAGGGCGTGCAGGTCTTCGGGGCGAACGGTCTTGCCGCGCGTGACTTCCTTGAGTTTTTCGTAGGCGCCCTGCACGCCGTAGCGGCGCATGACAGTCTGGATCGGTTCGGCCAGGACTTCCCAGGCCTGGTCGAGATCATCGGCCAGGGCCTGCGCATTGAGTTCGAGCTTGGCCAGGCCCACGCCCATGGCGTGGTAGGCCAGCACCGAGTAGCCCAGGGCCACACCCATATTGCGAAGCACGGTGGAATCGGTGAGGTCACGCTGCCAGCGCGAGACGGGCAGCTTGTCGGCCAGGTGCCGCAGCAGCGCGTTGGCCAGGCCCAGGTTGCCTTCGGCGTTCTCGAAGTCGATCGGGTTGACCTTGTGCGGCATGGTGGACGAACCGATTTCGCCCTCGCGCAGCTTCTGCTTGAAGTAGCCCAGGCTGATGTAGCCCCAGACGTCGCGCGCCCAGTCGATCAGGATGGTGTTGGTGCGGGCCAGCGCGTCGAACAGTTCGGCCATGTAGTCGTGCGGCTCGATCTGGATGCTATAGGGCTGGAAGGTCAGGCCCAGGCCGAAGGGTTCGGGCGATTCGACCAGCTTGCGGCTGAAGGCCTCCCAGTCGAAGTCGGGCCAGGCTGCGAGGTGCGCGTTGTAGTTGCCCACCGCGCCATTCATCTTGGCCAGGAGCTTGACGCCGGCGATGCGCTCGCGCGCGGCGGCCAGGCGCACCACCACGTTGGCGATCTCCTTGCCGACGGTGGTGGGGCTGGCAGTCTGGCCGTGCGTGCGACTGAGCATGGGCACGTCGGCGTGGGCGTGGGCCATCTCGCGCAGCTTGGCGATGAGGCCGTCCAGCGTGGGCAGGATCACCTGCTCTCGGGCGGCTTTGAGCTGCAGGGCGTGGCTGGTGTTGTTGATGTCCTCGCTGGTGCAGGCGAAGTGCACGAATTCGGCCACAGCCCGCAGCTCGGGGCGCGCCTCGAACCGGGACTTGATCCAGTACTCGACGGCCTTGACGTCGTGGTTGGTGGTTTTCTCGATGTCCTTGATGGCGAGGGCGTCGGCCTCGGAAAAATTCTTGACCAGGCCGAGCAAGTAAGTGCGCGCACCCGAGGACAAGGGCTTGAATTCGGCAAAGCCGGCATCGGACAGGGCGATGAACCAGCACACCTCGACCTGCACGCGCTTGTGCATGAAGCCCATCTCGCTCATGAGCGGGCGCAGCAGCGCCAGGCGTGCCGCGTAGCGGCCGTCCAGCGGGGACAGCGCGGCGATGGTGGAAAGCGTCATGCCATCAATTGTAGGTGTCCCCCACAGGGGCATCCCCGTGGCGGCAGGGCTTGGACCTAAAATGCGCGGCCCACTTCGTGTATGACCTGAAAGCCCCTGCCCATGAAACTGATCGGAGCTACCACCAGCCCCTATGTGCGCAAGGTGCGCATCGTGATGACCGAGAAGAAGCTGGAATACCAGCTGGTGCTTGAGGACGTCTGGAGCCCCGACACCACCATCATGCAGTCCAACCCCCTGGGCAAGGTGCCTTGCCTGGTGATGGAGGGCGGAGAGGCGCTGTTCGATTCACGCGTGATCGTCGAGTACCTGGACACGCTGTCGCCCGTGGGCAAGCTGATTTCGCCGGTGGGCCGCGAGCGCGCCGAGGTCAAGACCTGGGAAGCCCTGGCCGACGGGGTGCTGGATGCACTGGTGCTGGCGCGCATGGAGCAGCATTGGGGCGGGCGCAAGGCCGGCGAGCGCAGCCAGGCCTGGATCGACCGCCAGCTGGATAAGACCCACGCCAGCCTCAAGGCCATGAGCCTGGGCTTGGGCGACAAGCCGTTTTGTGCGGGCATCCACCTGACCCTGGCCGACATCGCGGTGGGCTGCGCGCTGGGCTATCTGGATTTCCGCTTCGGCCAGATCGACTGGCGCACGCCCTACCCCAACCTCGCTCGCCTGCATGAAAAACTGATGCAGCGTCCGAGCTTTCTCGAGTCGCAGCCGGCCTGAGAAGCGCCGGCGCGCCGTGATTCGGCGCGGGCCTCACAGCCCGGTGATGCGCCGCACTGCGGCCTGGTACAGCCTGAACGGCAACAGGCCCAGCAGCTTCACCCCCAACGTGAAACGCTTCGGAAAATGGATCTCGAAGCAGCCCTTGCGCCACCCGTGCAGGATGGCATCGGCTGCCTGTTGCGGCGAGATCAGCGCCGGCATCTCGAACTGGTTTTGCGCGGTGAGCGGCGTCTCCACAAATCCCGGGTTGATCAGGCTCACGCCGATGCCGCGATCGCGCAGGTCGATGTACAGCGTCTCGGCCAGGTTGATCAGGGCCGCCTTGGTCGGGCCGTAGGCCAGGCCATTGGGCAGGCCACGGTAGCCGGCCACGCTGCTCACCAGGCTGATGTGGCCGCTGCCTCGCGCCAGCATGGACGGCAGCACCGCCGCCAGCAGGTGCAGCGCGCCGGTGTAGTTCACGCGTTCGTGCTGCAGCATCTCCTGCAGGTCGAAGGCGGTCGCGCGCAGGGCGCGGTAGTGGCCCGCGCAATAGACCGCGCAGTCGATGCCGCCGCCTTGCGCGATCTCGGCGGCGATGCGCGCGACGGCCTCGGGGTCGGTGGCATCCACGGGCCGGGCCTGCGCGCCTGGGTGGTCCGCCACGAAGGACAGCAAGGCCGCTTCGCCGCGCGCCGAGACGAATACCCGCGCGCCCTGCGCATGCAGCGCCTGCGCCAGCGCGCGCCCGATGCCGGTGGAGGCCCCCAGCAGCCAGACACGCCGGCCCGCCCAGTCCGACAGCGGCGGGTTCAGGGGCGCGAACCAGCGGCGCTTCGGGGGCGTCGCCTTCGAGGGCGCCGGGGGTTGCAGGTGCAGGCCGTTCATCGCTTGGTGAAGGACAGCGTCACTTCCCCGAGGGTGATGCCGAACTTGCTCATGGTGGCGCGATTGAGCAGCACCTTCTCGGACATGAGGTACATCCAGTCGTCGAAGTCCACGTGCCACACGCGTCCGTCGACCGGCAGGGCCAGGGTGTAGCGCCAGCGCAGCGCGTTGCCGCGCGCCTGGCCCTGGGCCTGACCCACCACGTCGTCGGCGGTGCCGGTGTAGCGGCCGTCTGGCAGCTTGCGCACACGCCAGACGCGGCGCTGCTTGGTACCGTCGGAGTAGGTGAAGGCCTCGTCCAGCACGCCCTCGTCACCCTGCCAGGTGCACTCCATGACGACGGTGAAGCGCTTGACCACCTTGCCGGAGCGGTCGGTGAAGACGCCCCAGGCGTCGACCGTGCCGTTGAAGTAGGTGCGAAGGTCCAGCGCGGGCTTCTCGCCCTGGTAGTCGGCGACGTCCGGGCTGGCGCAGCCCGTCATCAGGGCCAGGGTGGCGGGGGCGGTGGCGAGCAGGAGGCGTCGTTTCATGGCGTGACCTTGGAGGTGGCGGTGTCGGGTCGGATCAGGGTGACGTACAGGCCGGCTGCAGCCAGCAGCTTCAGGACGCAGGGCAGCACGCCGTAGGCAAAGGTCAGGGCGGACAGGGCCTGCGCGTCGCGCGCGCCGGGCGCATAGCCGGCCAGACCGAGCAGGGGCAGGGCCAGGCCGGCCGCCAGGGCCAGATTCAGTTTGGTGGCGAAGTTCCACCAGCCGAAGTAGGCGCCCTCATGGCGGCCGCGATCACCCGCGTCCTGGATCAGGCCGGCCAGCAGCGCGCCGGGCAGGGCGAGGTCGGCGCCAAGCGCCAGGCCGGATGCGGCGCACACCAGCAGGAACATCGGCGCGTCGCCCGCGCCCAGGCCCGCGGTCCACACGAACGCGGCGATCGCCAGGCCCATGCCGGCCAGCCAGCTGCGCGCCAGGCCCCAGCGGCGCACCCCCCGCAGCCACAGCGGGATCGACAGCGCGGCGCACAGGAAGTACAGGCCCAGGAAGGCGGGCTCCCAGCTGCGTGGCGCCTGCAGGCGGTCCTGCACGAAGAACAGCACCAGGGTGGCGGGCACCGCGCTGGCGATGCCATTGAGCATGAAGACCGTCAGGAGGCGCCGGAATGCGGGGCGGCGCAGGGGCAGCCACAGGGCCGAGGCCTCGGTGGTGGTGGCCTGGGCCTGCGGGCGCAGGCTGCGCGCCCAGGCGACCCAGCCCACGGCCAGCAGCACCGCGAACAAGACGGCGGTGGCCGTCAGGCCCAGCGTAGCCGGTGCCACCGAGGCGACCAGCACGCCCACCACGCCCAGGCCTTCGCGCCAGCCGACGATGCGCGCGCGTTGCGCTTCGTCGCCCCCGAGCATGGCGCCCCAGGACTGGTGGGCCACGGTCAGGACGCTGAAGGCCAGGTAGGTCACCGCCAGCGTCGCGGCCAGCCAGGCCATGAGGGATGGGACCTCGCGCACGGGCGGAAAGAACAGGAGGTAAAAGCCCAGTGCCAGCAGGCAGGCCGCCGCGCCACCCAGGGCGAGCACCGCGCGGATCGAACGCGCATACAGGCGATCGACGCCGCGGCCGATCAGGGGATCGACCAGTGCATCGAGCAGGCGCGCCGCCAGCAGCACGGCGCCGAGCAGGGCCAACGGGATGCCGAAGGTGCTGGCGTAGTGATGGGGCACCACCACGTACAGCGGCAAGGCCACGAAGGCCAGGGGCAGCCCCAGCAGGCCGTAGCGCATGCCATCGGCAGCGCCGAAAGGGCGGTTGTGCGGCGTCATGCGTGTGGCCGCTTCAGGGTCATGGCTTGGTACCGCCTGCGGTCAGCGCCTGGCGCAAGTCGGGCGCCGAGGTGGCCTCCCCCAGCCAGATGGCGAAGAACAGGCGCGCAAACTGCGCGTCAGCGACCTCGCCGGCCAGGCGGCCGTTGTGGAAGAAGGCCACGCCCTGACCGGGACGGTACACACCCGCGAGGCGGTCGCCGCGCTTCACGTCGGGCAGCGATGCCGCGAGCTGGGCCTGCCAGCGTTCGGCCTGGGCGGGGTCAATGGGGCCGTGGCGGCGCATCTCCTTCAGCGAGGTGCGGCTGATCTCGGCGGCGCTGAAATTGCGCTGGTAGGCCAGTTCCAGCACGAAGGGGTGGCTGGCGTACTGCTCCACGCGAAAGCCCCGCGCCGTCCAGAGCGTCGCGTCATAGACCTCGAAGCCCCACCAGGTCAGGCGCCCGCGCCCTGCGGGGACGAGCTCGGCCCCGGCCTGCGCGGAGACGGCCGCCGGCAGGCGTTCAGCGGGCGTGCTGGCGCGCACGGGCGCCATGAGGCACAGGGCCGCCAGCGCGCCCGCGAGCAGGCTGGTGGACAGCCGGTGTCTCAGGGCGGCACGCAGCCCGGCACTCAGGACTTTTGCAGCGTGTACTGGACGACGTCGATGTTCGTCTCGTCGAACGCCGCCTCGCAGTAGGCGAGATAGAACTCCCATGTACGGATGAACCTCTCATCAAACCCCAGTTGCAGAACCTGCGCCTTGGCGGCGAGGAAGGCGTCGCGCCAGCGGCGCAACGTTTCGGCGTAGTCACCCCCGAAGGCGAATTCGTCCACCACGGTGAGGCCGGCGGCCTGCGCCTCGCGGCGGAATTCGCGCGGGCAGGGCAGGCAGCCGCCGGGAAAGATGTACTGCTGGATGAAATCGGTGGAGCGGATGTAGCGGTCCCACAGCGCGTCGTCGATCACGATGCTCTGGATGCAGGCGCGGCCACCCGGCTTGAGCAGGCGCGCCATGGCGCCAAAGTAGTCGGGCCAGTATTCGCGGCCGACGGCTTCGACCATCTCGATGGAGCAGACCGCGTCGTAGGGGCCGTCCTGGATGTCGCGGTAGTCCTGCAGTCGCAGTTCGGCCGAGGCGGCGGGGGTGTTCAAGGGGGTCATGCGCGCCTGCGCGTGCTGCAACTGCTCGGTGGACAGGGTCACGCCCACGAGGTTGGCACGGAAGTCGCGCACGGCCGCCTCGGCCAGTGCGCCCCAGCCGCAGCCGATTTCCAGCACGCGGTCGCCCGGTCGCACGCCCGCCATGCGCAGGGCGCGGTGCACCTTGGCCTGTTGCGCCTGCTGCATGGATTGCGCGCGGTCGCCGCCGAACCAGGCCGATGAATAGTTCATCGTGCCATCGAGCCACAGCGTGTAGAAGGCGTTGCCCAGGTCGTAGTGGGCGTGGATATTTTTCTGGCTGTTGGCGCGCGTGTTGCGATGAAGAAGGTGGCGCAGGCGGTGCAGCAGCCGGCCCGCCCAGGTGCCGTAGATCACGTCGTCGATCTCGCGGCGGTTGGCGATGAAAACGCGCAGCAGGTCGGCCAGTTGCGGCGTGGTCCAGTCGCCGGCGATGTAGGTCTCGGCAAAACCGATGTCGCCGGACTTCAGGGCGGCGGCGCAGGCGTTCCAGTTGCGAAGCGAGAGCGCGGCGGCGGGGCCCTGGCGGTTGCCGAAGCGGCGCAGGCTGCCATCGGGCAGTTGCACCGTGAGCGTGCCGTGCTGGAGGCGCTGCAACAGGGAGAGGGCGGTGTGCGCGGCGGCCGGCGTACCGGCCGGGAGCGCGAACTCGGAGAGGGAGGTCGTCTGCGTGTTCATGTCCGTCGTTCGGGGAAAGCGGGTCAGCGAGTGACGAAGAGTTCGGGCGGCCGCGGCTTGCGCACGAAGCGCACGCGCTTGGCCCACAGGCGCACGGCCTGCCAGTGGATGCGGGCGATCACGCCCAGTGTCATGGCGGGATAGCGCCACACGGCGCGCCGCACCGATGCCGCAGTCACGGGTTCGAGCGCGCCGCTCACGCTGGTTTGCAGGAGTGCGCCGTCGGCGTCGTCGTAGTCGATCCGCACCACGGTGCGCTCGCGCCCGGGCGTGATCATGAAGCGAAAGCGGTAGCCGCCAGCCAGGGTGCAAAAGGGCGAGACATGGAACACCTTGTCCGCGCGCAGTTCGGCGCCGAAGGCGGGCGCATCCAGCAGGTAGCAATGGCGCTCGCCGAAGGTGTTGTTCACCTCCGCGACGATGGCGCGCAGGCTGCCGTCGGCGCGGTGGCAGTACCAGAAGCTCACGGGCTTGAAGGTGAAGCCCAGAACGCGCGGGTAGCAATGCAGCCAGGCTTCGCCGTCGGCGTCGGTGATGCCTTCACTGCCCAGGAGATCGTCCAGCCATTGCAGCGCGTTGTCACGGCCGTCGCCGTGGTCGCGGTCATGGAAGCTCAGGGCGCCTCGCCGGTTGTGGGCCAGCGCGCTGCAGCCTTCGCGGTGCATCGAGCGCAGGGGCAGCAGCAGGAAGTAGGTGGAGTAGGCAAACGCGTTGCGCGCGGGCCGCAGGCGGGTGTGACGCACCTGGCCGAATCCGATCAGCGGCTGCGCAGACGCGCCGCTGAGCGGTGTCGGCTGCGGGCGGGTCACGCCAGGGCCTCCGACGGCGGGGCGGTGGCGGGGGTGGGCGGCGCGCCGCCCTCGGCCTGCGTGCGCACGCCGCGGCCTGCGGCCAGGCCGGCCTTCAGTCCGTCCTCATGGAAGCCATACCCCATCCAGGCTCCGGCGAACCAGGTGGCGCGCCGGCCCTGCACTTCGTGCAGGCGGGCCTGGGCGCGGATGGCGGCCAGGTCGAATACCGGGTGGGCGTAGTCGTAGTCGCCGATCACGTGGGCCGGGTCGATGGCGCGCACCGGATTGAGCGAGACCACCACCGGCTGCGTCCAGGGCAGGGGTTGCAGCTGATTGAGCAGGTAGTGCAGGCACACGCGCGCAGCCTCGGTGGCGTCGGTGCCACGCTCGTAATTCCAGGCGGCCCAGGCCTTGCGGTGCT
>JBEGVR010000079.1:0-14015 GCA_041178265.1 Pseudomonadota bacterium | reverse complement strand
CAGTGCAACAAATAGATTTGGGATTAACAGCGGAACTACAATTTTCCGAAAAATCTCCCATTCATTTGTTCCAAGAACACGCGCTGCTCTTATATAAACCTCCTCAATCGCTGAAACAGCTTCATAAATCACAACCAAAGAGGAGAAAAAAGCAGCATAAATTAAAATACTGGTTCTGGCGACCTCACCAATACCAAGAAATACAATTACCAAGGGACTAAGAGCAATTGGGGGTAGCGCGCGAAAAGAATTGATCAGCGTTTTAAAAATTTGCCCGATTTTTGGGTACCAAGCCAAAGCGAATCCGGTAGGAAGGGCTAAAGTAATTCCTATTGCCATGCCAATTACAACACGTTGTACACTACTGAGCAGATCCCATAAAAGGCCTGACTCTGTGAAATTATAAATTAACTGAAGTAGTATCTGGTCGGGGCGCGGTATCAACTCACGTTGAACGAATCCAGATGCCCATATGACATACCAAATAGAGAAAAATATCAAAAATCCAAGAAGCCCCAAGCCAATCCGACGAGTGAAAAATAGAAGTTTTTCACTTTTTAAGGTATCTGCAAAATATTTGGATTCAGTTTTCATTTGCCTGCGGATACTCTAAATAACACCCACAATTGCGAGAGTTGATTGATAAAAGTTCATGAGATGCGGATTTGTCTTTTTATGGCTCAGTCGGGCGCGGGACCGGTGGTGCGCCGCTGTATCAGGTGGATAGGCAATATGTCGCGCGACGGGGTTGGCGGAATCCGTCCGTTCATCCGTTCAAGGAGACGGCGAGCGGCCGTACTTGCCATCGCTTCTACCGGCTGCCGAATGGTCGTGAGCGCGAAGGTATGGGTGCCAGAAAGCGGCATGTCGTCGAAGCCGATGATGGACAGCGCTTCGGGCACGGCGATGCTTCGGCGTCGTGCCGCCTCCATCACGCCAAGCGCGATGGTGTCGTTGCCCGCGACGATTGCAGTCACGGTCCGGGGCCGATCCAACAAGGTCAAAGCGCTGGAGTAGCCGCTTTCCAGTGTGTATTCGCCCCAGATGACAGGTAGGTCGGCCTCGTCGTGGCCGTGGCTCACCAGCCACTGCGTGGCACCTGCGGCTCTGTCGCGACTGGTAGAGGTGTTGCGCGGACCCATTGCCAGGCCGATACGGCGGTGGCCCAGTTCGTGCAGGTGGCGCGCGGCTTCCATCCCAGCATGGACATTGTCGATTTCCACCATGTCGACGCCCGCGTCGTCGGTGGACCGGACGACAAGCACAAGCGGAACCCCGCGGCGCTGCAGCTCCGCGATGACCGATGATCCGAGCGTGGCCGTGGCAAAGATCATCCCGTCTAGAAAACCGTCGATCAGCGGCCTGAGCGTCTGCAGGCTGCTAGCGTCATCCATCGGGTCGATGATGAGCGTGATGCGGTAGCCGGCGTCGGCGAGAGCATCGTGCAGGTGCTCCAAGAGGGAGGTCAGGAAGGGGTTGTGCAGCGCTCCCACCACGACACCGACGATGCGCGTCGCGGCTTTTTTGGTGCTGCGTCCCCGCATCGGCATGCGATACCCCATTTCGGCGGCAGCGCGCTGAACCTCCTGGCGGGTGTCGGCGCTGATGGCCCGGTGACCGGCCAGCGCGCGCGAGACCGTCGAGATGGAGAAGCCAGCACGCCGGGCGACACCCTCCAGGGTGCAGGCATACGACGCTTCGCATCCGTTGCCCTCCCGTACCAAACCCTGTTGTTCCTCGTTCCGCGGGCCGGCAGCCCCGCCCTTGGAGCGGGCTTTAGCCGGCCGGGCGACGGTCGTTCGCATGGCGTCGTCCGTCACAGCCAGCCACGGATCGTGGCAGCTATGCGTGGGCTCGAGATACCGTAGCGCTCGTGCAGCGTCGGCAGCGCGCCGGCATCCAGGAACTTGTCGGGAAGGGCGATCTGCCGGAAGGTGGTGCTCACGCCCTCGCGCATCAGCAGCGAGGCCACCGCCTCGCCCAGTCCGCCTATCACCGAATGGTTTTCGCAAACCACGACCATGCGCGCAGGTTGGGACGCGGCACGAAGGAGGGTCGCTTCGTCAAGCGGCTTGATTGTAGGGCTGTGGAGAACGGCCACCGAAACGCCGTCTTGCTCGAGAAGCCGTGCGGCTTCGAGCGCACGCATAGTCAGAAGGCCCGACGAGATCAGCAGGGCATCCTTCCCCTCTCTCAGCATCTTGGCCTTGCCGAGCTCGAAACGATAGTCATACTCGTCAAGTACCAGGGGAACGTGGCCCCGGAGAAGCCGCATGTAGACCGGGCCCTGATGGTCGGCGATCGCTTCGACGCACTGCGCAATATCGAGCGCATCGCAGGGATCGACGATGGTCAGGCCAGGCACGGCGCGGAGGGCAGCGATGTCGTCGGTGGCCTGGTGACTGGGCCCATAGCCCGAGGTCAGTCCCGGAAGCGCGCAGGCGATCTTGACATTCAGGTTCTCCTCAGCGATCACTTGGTGAATGAAATCGTACGCCCGTCGCGTCGCGAATGTGGCGAATGTCGTAGCGAACGGCAGCAGGCCCTCTTTGGCCATGCCTCCGGCCGCTCCCAACAGCAGCTGCTCGGACATTCCGAACTGGAAGAACCGCTCGGGGTACTGGCGCTCGAAAACTTCGAGGTCGGTGTATTTCGACAGATCGGCCGTCACTCCCACGATCTGAGGTCGAGTGGCCGCTGCGGCGACGAGCGCATGTCCAAAGGGTGCCGGCCTCGTCTTCTGGTCGGGCCCCGCGATGGAGGCGATCATGGCCGCCGTGGTCAGGCGCGGTGTCGTGACTGCTGTCATTGGTTGTCCTGAACTGATTCCGCCTCAAGCTCGTCGATGGCCCGTTGCCACTCCGCTGGCTCGACCCGCAGGAAGTGGTTGCTTTCACGCGATTCGAGGAACGAGACTCCCTTACCCATGAGGGAGTCATACAGGATCACGCGCGGCGCCGTGACATCCGTGAATCTGGCTTGGTCAAAGGCCCGAACCAGCACCTCGATGCCCTCCGTGTGGCCGACACGCTGCACGTGCCAGCCGAAGGAGGACCATTTGTCTTGCAGGGGCTCGAAGCCGTTGATTCGCGAGCATTTCCCATCGGCCTGCTGGTTATTGATGTCCACCAGACAAATCAGGTTTGACAGGTTGTGGTGACTGGCGGCCATGGCCGCTTCCCAGGTGGAGCCCTCATTGAGTTCGCCGTCTGACATCGAGTTGTAAACAAACGCCGGGTTGCTCCTTGCTCGCAGCGCTAGGGACATGCCAACAGCAATTGGCAGTCCAAGGCCCAGTGAACCGCCTGACATTTCCACACCCGGGGTATAGGTTGCCATGGAAGACATCGGTAGCCGGCTGTCGTCGCATCCGTAGGTTTGCTTCTCGCTCCCGGGAATGACGCCCGCTTCGACGAGTGCGGCGTAATGGCCGATCGCATAGTGGCCGACCGATAGCAGGAAGCGGTCCCTGCCTTCCCAATCCGGGTCGGCTGGCCGCAGGTTCAGTGCGTGGAAGTAGGCCACCGCGAAAACATCGGCCCAGCCGAGTGCCTGCCCGATATAGCCCTGGCCCTGTACTGCGCCCATCTGGAGCGCGTGGCGGCGGATGTTGCGTGCCCGGGCTGCGAGGCTGGGTGAGCGTATGGCCATCGTTTTTTTCCTCGGCGCTTTGGGCGCTCACCAAAGGGTATAGCCACCGTCCACCACCAGGCACTGGCCGGTCATGAAGGAGGATGCATCCGAAGCCAGGTAGATCGCCGCGCCGCCCAACTCGTGCGGCTGCCCGGCACGCCCCATAGGGGTCATCACGGGCAGCAACTCGCGGACGTTGGGATCCTCCAGCGCCGGGATGCCCATTTCGGAACGCATGTAGCCCGGCGCGATCGCATTGACCCGGACACCCTTGCTGGCCCAGGAACTGGCGACCTGCCGGGTCAGCATGATCACCCCGGCCTTGGCTGCGCAGTAGGAGGCATTGTGGCGCTTGATGTTCCCCACCATTCCCGAGATGGACGCCACGTTGACGATCGTGCCGCGCCCTTTCTCGAGCATCGACTTCCCCACCGCCTGGCAGCAGTGAAAGACACTGGTGAGATTGATGTCCTGGACGAGGCGCCAGTTCTCCTCCGTCACAAGTTCGAAGGGAATGCTCGCCGGCGTCGGCCAGTTGTCCTGCCGGCGGTAACCTGCGCCAACGTTGTTGACCAGAACATCAATGTCGGACCACTCTCGGGCGACCTGTTCCACCGCCGCATCCACTGAGCGACGGTTGGTGACGTCGGTGACGATGCCCAGGGCCTCGTGGCCCTGCTCGCGCAGCTTGCCCTGCGCCTGGGCGCACAGTTCTGGGTTGACCTCGGCGATGGCAACCCGAGCGCCCGCTTCGGCCAGCGCCTGTGTGATCGCGAACCCCAGGCCGCGCCCGCCCCCGGTCACCAGCGCAACCCGGCCGTCAAGCCGAAATGCTGAAAACGAGTTCATTCAGGTCTCTCCGGTTGGGGAGACCGATGCCCGTTTGCTACTGACCGTCGCATACATCTGCTCCCCCGCCTTGACATTCACACCATCGGGCCCGCGGTCGCTTTCACACGAACGGAGGGTGAGAGGCTGCATTCCCAGTGCAAATTGCTGCCGGAAAAATTTGCGTACGACAAGATTATGAGACGACACTCCGTGCAAAGACTGCGCAAATAATCCACGAAAACCCTAAGGGGTGCCCGCTGCGAGGCTGGTTTGGGCTCTCCCATTTGCGCAAGGCAGAAGACTCCCATTTGTGCAAAGCAGAAGAACCGCCTCGGTCGGCAGCGGCCTCGGGCTGTCTTCAGTGTTTTCCCCCGGAATTTGCATAGTTTTTGCGCGCCCTATTGCGTCACACTGGGCCTTCAATTCCGATTCGCGGCCGTGCGTTCAGGCGTGGCGTGAGTCGATCCCGCAATACAAATGGAGCGCCGGATGGGAATTCACTACCTGAAGCATGGCAAGAAGGGCGAGCTCGCTGCCCGAAGTGCCAGCACCGTCCGCCAGACGGTTCAGGACATCCTGGCAAACATTGAGACGCGTGGCGACGCCGCGCTGCGCGAGTACTCTCAGAAGTTCGACAACTGGACGCCACAGTCCTTCCGCCTCAACGAGGGTGAAATCGCCAACTGCTTGCGACAGCTCACCCCGGGCCAGCTGGATGACATCCGGTTTGCCCAGGCGCAGATCCGCAATTTCGCGCAGATGCAGAAAGACGCGCTGCGCGATGTCGAGGTGGAGACCCTCCCAGGGGTGGTTCTCGGGCATCGCAATCTGCCGGTGGAAAGCGTCGCGTGTTACGTACCCGGGGGCAAGTTTCCCCTGATCGCATCTGCGCACATGGGCGTGGTGACCGCCAAGGTCGCGGGTGTTCCCCGGATTGCCGCATCGTCTCCCGCTTCACACGGCAAGGTCGCCCCCGCGGTCATCGCCGCCATGCACCTGGGCGGCGCTGATGAAATCTACACGCTCGGCGGCGTCCAGGCGATCGGTGCGTTTGCCATAGGCACGCAAAGTATCTCGCCCACGGCCATGGTGGTTGGTCCCGGCAACGAGTTCGTCGCAGAGGCGAAGCGACAGATGTTCGGCCGCATCGGCATCGATCTGCTCGCTGGCCCGACCGAGACCCTGCTCATCGCCGATGACAGCGTTGACGCGGAGATGTGCGCCACGGACCTGCTCGGCCAGGCTGAACACGGCTTCAACAGCCCGGCGATACTTCTGACGAACTCGCGTGAACTGGCCGTGGCCACCATGAGCGAGGTCGAACGGCTGCTGGGCATTCTTCCCACTGCAGAAACGGCCTCTGCGTCTTGGCGGGACTTCGGTCAGGTGATTGTCTGTGACAGCTACAACGAAATGGTGGACGAGGCCAATCGCCTCGCCATCGAGCACGTACAGGTGCTCACCCGCGATCCCGACTACTTCCTCAGTCGCATGCGCAACTATGGCGCGCTGTTCCTTGGCCCACGTACAAACGTTGCCTTCGGTGACAAGGTAATCGGGACCAACCACACTTTGCCCACCGGGGGGGCCGCGCGGTATACAGGGGGCCTCTGGGTTGGCAAGTTCATCAAGACCTGCACGTACCAACGGGTCACGACGGATGAAGCTTCGGCCCTCGTGGGGCGCTACTGCTCTCGGCTTTGCAACATGGAGGGTATGCTCGGCCACGCCGAACAGGCCAACCTGCGCGTACGTCGCTACGGCGGTCAGGACGTTCCATACGCCGGCGCAGCCAGCTGAGTGACCCCACAGCGCACGCAAGGAGAAACAGTGAACCTGACCCACGAAGACGTCAAGGTGATCCTGGAGATCGTCGACCGTGCCGAACATCTGGACGAGATTGAACTGGTCTTCGCCGGCCTCAGACTGCACGTTCGCCGCAGCGCCGGCGAACTGATGCTGCGCGCGCCCCCCGCTGCGGCCCGCACGCCTCCATCAGCCGGCGGGGTGGCTGGCGAGGCGATGGCGAACCCGCCTGTTGCTGCCGTCGCAGCGTCCCCCGTTCTGGCCGCCAATGAACTCTTTGTGCGTGCTCCCATGCTGGGCACCTTCTACCGCGCGAGCGGCCCAGGCGAGAAGCCATTCGTCGAGGTGGGCCAGCGCGTACGGGCCGATGACAACGTGGGCATTATCGAGGTGATGAAGCTGTTCAATACCATCCGGGCGGGCGTCGACGGCACCGTGGTGCGAGTCGAGGCGCAGAACGCCAGCCTGGTCGAATTCGGCCAGGTGCTGGTGGTGATCGCCACCGAATGAGCGAGTCTGCGAACCAGCACCTGCAGCGAGTCTTCGTCGCCAACCGTGGCGAGATCGCGGTTCGGATCATCCGCGCCTGCATCAAGCTCGACATCGAAACCGTGGCCGCGGTCTCAGAGGCCGACCGCCACAGCATGGCGGCACGCTTGGCGACTCGCGCGGTCTGCGTCGGACCCGCGAGCGCGAGCCGAAGCTACCTAGATGCAAGTGCACTGGTCCACGCTGCGATCGCCACCGGCTGCCGAGCGGTTCATCCCGGATATGGTTTCCTTTCTGAGCGCGCATCCTTCGCCCGGATGTGCGAGGACGCGGGGCTGGTTTTCATCGGCCCAACCCCGGAGGCGATCAGTGCGATGGGCGACAAGCTCACCGCGCTGCGCATCGCTGATGAAGCCGGCGTGGCGAGGGTGCCGGGCTCCGGGCGAATCACGGACTTGACGCAGGCGCTGGCAGAGGCCGGGCGCATCGGCTACCCCTTCCTGTTCAAGGCCAGCGCCGGGGGCGGTGGCCGGGGAATGCGGCTGGTGCGCACCGCGGCCGAACTGGAGATGGCCATGAGCTCGGCTGCAGCGGAAGCCCTGGCCGCTTTCGGGGACGACACGCTCTACATGGAAAAGTACATCGAGAGCGCGCGCCATATCGAGATTCAGCTGATCGCCGACCAGCATGGGAACGTGGTCCATTTGGGCGAACGCGATTGCTCGACGCAGCGGCGCCACCAGAAACTGATTGAGGAGGCGCCTTGCGCCTTCATCTCGACACAAACGCGGGGCCACCTGGCTCAGGCGGCGATACGGCTGGCCCGCTGCGTCAACTACCGTGGCGCGGGAACTGTGGAATTCGTCTACGATGAGGTGTCGAAGGAAGCCTATTTCCTGGAGATGAATACGCGCATTCAGGTCGAGCACCCGGTTACCGAAATGGTGACCGGCATCGATCTGGTGGCCGAGCAAATTCGGATCGCCGCCGGCCTGCCGCTTTCGGTGACCCAGGACGAGATTATTTTCAGCGGACATGCCATCGAGTGCCGGATCAATGCCGAGGACCCGAAGCGCAACTTCATGCCTGGGCCGGGCCGCATCACTGCCTGGAACGCGCCCCAGGGGGAGGGCGTGCGCGTGGACACCCACTGCGAGGCGGACTACCTGGTGCCGCCTTACTATGACTCGCTGCTCGCCAAGCTGATCGTGCATGGCCGCGATCGAGCCGAGGCGATCCAGCGAATGCGCGAGAGCCTGCGCAGCTTTTGCATCGAAGGGATACCCACCACAGCGCATTTCCATCAAGATGTCCTCTCCAAGGGGGATTTCGAGGCTGGCCGCGTGAATACACGGTGGGTCGAGGAGCGTTTCCTCGCTGGCGCGGGCGCGAGCTGACCCCGGAGCAAAGTCGTGAAACGAAAAATCCAGGTCGTCGACACCACGCTGCGTGACGCGCACCAGTGCCTGTGGGCCACGCGCATGACGACGGCGCACATGATTCCTGTCGCGCAGGACATGGACAACATCGGTTTCGAGCGCATCGACATCGCTGGCACCATCCAGTTCGACGTGTGCGTTCGTTTCCTGAAGGAGGACCCCTGGGAGCGGATCCGCCAGATGCGCAAGCGCCTGGTGAGAACGCCCATGAGCTCGTTCACGCGATCCAAAAGCATCATGAGCTTCGACTTCGTGCCCGATGACGTCGTCGAGCTATGGGTCGAGCGACTGGTCGCCAACGGCGTGCGCGAGATAGGCACCTTCGATGGCCTGAATGACGTCGACAACATGCTCGTGACGATCCGGGCCGCCCGGCGCCAGGGCGTGCGCACCATCGGCGCGATCTCCTATGGCCTCTCGCCCGTGCACACCGACGAGGTTTACGTGCGCACCGCCCAAGACCTCGTGCGGCGCGGCCAGGTGGACGCGATCTGGATCAAGGACGCCGGTGGGCTCCTGACGGTTGACCGCATCCGCACCCTGGTTCCCGCACTCAAGCAGGTCATCGGCGCGGTGCCGCTGGAACTGCACAGCCACTGTATGACCGGCGTCGCACCCATGGTTTACCTGGAGGGCGTCATGGCCGGCGCCGACTGCGTCCATACCTCCATCGCGCCACTGGCCAACGGCAACGCGCAACCCTCGACCCAGGCCATCGCCAGGAACCTGCGGGCGCTGGGCTTCGAGGTTGACATCGACGATGGGCTGGTGGACCGCGTCGGCGACCACTTCCGCCGCGTAGCCGCGCAGGAGGGCAAGCCGCTGGGTGTGGTCCAGGAGTACGACGCCTTTCACTACGAGCACCAGCTGCCCGGTGGCATGCTAGCCAACTTCCGCGTGCAGTTGGCGGAGATGCGTATGCTGGATCGCTACCAGCAGGTGCTGGAGGAGTGCGCCCGCGTGCGCAAGGAATTGGGCTATCCCATCCTCATCACGCCCCTTGCGCAGTTCGTCGGCACGCAGGCGGTCCTCAACGTCATCCACGGCGAGCGCTACAAAGTGGTCCCCAACGAGGTGAAGAAATACGCGCTGGGTTACTACGGGAAACTGTTGGCGCCGGTGGATCCGCAAGTGATGGACCGAATCGTCGCCAACGGTTCGAGCGCAATCGCGCTACAGCCGACGCCGCTGGCGCCGGCCGTCGATGCCCTGCGCCGACAGTACCCCGAAGCCTCGGACGACGAGCGGCTGCTGCGCTTCATGTATGCAGGCGCTCAGGTCGACGACATGCGCGCAGCTGGGCCGATGCGCCTGGACTACCCATTCGAGGCGCCGCTGACCGCCCTGGTGCGAGGCCTGGCAGAGCGCAAAATCAGCAAGATTTTCCTATCGGCCGCCTGAGCCAAGCGGGATCAAACAAGGAGACCGACCAGTGAGTGATCCCGCGTCGAAGGCCTTCCGGGGAACGATAGGTCGCACTTACCGCGATTCCAGGCCATGGTGGCCCGATCCGCCCAAGCCGCCCGCCGGCGCCCCAAACGTCGTCTTCGTGGTGCTCGACGACGTGGGATTCTCGGACCTGGGCTGCTATGGTTCCGAGATCGCCACCCCGCGGATGGACGCGCTGGCCGCAGGCGGCGCGGCGTACTCGAATTTCCATGTCACCTCGATGTGCTCGCCCACACGCGCCTGTCTGCTGACTGGCCGCAATCCGCACGCGGTGGGCGTGGGGATCATCGCTGAGTGGTCCAGCGGCTTTCCAGGATACAGCGGCCAGGTAGGCACGAATGCCGCGATGATGCCGCAGGTCCTGCGGCCCCACGCTTATGCGAGCTATGCGATCGGCAAGTGGCACCTGACCAACATTGCCGACTACGGCGCAGCCGGACCGCACGACAACTGGCCCCTGGGCAAGGGCTTCAACCGCTGGTACGGCTTCCATGGCGCCCTGACCGACCAATGGAATCCCGAGCTGTGCCAGGACAACCGGCCGATCCAACTGGATAAACAGGCGGACTACCACCTAAGCGCCGACCTCGTGGACCATGCGATCGGCGACCTGCGCGACCACCTGAGTTCTGCAGGCGGGCGCCCATTTTTCATGTACCTGGCCTTTGGCGCCTGCCATTGGCCGCACCACGTTCCGCGTGAGTACATGGACCGGTACCGTGGGCGTTACGATCAGGGCTGGGACGCCGTGCGCGAGGAGCGTCTTCGCAGGCAGCTCGAACTGGGCATGGTCCCTGCAGGAACCACACTGGCTCCGCTCAACCCGGATGTAAAGCCATGGTGGCAGCACAGCGATGACGAGCGACGGCTGTTTGCGCGCCTGCAGGAGACCTATGCGGGTTTCCTGGAGCATACCGACCGAGAGATCGGCCGACTGGTGGACTACCTTTGCGACGTAGGGCAACTGGAGAACACCCTCATCGTGCTGCTATCGGACAACGGCGCCAGTGCCGAGGGCGGGCCCACCGGTGCCATTCATTTGCGCAAGCACATGGTGTACGAGAAGGAGACGGCTGAGACGTCGCTGCCTTTCATGGACCGCATCGGCACCGAGATGGCATACAACCACTACCCGACCGGCTGGGCGCAGGTCTCGAACACGCCGCTCAAATGGTACAAGAAGCATGTGCATGGGGGGGGGGTGCGTGCGCCACTGATCATGCATTGGCCCGACCATATCCGCGAGACCGGCTCCATCCGCCATCAGTACCATCACGTGGTGGACATCGCGCCGACCGTGTTCGACATCCTTCAGATCGCGCCGCCGACACAGTTCGAAGGCGTCGAGCAGCTGCCATTGCACGGTGTTTCCATGGCCTACACCTTTGTGGAGCCCAGGGCCCCCACCCGCAAGGAGTCCCAGATCTTTGAACTTCTGGGCGACCGGGCGATCTGGCACCAGGGCTGGAAGGCGGTTGCCCACCACACGAAGGGTAACGACTTCGAGCGGGACACCTGGGAGCTATACAGGCTGGACCGCGACTTCTCCGAGACGCACGACCTGAGTGGTGAGGAGCCAGACAAACTGCGCGAACTGGTGGACCTGTGGTGGAAGCAGGCGGCCGACTGCGCCATACTTCCCTTGGACGACCGTGACTGGGAGCGCGCCGCAGAGCGGCTCAAGATGATGCCCACCCTCGCGTACGAGTTCTACGGTGGCATGTCGCGAATCGATCGCCTGACGTCGCCGGACATCTCCGACCGCAGCTACCGGATCAGCGCCAGCTTCGAGGTACCCGCCGGTGGGGTCGAAGGCGTGGTGCTCGCCTGGGGCAGTCACTTCGGTGGCTTCGTCCTATACCTCCTGGACGGGCAAGCCTGCTATGAATATGTGTATTCCGAATCGGTTTCCTATCGGATCCATGCCGAGTGGCGTCCCGCGCCGGGACCGGCTCGCCTGGAATTGCTGGTGCGGCGCACCGGACGGAACGCCGTGACGGCGAGCCTCAGCACAAACGGGCGCGAGCTGGGGATGGTCGCCATCCCCAAGACGTGGCCAACCCACGGCACGACGGCCGGCCTCAACTGCGGACTCGACGCGGGGGCCCCGGTGAGCTACGCCTACACGGCGCCCTTCCACTTCACCGGAACGGATCTGAGGGTGAACGTGCAATTGGCCGCCGACAGCGCAAGTGAACCGGCTTCGCTCTTCGACACCGTGATGAGGGAGCAATGACATGAGTGCGGACATGCCCCTGGCGGGTCGTGTCGCGGTCATCACCGGTGCTGGCCGGGGGATCGGTCAGGCCATCGCCCTACGCTATGCCGTCGCGGGTGCGGCGGTCTGCTGCGGTGCACGCACCGCAGTGCAGTTGGTCGAGACGGTCGGGCACATCGAGGCCGCTGGGGGCCGTGGGCTGGCCGTGCCCTGCGATGTCACCGACGCCGGTGATGTGCTTCAACTTTACGAGCGCGCCGAAGCGGCCTTCGGCGGTGTGGACATTGTGGTGGCCTGCGCGGGTTCGAGCCCCGAGAACAAGTCGGTCGAGAGCTCCACGCCCGAGCTATGGCGCCAAACCATCGAGACCAACCTGATCGGTGCCTTCCACACCTTGCACGCGGCGGTGCCCTACCTAAAGCGGCGCGGTGGAGGGCACATGATCACCATCGGTTCGGGCATGGGCCACCGCGCGGCGGCAACGCGTTCGGCCTATGCGACTTCAAAGGCGGGCCTGTGGATGCTCACGCGGGTGCTCGCGCAGGAACTGGCCCAGGAAGGCATCTGCGTTAACGAATTAGTACCCGGTCCCGTGCTTACCGACTTCATTCGCGGACGCGAGGACCAATTGCGTGCCGTGGCTGCCGGTGGCGAGTGGATGAAAGAGCCCGAGGATGTCTCCCCTCTTGCGCTCTTTATCGCATGCCAGCCAAGGGGGGGGCCCACAGGACAGACCTTCAGTCTGGCGCGCCGCGAACTTTGAGGGCGTTTGTGGGCCCTCAGTCGCTGTCGGCAATCGCTTGCATCTTCCTTCAGGCCGCGATAAAACTTCAGCGGCAGTCATGATCCGGGCTGACGCCGTACCAACATGTCTTTCGGGGCAAGCTGGTTTGCCCCAAGCGATGTGGTCCCCGCCAGGACAACCAAGGCGGCACAGTGTCAACCCTCACGTCGAGTCAGCCTTGATCGGCCGAATCGTGAGCAGGACCGCGATGCCCATCGCGGCCTCCAGCAGCGAGCTGAGCAAGATGACCAGCTTGGTCTGGCTCTCGAAGCGCGTGCCCGCGAATGCCAGGCTGCAATAGGCAGACGGGATTCCGCCCCAGGCCACCAAATTCACACCGTCAGTGCGCAAGTGCTGGCGGTGTTTCTCTTTGGGCGCACACCGCCGCACACTCGTCGCACACCGTTTGGGCGGGCATGGACTTGCGGCGCTGCGGGTTTCGCGTCTGCTGGACCATTGAGCGCCAGCAGTTCCGGCGTGTGTACCCGGGGCCCGCTCATTCCAGCGCCAGCACGAGGTTGCCCATGAGGCGCCCCGCTTCCACCGCTTCATGTGCCTGCGCCACCTGCGCCAGCGGCATGCGCATTGCAATGTTGTGTTGCAACTCGCCGCGTGCCAGCAGGCGCTGTAGCGTGGCCTGGGCGCGCTGACGGTCGGTCGCGGCCAGGTGATAGACCATGAAGAACTTCAGCTGGATGTTCTTGGCCAGCAGCACCGGGAAGGGCAGGTCTAACGGCCTGGGGCTGCTGCCGTAGGCCACGCACTCGCCGCCAGTGCGCAGCAATTCCAGGTCAAGCGCGCCGTTGGCTGCGATGTCGAGCTCGATCACGCGGTCGACACCGGCACCGCCGGTCAGCTCGCGCACCCTTTCGGCCACCGGTTCGGTTTTGTAGTTCAGCACATGGTCTGCGCCGGCCTGGTAGGCCAGCGCGGCTTTGGCCTCGCCGCTGACCGTGGTGATGACGCAGGCTGCGCCGAGCCGGCTGGCGCATTGCACGGCGTAGTGACCCACGGCGCCGGCTCCACCAGCCACGAGCACCGTCTTGCCGGCCACGCCGCCGTCCATGAGCACCGCGTGCAGCGCCGTCATGGCGGGGATACCCAGGCAGGCACCCGCCTCGTCGGCGGCAGCGTCCGGCAAGGGCACCGCCATGTGCGACGGCAGACAGATGAAGTCCGCCGCAGTGCCGTGGGGCCGACCCCAGGCGGCATTCCACAGCCACACACGCTCGCCCACACGGCGTGCATCGACGCCGCTGCCCGCACGGTCGATGACGCCCATGCCGTCGCTGTGCGGGATGACCCGCGGGAAGGGCATCGTGCGACTGCGCAGGCCTGCGCGCGATTTCACGTCTGACGGGTTGAC
>JBEGVR010000078.1:0-2743 GCA_041178265.1 Pseudomonadota bacterium | reverse complement strand
GACAGCTGGCTCTTGCCATCATCGATGAGCAGCACCGTTTTGGCGTGGCGCAGCGCCTGGCCCTGCGCGGCAAGCTGGGCGCAGAGGCAGACGGTCCGGCCCGCGAGCCACACCTGCTGATGATGACCGCCACCCCGATTCCCCGCACCCTGGCCATGAGCTACTACGCTGACCTGGATGTGTCTACCCTGGACGAGCTGCCGCCCGGGCGCACGCCCATCGTCACCAAGGTGGTGAACGAGGCTCGCCGCGAGGAGGTGATTGCGCGTATCCGGGCACAGCTCTCGCAGGGCCGGCAGGTCTACTGGGTCTGCCCGCTCATCGAGGAAAGCGAGGCCCTTGACCTGAGCAACGCCACCGAAACCCACGCCCAGCTCAGCGCGGCGCTGCCGGGCGTGCTGGTGGGGCTGCTGCACTCGCGCATGACGGCGCCCGAGAAGAAAGCGGTGATGAGTCTGTTCACCGATGGCCATATGGGCGTGCTGGTGAGTACCACGGTCATCGAGGTGGGGGTGGACGTACCCAACGCCTCGCTCATGGTCATCGAGCATGCCGAGCGCTTTGGCCTGTCGCAGCTGCACCAGCTGCGGGGCCGGGTGGGTCGCGGCGCCGCTGCCTCTGCCTGCGTGCTGCTGTATGGCGCTGGCGAGAATGGCCGCCTGGGCGAGACTGCGCGCGAGCGCCTGAAGGCCATGGCCGAAACCAACGACGGCTTCGAGATCGCCCGGCGCGACCTGGAGATCCGCGGCCCGGGCGAGTTCCTGGGCGCGCGCCAGTCCGGCGCGCCGCTCCTGCGTTTTGCCGACCTGGAGGCTGATCGCGCCCTGCTGGAAAAGGCCCGCGCGCTGGCGCCTGCGGTGCTCGATCGCCACCCCGAACTGGCCGAACGACACGTCGCCCGCTGGCTGGGTGGAAAATCCGACTACCTCAAGGCCTGAACCTCCGATCGCGCATATGACCCTCACCGAGCTCAAATACATCGTCGCCGTCGCGCGTGAGCGGCATTTCGGCAAGGCGGCCGAGGCCTGCTTCGTCTCGCAGCCCACGCTGTCGGTTGCGATCAAGAAGCTGGAAGATGAACTCGAGGTCAAGCTCTTCGAGCGCAGCGCCAACGAGGTCACCATCACGCCCCTGGGCGAGGAGATCGTGCGCCAGGCGCAGAGCGTGCTCGAGCAGGCCGCCGCCATCAAGGAGATCGCCAAGCGGGGCAAGGACCCGCTCTCGGGCCCCCTGAAGCTGGGCGTGATCTACACCATCGGACCCTACCTGCTGCCGGGCCTCGTGCGCGAGGCCATCGATCGCACACCGCAGATGCCGCTGATGCTGCAGGAGAACTTCACGGTGCGCCTCCTGGAGATGCTGCGCACCGGCGACATCGACTGCGCCATCCTGGCCGAGCCCTTCCCCGACACCGGGCTGGCCCTGGCCCCCCTGTACGACGAACCCTTCATGGCCGCCGTGCCCAGCACGCACCCCCTGGCCGCGAAGTCCACCATCACCTCGCAGGAACTCAAAAGCGAGACCATGCTCCTGCTGGGCGCCGGCCATTGCTTTCGCGACCACGTGCTCGAGGTCTGCCCCGAGTTCGCGCGCTTTTCCAGCGACGCCGAGGGCATACGCAAAAGCTTCGAGGGGTCCTCGCTCGAGACCATCAAGCACATGGTGGCTGCCGGCATGGGCGTCACGCTGGTGCCGCGCCTGTCCGTCAGCGACGACGCCCTGGAGGGCGCGGGCGGCAGGCGCCGCAAGGACGCCCGCTCCTACGTGAAGTACATCCCCTTCACCGAAGGCGATGTGCCGCACCGGCGCGTGGTGCTGGCCTGGCGCCGCAGCTTCACGCGCTACGAGGCCATCGCTGCGCTTCGCAATGCCATCTATGCGTGCGAGCTGTCCGGTGTCAAGCGACTTTCCTGAGGCGTGTCAGGCGATGACGCAGATCGCGAGGATGTGCTTGCCCGGCGGGCGGCCCGCCCCGTAAAGTTCCTTGCATCAATCCCGCCCCATGCAAGGAGCTTCCATGGCCACTTCCACTTCCACCGCCCCCGTCCCCGTCCCCGTCCTCCAGATCGGCATCAGTGAAGACGACCGCGCTGCGATCGCGCAAGGCCTGTCCCGTCTGCTGGCCGACACCTTCACCCTCTACCTCACCACCCACAACTTCCACTGGAACGTCAAGGGCCCGCATTTCACGTCGCTGCATGCGATGTTCATGACGCAATACACCGACCTGTGGAATGCGGTTGACCCGATCGCCGAGCGCATACGCTCACTGGGCCATGACGCACCCGGAGGCTATGCCCGCTTCGGTGAACTCGCCTCCCTGTCCGACGCGCCCCGGCATCCGCCGTCCGCGATGGAGATGGTGAGGATTCTCGTGGCGGGTCACGAAGCGGTGGCCCGCACTGCCCGCGAGCTGTTTCCCATGGCCGACCAGTGCAGCGACGAGCCCACCGCCGACCTGCTCACGCAGCGCATGACGCACCACGAGCAGACCGCCTGGATGCTGCGTTCGCTCCTGGAAGATTGAGGGACAACCGAGCGCACACCCATGACGAACCCGATCCAGGCCGACACGCCAGCGCCTGACGCGCCCACCCCTGACGCGCGGCAACGCATCGTCGGGCGCTTGCGCCTGTACCTGGACCTGATACGTTGGGACCGGCCGGCCGGCTGGCTCCTGTGCCTGTGGCCCACGCTCAGTGGCCTGTGGGTGGCTGCCGGCGGCTTTCCCGGATGGCACCTG
>JBEGVR010000077.1:0-26466 GCA_041178265.1 Pseudomonadota bacterium | reverse complement strand
CGCTGACTAGAATCGGTCGGAACAAGGCAGACATCGAAGAATTGTAATGACCGATCTCGAATAACTCGACCATGCCGAAGCCGTGCTGCGCAGCGTCGAGGCATGCTGCGACCGCCTCAATGAAGACACCGACGCCGACATCGACGCCCAGCGCGTAGGCGGCATGGTGACGCTGGTGTTCAAGAACCGCAGCCAGATCGTGGTCAACCTGCAAAAGCCCCTGCATGAACTCTGGCTGGCGGCGCGATCGGGGGGCTTCCATTACCGCTACGACGGCGGCCGCTGGATGGACACCAAGGGCCACGGCGAATTCTTCGAGCACCTCACGCGCTGTGCCACCGAGCAGGCCGGGCAGCCGCTGGCATTCAGCGCGGGCTAGTTCCTGAACAGGTCCAGGATACTGCGGCGTTCGTCGGCCGACGGCATCGGGCGCACCGCCGGCTTCTCGCCTGGCTTTTCGCCGTTGGCCCCCGCGCCCACGCCCACGCTGGTGACGCCCGCGCCGCGCGCGAATTCGTTGTAGTACCACTCGCCGCCCACGTTGACCACACCCTCGGGTGCGGCCGGCTCGAACACCGGTACGCCCCGCAGCGCGGCTTCCATGAACGCGATCCACACCGGCAGGCTCAGGCCGCCGCCGGTCTCGCGGTCACCCAGGGATTTGGGCGAGTCGTACCCCATCCAGACCACCGCCGACACCGTCGGGTGAAAGCCCGCAAACCAAGTGTCGATGGCGTCGTTGGTGGTGCCGGTCTTGCCGTACAGGTCGATCCGTTTGAGTTCCGACTGTGCGCGGGCCGCGGTGCCCGATCGCGTGATCTCCTGCAGCAGCCGGTTCATGATGAAGGCATTGCGCGGCTCGATCGCGCGCTCCGCATCGGCCGGCTTGGGCGGCGTGGTCTCCACCAGGGGCTTGCCCCGCTGGTCGGTGAAGCGGCTGATCACCCAGGGGTTGACGCGATACCCGCCATTGGCAAACACCGAATAGGCGGTGGCCATCTGCATGGGCGTCACCGAGCCCGCGCCCAGCGCCATGGTGAGATAGGGTGGGTGCTTCTCGGCTTCGAAGCCGAATCGGGTGATCCAGCCCTGCGCGTTCTGCGGGCCCACGGCCTGCAGGATGCGGATCGACACCATGTTCTTGGACCTGGCCAGCGCGGTGTGCAGCGGCATCGGCCCCTCGAACTTGCCGTCGTAGTTCTTCGGCTCCCAGGGCGAGCCGCCGGTGACGCTGGCATCAAAGAAAAGGGGTCCGTCGTTGACCTGGGTGGAGGGGGTGAAGCCTTTTTCCAGGGCGGCCGAATAGATGAACGGCTTGAAGGCCGATCCTGGCTGGCGCCAGGCCTGCGTCACGTGGTTGAACTTGTTCTTGCTGAAATCGAAGCCGCCGACCAGCGCCAGGATGCTGCCGTCCCTCGGGTCCAGGGCCACGAAGGCGCCCTCGACCTCGGGCAACTGGGTGATCTCCCAGCCCTTGGGCTGCTTGACCACGCGGATCACCGCGCCGCGCCGGATCCTGATCTTGGGCGCCGCGTTGTCCGACAGGCCGGACTGGGCGGGCTTGAGGCCGTCACCGGTGATCTCGACCTGTTCGCCGTTTTGCCGCACGGCCAGGATGCGCCGGAGGCTGGCCTCGAGGACCACCGCCGACATCACGTCGCCGTTATCGGGGCGGTCAGACAGTGCGTCGTCCACCGCCTCGTCCAGGTCCTTCGCGCTGATGTTGACAGGGAGGTCGATGAACTGCTCGGGCCCGCGGTAGATCTGGCGGCGCTCGTAATCCATGATGCCCTTGCGCAGCGCCCGGTACGCCGCTTCCTGCTGGTCGGCCTTGATGGTGGTGTAGACGTTCAGGCCGCGGGTGTAGGTCTCGTCGCCGTACTGGGCATACACCAGCTGACGCACGGTCTCGGCCACGTATTCCGCGTGCGTGCGCAGCGGGTCGGCGGCGCTGCGGATCTTGAGCTCCTCGCGCTTGGCCTGGGCGGCCTGGATCCCGGTGATGAAGTTGTTCTCCTCCATCCGCTCGATGATGTAAAGCTGCCGCGAACGTGCCCGCTTGGGATTGCTGATCGGGTTGAAGGCTGAGGGCGCCTTGGGCAGGCCCGCCAGCATCGCGGCCTCGGCGATGGTGATGTCCTTCATGGGCTTGCCGAAATAAGCCTCGGAGGCCGCCGCGAAGCCGTACGCACGATTGCCCAGGAAGATCTGGTTCATGTAGATCTCGAGGATCTGGTCCTTCGTGAGCATGTGCTCGAGCTTGAAGGTCAGCAGCACCTCGTAGAGCTTGCGGGTGAAGGTCTTTTCCGTCGTGAGGTAGACGTTGCGCGCCACCTGCATCGTGATGGTGGAGGCGCCCTGGCTCTTGGCGCGGCCCAGGTTGGCGATCGCGGCGCGCATCAGGCCCCGGTAATCCACACCGTTGTGTTCATAAAAGCGCGCGTCCTCGATGGCCAGCACCGCGTCCTTCATCACCTTGGGAATCTCGGCGATGGGCGTGAGGTTGCGCCGCTCCTCCCCGAACTCGCCGATCAGGACTCCGTCGGCCGAGAACACCCGCAGGGGCAGCTTGGGCCGGTAGGAGGCCAGGTCGGAGAGGTCTGGCAGGTTGGGATAGGCCACCGACAGGGCCACCGCCACGATGATCATCATGCTCACCGCCCCCGCAGCCGCCGCGCCCAAGGCCCAGAACAGGCCCCGGACCAGCAGGCGGCCAACGCCCCCTGACGCGGGTCGTGAGGCGGCGGTGGATTTTTCAGGCGCTTGGGGAGTGTCGGCGGGCATGGGCAGGCTGCAATGGTCAACCCGGATTATCCGGGGCAGCGGTGCGGTGCCCGACGAGCGGGCCCTTCTGGGCGCTCCAACGCCGCTTGTGGCGGGCATTTCGGACACCCGGCGCCGTTCCTGGCTGACAACGCGTTCGCCAAATGAAACGCCTGCGGGTATTCTTTTTAATTCCTAAGAATTCATTTCAGGCGCCCGCCCGCACCGTGCAGGGGCTGATTGACGTTGACTGGCCTCGTGTTGAACCGTTCACCCGCTCCCCTGCTGGGAATCGACATCAGTTCCTCCAGCGTGAAACTGGTCGAACTCGGGCGCCAGCGGGACGGCCACCTCATTCTCGAGCGCTGCGCCCTCGAGCCCCTGGCCCCCGGCTGCATCGCCGACGGCAATATCGAACAGTTCGAAACCGTCGCCGATGCCCTGCGCCGGGTGGTGCGGCAAAGCGGCACCCGCACCCGGCAGGCGGCCCTGGCCCTGCCCTCGTCGGCTGTCATCACCAAGAAGATCACGGTGGCAGGCGGCCTGTCCGAGTCCGAACTCGAATCCCAGGTCCAGGCCGAGGCCAGCCAGTACCTTCCGTTTTCCCTCGAAGAGGTCAGCCTCGACTTCTGCGTGATGGGCCCCGTGGCAGGCCGTGCCGAGGTCGTCGACGTCCTGATCGCCGCCTCCCGCAAGGAGCGGGTGCAGGACCGCCAGGACCTGGCCGAAGCGGCGGGCCTCAAGCCGGTCATCCTGGACATCGAGTCCTTCGCCTCGCGCGTGGCGGCGGCGCGCCTGGCCGAATCCCTCCCCGCCGACAGCCTGGGCGATGGCGTCCCCATGGTGGCTCTCTTCGAGGTGGGGGCCCATTGCACCGGCATGCAGGTGCTGCGCGGCGAAGACGTCCTGTACGACCGCGACCAGGCCTTCGGCGGCGCCCAGCTCACGCAGCAGATCGCGCGCACCTACGGCGTGCCGCCGGATGAGGCAGAGCAACGCAAGCGGCGCGGCGACCTGCCGCCTGATTACGCGGCGCATCTGCTGCCGCAATTTGTCGACGACATGGCCCAGGACATCGCCCGTGCGCTCCAGTTCTTCTTCAACAGTACGCCCCACCACCGCGTCGACTGCGTGCTCCTGGCCGGGGGCTGTGCCAGCCTGCCCGGCCTGGCAGAGGCGGTGGCCCGCCTCACCTCGTTCGCCTGCCGCCCTGCCGACCCTTTCACGGGCATGCGGGTGGGGTCGGCCGTCAGCGCCGGCAGCCTGCAGGGCCAGGCACCGTCCTACCTCACCTGCTGCGGCCTGGCCCTGCGGAGGTTCCTGCCGTGATCCTGATCAACCTGCTGCCACACCGCGCAGCGGCCCGTGCGCGCCGGCGGGAGCGCTTCATCCTGTCGATGGCGCTGTCCGTCTTGGCGGGTGCCTTGGTGGGGGGTGTCCTCCATCTCGCACAGGGGATGGATCTTTCGGCCCAGCGCGCCCGCAATGACCTGCTGCGCGCCGAGATCCAGCGGCTGGATACGCAGATCAAGGACATCGCCGACCTGCGCCAGCAGATCGCCACCCTGCGCGCGCGCCAGAAAGCCGTCGAGGACCTGCAGGCAGACCGCAACCTGCCCGTGCACCTGCTGCAGGAACTGGTCCACCAGCTGCCGGACGGGATCTACCTCACCAGCCTGCGGCAGGACGGCTATCTGCTCATCCTGCAGGGGGTGGCGCAGTCCAACGAAAGGGTGTCCGAATTGCTGCGCCACCTGGGCCACCGCAGCGCCTGGCTGTCGGGGCCCGAGCTGGTCGAGATCGTGTCCGGCCAGGTCAACCTCGGCCCGCGGGAGCAGCGCCGCGTCGCCAATTTCCAGCTCCGGGTGCGGCTGCTCCGCTCGGCCGAGGCCGCCGCCCCGCCCTCCGCAGCCGCCAGGCCCTGAGCGTGGGTACCCCCAAGATGCCTTCCAGTACAGACCTGATGCAGCGCGGCCAGGCGGTCATGCGCCAGTTTCGCGGCCTGGACCTTCGTGACCCCGCTGCCTGGCCGCCGCTGCCTCGACTGGCCCTGTTCGCTGGCGTGGCCGCGACCCTGGTGGCTGCCCTGTGGTTCGTCCTGATCAGCGACGCCATCCGCGCGCTCGAGGACGAACGCCAGCAGGAGGTGCGCCTGAAATCCGACTTCAACCGCAAGTTGCCGCAGGCCCTGAACCTCGAGGCCCTCCGGCGCCAGCGCGAGCAGGTCCGCCAGCAGGTTGCCCTCCTGGAAAAGCAGCTTCCCGGCCGGGCCGAGATGGACGGCCTGCTCTCCGACATCAACCAGGCCGGGCTCGGGCGCGGCCTGCATTTCGACCTGTTCCGTCCGGGCCAGATGGCCGTGCGCACCTACTACGCCGAGCTGCCGATCGCGCTCAAGGTCGCCGGCTCCTACCACGCGATCGGCGCTTTCGCCGCCGACGTGGCCGGCCTCTCGCGCATCGTCACCCTCAACAACCTCACCATCACGCCTGGGCGCGATGGCCTACTGGTGATGGAAGCGACTGCCAAGACTTTCCGCTACCTCGAACCCGCCGAAGTCACCGCGCAGGCCAAGGCCACCGCCGCGTCCGCCGCTGCAGCGGGGCCCCGATGAGCCTGCTGGCCCGTACGCTGTACACCTGCCGCCGCGCGGCCCGCGCAGGGGGCCTGCCTGCCTGCTTGCTCGCCTGCCTGGTGGTGGCCGGATGTGGCGACCCCGGCCAGGAGTCCGTGCAGGACTGGATCACTCAGCGCCGAGCGCAGTTGCGGACGGACATCCCCGCCGTCGCCGAGCCCAGGGCCTACAGGCCCGAACCCTACGGGGTGGCCGGGTCACCAGACCCCTTCAACAGCCAGAAGCTCACGCAGGCCCTGCGCCGCGATCTGGCCGTGGACGCCACGTCCGCCCTGGTGCGGCCGGAGCAGGCGCGTCCCCGTCAGGCACTGGAGGCCTTTCCCCTGGACACCATGACGCTGGTGGGCAGCCTGTTCCGCCAGGGCCAACCCGTGGCCCTGGTGCGTGTCGATCAGTTCGTCCACAGCGTGCGTGTCGGTGCCTATCTGGGACAGAACTTCGGCAAGGTCATCGGCATCTCCGAGAACCAGGTGCTCCTGCGTGAAATCGTGCAGGACGCCTCGGGTCTATGGACGGAACGCACGGTGTCGCTGTACCTGCGGGAGGGAAACAAATGATCGTCACGCCCTGGTCCCGTCTTCCCCGGCCCTGGCGCCTGGCCGGGGCCTGCTGCCTGGCCCTGTGGGGCCTCATCGCGCAGGCCCAGTCGCCCCCCCTCGTGCCCGCACTGGCCGTCGAGTCCGTCAGCGCGGCCATCCATGCGGGTTCCGAGGTGGTCCGGATCGATTTCAACCGGCCTCTGGCCGCGCTGCCTCCCTCCTTCGCCATCCAGTCTCCCGCCCGTATCGCGATCGATGTGGCGGGAGCGGCCAATGCGCTGGGCCGGCAGGGGGTGGACATTCAGCAGGGCAATGTGCGCTCGGTCCAGCTGGTGCAGGCCGATGAGCGCACCCGACTCGTCATCAACCTCAAGGCGTCCGTGCCCTACGCCTTGCAGCTGGAGGGGCGCTCCCTGCTGGTGGCCCTGGACCGGGCCGCCTCGGTGCCGCCGCCGCGCACCCAGGCCCCGCTGTTTGCCGAGAGCCGCAACCGCGAGGCGCTGCCGATCAAGGACCTCGATTTCCGGCGCGGCGCCGACAGCACCGGGCGGGTGCTGATCGACCTGGCCAGCAGCCAGGTGGGCGTGGACATACGCCAGCAGGGCCAGGTCCTGGTGGTCGACCTGCTCAACTCCCGCCTGCCCGAAGGCTTGCGCCGGCGCCTGGACGTCGCGGATTTCGCCACGCCGGTGCAGACCATCACCGCGCAGCAGGTCGGCGATCGCGTGCGGCTCGTGATCGAGCCCCGTGGTGCCTGGGAGCACAGCGCCTACCAGAGCGATACCCAGCTCGTGGTCGAGGTCAGGCCCCAGCGCCCCGGCAGCGTCGCCGGTCCCCAGGCGCCGGCCTACACCGGCGAGAAGCTCTCGCTGAACTTCCAGAACATCGAGGTGCGTGCCTTGCTGCAGGTGATCGCCGATTTCACCAACTTCAACGTCGTGACCTCGGAGTCCGTGACAGGTTCGCTCACGCTGCGCCTGCGTGACGTGCCCTGGGACCAGGCCCTGGACATCATCCTGCAGGCCAAGGGTCTGGGCATGCGCAGGTCCGGCACCGTGCTGTGGATCGCGCCCAGGGACGAAATCGCCGCCAAGGAAAAACTCGACCTCGAGGCGCGCGCCGCCCTTCAGGGCCTGGAGCCCTTGCGCACCCAGGCCTTTCAGCTGAACTACGCCAAGGCGGCGGAAATCGCCGCCCAGCTGATGGCGGGCCCCGCGGCCAACCGCATCCTGAGCACCCGCGGCAGCGTCATCGCCGAGCCCCGCACCAACCAGCTGTTCGTCACCGATATCGGCGCCCGCCTCGAGGCGGTGCAAACGCTCCTGGGCAAGCTGGACATCGCGGTGCGCCAGGTGCTGATCGAGGCGCGCATCGTCGAGGCTTCGGACACCTTCGGCAAGTCGCTGGGCGTGCGCCTGGGCGGGCAGGACCCGCGGGTCCCGCCTGGGGTCTCGGTGGGTGGGGGTAACCGGGTCGCCCTGGGGGCCTCCTACAACGCCGTCGCCGGCACCACTGGCGAAACCCCGCCGGTGATCAGCGGCGCCGACACCCGCTTCGTCAACCTGCCGGCCATCGGCATCGGGGGCTTCACGCCCGCCTCGTTCGCGATCTCCCTGTTCAGTGCCGCGACCAACCGGTTCCTGAACCTGGAGCTCACCGCCCTGGAGGCCGATGGCAAGGGCAAGCTGGTGTCCAGCCCGCGCATCGTCACGGCCGACCAGACCAAGGCCCTGATCGAGCAGGGCACCGAATTTCCCTACCAGCAGGCCACCTCCAGCGGCGCCACGGCGGTGGCCTTCCGCCGCGCCACCCTGAAGCTCGAGGTCACGCCCCAGATCACGCCCGAGGGCAACATCATCCTGGACCTGGACATCAACAAGGACAGCCGCGGCGAGACCACTGCCGCCGGCATCGCGATCAATACCAAGCACATACGCACCCAGGTGCTGGTCGAGAACGGCGGTACGGTGGTGATCGGTGGCATCTTCGAGCTGACCGAAACCGAGAACGAGGCCCGGGTGCCCCTGCTGGGCGACCTGCCCGGCGTCGGCAACCTGTTCAAGAACCGCCAGCGTTCCAGCAACAAGCAGGAGATGCTGGTGTTCATCACGCCCAAGGTCATCATCGAGCGGCCGGGCGTGCGCTGAGCCACGGGTATCATCGGCGGCCCGCCGCGCGCTGCGGCGCCACCCCCGATTCGGGCCCTGCTTCCTTGACCTCCATAGCATTGGTCGGCCTTCCCGGTTCCGGCAAGACAACCATCGGCAAGCTGCTGGCGCGCCGGCTCGGGCTCGACTTCGTCGATTCCGACCAGGTGATCGAGGAGCGCGTGGGCTGCCCGATCCGTGCCTTCTGGGAGCAGCAGGGCGAGCAGGCCTTTCGCGACATCGAAGAGGCCGCCCTGCGGGACCTCACCGCCCAGGCACGGGGCATCGTGCTGGCCACGGGTGGAGGCTCGGTGCTGCGGGAGGCCAACCGGCAGCACCTGCGCGCCGCCACCCGGGTGGTCTATTTGCGCAGTTCGCCCGAGCAGGTCTTGAGCCGCGTGCGCCAAAACCGCAACCGACCCCTGCTGCAGGTCGACGACCCGCTGGAGCGCCTGCAGGCCCTGCACGCCCAGCGCGAGCCCCTGTACCGGGAAACGGCCCACATCGTGGTCGATACCGCCCGCCCCAGCCTGCAGGCCCTGATCAACATGATCGTGATGCAGCTGGAGTTGGCCGGCGCCCTACCCAAACCCTGAGCTGGCCCTGCTCAGGCCGCGGCAGGGGCATCGGCAGGTCCGACTTACACTTGCGCGATGCCGGCCAACGTACCCGTGGAGCAAGTCCGCATCGAACTGGGGGACCGCAGTTACCCCATCCTCATCGCAGAGGACCTGATCAGCCAGATGGCCGGTATGTCCCTGCCCAAGGCCCAAGCGGCGTTGATCGTCACCAACACCACCGTCGGCCCGCTGTACGCGCAGGCCCTGGAGGCCGCCCTGCAGGCGCACTACGCGCAGGTGGGCATGGTGGCGCTGCCCGACGGCGAGGCGCACAAGACCTGGGCCACCCTGAACCTGATCTTCGATGCCCTGCTGGAGCGCGGCAGCGACCGCAAGACGGTGCTCTACGCCCTGGGCGGCGGCGTGGTGGGCGACATCACCGGCTTTGCCGCCGCTTGCTACATGCGCGGCGTGCCCTTCGTGCAGGTGCCCACCACGCTGCTGGCGCAGGTAGATTCCTCGGTGGGCGGCAAGACCGCGATCAACCACCCCCTGGGCAAGAACATGATCGGCGCCTTCTACCAGCCGCAGCTGGTGGTGTGCGACCTGGCGACGCTGCGTACGCTGCCCCCCCGAGAACTGAGCGCGGGCCTGGCCGAGGTGATCAAGTACGGACCGATTGCCGACCTGGGCTTCCTGGACTGGATCGAGGCCAACCTTCCAGCGCTGATGGCGCGCGACCCGCGGGTCCTGGCGCATGCGGTCAAGCGCAGCTGCGAGATCAAGGCCGAGGTCGTCGGCCAGGACGAACGCGAGTCGGGCCTGCGGGCCATCCTGAATTTCGGCCACACCTTCGGCCACGCCATCGAAGCGGGCCTGGGCTACGGCCACTGGCTGCACGGCGAGGCGGTGGGTTGCGGGATGGTGATGGCGCTGCAGCTGTCTTGCGAGCTGGGCGGGGTGGATGCCGCCTTCGTCGAGCGCTGTACCCGCCTCATCGCGGCGGCCGGCCTGCCCACCCGGGGGCCCCGCCTGGGCACGGCCCGCTACCTGGAACTGATGCGCCTGGACAAGAAGGCCGAGGCCGGCGAGACCCGCTTCGTGGTGATCGACGGACCGGGCCGGGCGGCGGTGCGTGCGGCGCCCGATGCCCTCGTGGCCCGGGTCATCGAACGCTGTTGTGTGTGAGGCCATGAGCGCCGCCGGGCCGCCCCCAGGCGCGAAGGCCCCCTCGGGGGGCAGGACGCCACACGCAGTGGGCGGACGTGGGGGCGCTATTTATGCCAGCGACCCGCAGCGCAGCCGGGGGCGGCGCCACCCCGAAGCGCCCACGCCGCACCGCACCGAGTTTCAGCGTGATCGCGACCGCATCGTGCATTCCACCGCCTTTCGCCGCCTCGTCTACAAGACCCAGGTCTTCCTGAACCACGAGGGTGACCTGTTCCGAACCCGCCTCACCCATTCGATCGAGGTGGCGCAGCTGGGGCGCTCCATCGCCCGCCCGCTGGGCCTGTGCGAGGACCTGGTCGAGGCCGTCGCCTTGGCCCATGACCTGGGCCACACCCCCTTCGGCCATGCGGGCCAGGACGCGCTCAATGCGTGCATGGCCGCCCATGGCGGTTTCGAGCACAACCTGCAAAGCCTGCGGGTGGTGGACCAGCTGGAAGAGCGCTACCCGCAGTTCGACGGCCTGAACCTCACCTTCGAAACCCGCGAAGGCATCCTCAAGCACTGTTCGCGCGCCAACGCGCAGGCCCTGGAGGCCCGCGAACCCGGCGGAGTCGGGCAGCGCTTCCTGGCGCGCACCCAGCCGAGCCTGGAGGCGCAGCTGTGCAACCTGGCCGACGAGATCGCCTACAACGCCCACGACATCGACGACGGTGTGCGCTCGGGGCTGCTCACGCCGGAGCAACTCGAGCAGGTGCCGCTGTTCGACGGTTACCGGCGCGCCGCGCTGGCCGCGCACCCCACGCTGGCCGGACGGCGGCTTCTGTACGAGGCGATCCGCCTGATGCTCAGCGCGCAGGTGCATGACGTGATCGACGCCACCGCCGCAGCCCTGCGTGCCGCCGCGCCGGCCGATGCCGATGCGGTGCGGCGCGCGCCGCCGCTGGTGCAGTTCAGTGCGGACATGCGCGAGCGCTCGAACGCGCTCAAGCAGTTCCTGCTTCACAACCTGTACCGGCATCCGCAGGTGATGCAGACAACCGAGCAGGCGCGCCAGGTGGTGCAGGAATTGTTCAAGGCCTACGAGTCGCAACCCGCCGAGATGCCGCCGTCCTACGCGCAGCAGGCCGACCGGCCCCGCGCGATTGCCGATTACATCGCCGGCATGACCGACCGTTTCGCAGGCCGCGAGCACCAGCGGCTCACGGGCCGGAAACTGCTGGACACATGAAGGCCGCGAAGGACACGCCGTACCGACCGTCGGGGCCGCATGACCACGCGCATTGACCGGTCCCTGCTGGTGATCGCGGCCGGCGTCTGCGCCGCGATCCACGTGGGCAAGATGCCGCCGGCGCTGCCGGCCCTGCGGGAGGCCCTGGACATCAGCCTGGTGCAGGCCGGCTTCCTCATCTCCCTGGTGCAGTTGGCGGGCATGGGCCTGGGGCTGGCCGTGGGTCTGGCGGCCGATGGCCTGGGCCTGCGGCGCGTGATGGTGAGCGGCCTGGTCCTGGTCTCGGTCGCCAGCGCGGCGGGCGGTTTCGTGACGGAGGTGCCGGTGCTGCTGCTCCTGCGCGGCATCGAGGGCCTGGGTTTTCTCATGACGGTGATGCCGGGGCCCAGTCTGGTGCGCCGGCATGTGCCGCCGGCACAGCTGGATGCCCGCATGGGCGCCTGGGCCGCCTACATGCCAGTGGGCACCGCGCTGGCGCTGCTGGTCGGGCCGCCGTGGATCGCGGCCCTGGGCTGGCCCTCCTGGTGGTGGCTGGGCGCGGCCCTGTCCGCCGCCCTGGCCCTGGCGGTGTGGACGGGCCTGCCGGCGGATCCGCCGCCCTCGGCCCGCGCGCCCGGTGACTGGCGGGTGCGGCTGGGACAGACCTTGCGGGCGCGAGGGCCCTGGCTGCTGGCGCTGGCTTTCGCGGTGTACTCGGCGCAGTGGCTCTCGGTGATGGGCTTCCTGCCTTCGATCTACGCGCAGGCCGGTATCAGCCCCGCGAGGTCGGGGCTGGCCACGGCGCTTGCGGCGGGCATCAACATGGTGGGCAACGTCGGCGCGGGCCGGCTGCTGCAGCGGGGCGTCGCGCCGCAGCGCCTGCTGCAGGTCGGCTACGGCGCCATGGCGGGGGCCAGCGTGCTGATGTTCGCGCCGGTGTGGCCGGCAGGCACGCTGGCGGTGGTAGGCCCCTTTGCCGCGGTGCTGGTGTTTTCCGCGCTGGGGGGGCTGATCCCGGGCACGCTGTTCGCGCAGGCGGTGCGCGTGTCGCCGGGGCCGGCCACGGTGTCCACCACCATCGGCTGGATGCAGCAATGGTCCGCCTTCGGGCAGTTCGCAGGCCCGCCGCTGGTGGCCTGGGTGGCCACCCGCGCGGGCAATTGGAGCTTCAGCTGGGTGGTGATGGTGCTGTGTGGCGCGGCGGGCCTGCTGCTTGCGCGCGGCCTGGGGCGCCTGCACGAGGGCCGCCTCATGACCGGCACCTAGATGGCCGGCACGTAGAATTTCACGGATGGAAGCCACCCAAGCCCAGGTCGTGGACGACACCCGGCGCTGGCTGGAGCGCGCCGTCATCGGCCTGAACCTGTGCCCTTTCGCCAAGGCGGTGCACGTCAAGGGCCAGGTGCACTATGCGGTCTCGTCGGCCACCGGCTGGACCGGGCTGCTCGAGGACCTCGAGCGCGAGGTGGACAGCCTGCTCGCGCTGGACGCGGATGCGCGCGAGACCACCCTGCTCATGGCGCCCCGGGCCCTGCAGGATTTCATCGAGTTCACGGGTTTTCTCGCCGAGGCCCAGCGCCTGCTGGATCGCCGGGGCCTGGAGGGCACGATCCAGCTGGCCAGCTTCCATCCGCGCTACCAGTTTGCGGGCACCGAGGTCGACGACATCACCAACTACACCAACCGCGCGCCCCATCCCACGCTGCACCTGCTGCGCGAGGACAGCATCGACCGCGCGGTGCAGGCCTTTCCCGATGCGGCCGACATCTACGAGGCCAACGTGGCCACGCTGCGGCGTCTGGGGACGCCGGGGTGGGATGCCCTGATGGCGGGCGAGTCATGAGCGCCGATCTCGACCTGCGGCCCGGCCAGTCGGTCGAGCTCCTGAAAGCGCTGCATATCCTCACCCGCGAGGGCAAGCTCAACCAGGACTCGCGGCGCAAGCTCAAGCAGGTCTATCACCTGTACCAGTTCATCGAGAGGCTGCTCGATGAAGTGCCCCCTGTGGCGGGTGGCCCGACCTTGGTGGACCATGGAGCGGGCAAGTCCTACCTCGGCTTCATCCTCTATGACCTGTACCTGAAGGCGCGCGGTACGGGTCAGGTGTTCGGCATCGAGACCCGGGCGGAACTGGTCGAGCGTTCGCGCGCGCTGGCGCAGCGGCTCGGGTTCGAGCGCATGCACTTCCTGCATCTGAGCGCCGCGCAGGCGGTCGAAGCGGCCGAGTTGCCGGCGACGGTGGACATGGTCACGGCCCTGCATGCCTGCGACACCGCCACCGATGACGCGATCGATTTTGGCCTGGCGCGCCAGGCAAGGTTCATGGTGCTGGTGCCTTGCTGCCAGGCCGAGGTGGCCGGCGTCTTGCGCCAGCACAAGGCGCTGACCCTGGCGCGCACGCCGCTGGCGGAGCTCTGGCGGCACCCCCTGCACACGCGCGAACTGGGCAGCCAGCTCACCAACGTGCTGCGTTGCCTGTACCTGGAGGCGTGCGGCTACCAGGTGACGGTGACGGAGTTGGTGGGTTGGGAACACAGCTTGAAGAACGAGCTGATCCTGGCGAAGTGGACGGGCCAGCGCAAGCACAGCGCGGTGCAGCGGCTCCAGGCCCTGCTCGCCGAGTTCGGGCTGGCATCACTAGAGCCGCTGCGCTTCAAGCGCTTGACCGAGGCCTGACACCTATCCGGTTTCGAGGCCCCGCGTCGCCGGTCGTGATCCATGTTCTGGCAAGCGCTGAAGGGAACCCTTGACCGGAGTGCCCGCGGCGCCAGCCGGCCGCCCCTGTCCTATCGTCGCGGCGGCCGGCGTTGCCGGATGACGGCGACAGCCACCCCGAGTGCCGCCACCAACAGCCCCAGCACCGCCAGACCGATGTAGGGCTGGGGCAAGCCCAGGACGACAGCGACCCAGACCAGGGTGGCCATCAGCAGCAGGAAGCCGATCATCCAGGCGGAGAACATGCCGGACTTGCCGAACAAGGGCCCCGGGACCGGGGCGAAGGACCAGTGTGGTCTGCCCCGGGTCTGGACCTTGTCGGTGCAGGCGCCGGGCGTTGTCGGCGTCGGCCGCCGGGGGTGAAATCAGGGTCAGATACCCTATGATCGTCCGCCATGGCCCGTCTTTCCCGCCTCACCATCCCCGGCTATCCGCACCATGTCATCCAGCGCGGGATCGATCGACAGCCCATCTTCCGTGATGCGGCCGATCACGAGGTGATGCGGGGGTTGCTTGCCGAACAGTCCCGCGCGGCGGGTGTCGCCCTGCATGCCTACGTCCTCATGGACAACCACTTTCACCTGCTCGCCACGCCTGCCGAGGGCGATGCGCTGGCGCGCATGATGCAGGGCATAGGCCGGCGCTATGTGCGCCACTTCAACACCCAGGCCGGCCGCCGCGGCACCCTCTGGGAGGGGCGCTACCGCTGCGCGCTCCTCCAACCCGAGACCTCGCTGCTCGATTGCATGGCCTACATCGACCTCAACCCGGTCCGCGCCGGTCAGGTCGAGGCGCCAGCCGACTACCCCTGGTCCAGCCACCGGCACTGCATCGGCCAGGCCAGTGACAAGGCCATCAGCCCGCATCCGGTCTACTGGGCCCTGGGCAACACGCCCTTCGCCCGGGAGCAGGCCTATGCCGAGTGGGTGTCGAAGGGGCTTGAGCTAGAAAGAGTGCGGGCGCTCACTGACGCAGCACTCCATGGCTGGGCCCAGGGAGACGAAGCCTTCCTCGCCGCCCTGCAAAAGCAGACCCCCCGGCGCTTGCGCAAAGGCCGGCCCGGGCGGCCACGCCGCACTGCCCTCGATTGATGTGTCCCCATTTATTTTGGGGATTGCTCAGGCCTTTTTTATATTGGTGTCTGACCCTGTTTAATTCGCTGGTCAAGCCTGTTGCACTGCACTATCCTTTCTCGCCCCGCGAAATTGAGCGCGACCGTCTGTGTGCGGAGTGCGCGACCGTGAACGTCAGACAAGGAACCGCCATGGCCATGCCCGCCACGCCCGCCGAAATCAAACACCTCCAGGACAACGGCCTGTACTCGGCTGCCAACGAACACGACGCCTGCGGCGTGGGTTTTGTTGCCCACATCAAAGGCCACAAGTCGCACGACATCGTCCAGCAGGGCCTCAAGATCCTGGAGAACCTCGACCACCGGGGCGCCGTCGGGGCCGACCCGCTGATGGGCGACGGCGCGGGCATCCTGATCCAGTTGCCTGATCAGCTCTACCGCGAAGAGATGGCCCAACAGGGCGTACCCCTGCCGCCGCCCGGCGAGTACGGCGTGGGCATGATCTTCCTGCCCAAGGAACACGCCTCGCGCCTGGCCTGCGAACAGGAAATGGAGCGCGCCATCAAGGCCGAGGGACAGGTGTTGCTGGGCTGGCGCGACGTGCCGGTGAATCGCGACATGCCCATGTCGCCCGCCGTGCGCGAGAAAGAGCCCGTGCTGCGCCAGGTCTTCATCGGCCGTGGCAGCGACGTGATCGTGCAGGACGCGCTCGAGCGCAAGCTGTACGTCATCCGCAAGACCGCCAGCGCCGCGATCCAGGCGCTCAGGCTCAAGCACAGCAAGGAGTACTACGTTCCGTCCATGTCCAGCCGCACCGTGGTCTACAAGGGCCTGCTGCTGGCCAACCAGGTGGGCGAGTACTACCTGGACCTGCAGGATCCGCGTTGCGTCTCGGCCCTGGGCCTGGTGCACCAGCGCTTTTCCACCAACACCTTCCCCGAGTGGCCGCTGGCCCACCCCTACCGCTACGTCGCCCACAACGGCGAGATCAACACGGTCAAGGGCAACTACAACTGGATGAAGGCGCGCGAAGGCGTGATGTCCTCGCCCGTCCTCGGCGACGACCTGCAAAAGCTCTATCCCATCTCCTTCGCCGGCCAGTCGGACACCGCCACCTTCGACAACTGTCTGGAACTGCTCACGATGGCGGGCTACCCCATCTACCAGGCGGTGATGATGATGATCCCCGAGCCCTGGGAGCAGCACACGCTGATGGACGAGCGACGCAAGGCCTTCTACGAGTACCACGCCGCGATGCTCGAGCCCTGGGACGGCCCGGCCTCCATCGTGTTCACCGACGGCCGCCAGATCGGCGCGACGCTGGACCGCAACGGCCTGCGCCCTTCGCGTTACTGCATCACCGACGACGACCTCGTGATCATGGGGTCCGAATCCGGCGTGCTGCCCGTGCCGGAGAACAAGATCGTGCGCAAGTGGCGCCTGCAGCCCGGCAAGATGTTCCTGATCGACCTCGAGCAGGGCCGCATGATCGACGACGAGGAACTCAAGTCCAACCTCGCCAACAGCAAGCCCTACAAGCAGTGGATCGAGAACCTGCGCATCAAGCTCGATGACCTGACGGAGGGCACCGGCGCTGCTGCGGCGTCGGATGTGAGCGCCACCGGGCCGTCCCGAGGCGCGAAGGCCCCCTCGGGGGGCAGTGAAGTACGCGCAGCGACGAGCGTGGGGGCCGTTTCCCTCCTGGATCGCCAGCAGGCCTTCGGCTACACGCAGGAAGACATCAAGTTCCTCATGTCCCCCATGGCGCAGGCGGGCGAAGAGGGTATCGGCTCCATGGGCAACGACAGCCCGCTGGCCGTGCTGTCCGACCGGAACAAGCCGCTGTACAACTACTTCAAGCAGCTGTTCGCGCAGGTGACCAATCCGCCGATCGACCCGATCCGCGAAGCCATCGTGATGTCGCTGGTCTCCTTCATCGGCCCCAAGCCCAACCTGCTCGATATCAACCAGGTGAACCCCCCGATGCGCCTGGAGGTGAGCCAGCCGATTCTTGATTTCGCCGACATGGCCAAGCTGCGTGACATCGAGAACGTCACGCAAGGCAAGTTCCGCAGCTACACGCTGGACATCACCTACCCGCTGGCCTGGGGCCGCGAGGGCGTGGAGGCCAAGCTCGCCTCGATCAACGCTGAGGCGGTCGACGCGATCAAGGGCGGCAGGAACATCCTGATCATCAGCGACCACGCGGTGTCGTCCGCCCAGGTGGCCATCCCCGCGGCGCTGGCGTTGTCCTCCATCCACCAGCACCTGGTGCGCGAGGGCCTGCGCACCACCGCCGGCCTGGTCGTTGAAACCGGCTCCGCCCGCGAGGTGCATCACTTCGGTGTGCTCGCCGGCTATGGCGCCGAGGCGGTGCACCCTTACCTCGCGATGGAAACCCTGGCCGCGATCCACAAGGACCTGCCAGGCGATTTGTCCGCCGAGAAGGCCGTCTACAACTACGTCAAGGCGATCGGCAAGGGCCTGTCCAAGATCATGTCCAAGATGGGCGTGAGCACCTACATGTCGTACTGCGGCGCGCAGTTGTTCGAGGCCATCGGCCTGAACGACGAAACCATCGCCCAGTACTTCACCGGCACCGCCAGCCGCGTGGGCGGTATCGGGGTGTTCGAGATCGCGGAAGAAGCGATCCGCATGCACAAGGCCGCCTTCGGCAGCGACCCGGTGCTGGCCACCATGCTGGACGCCGGCGGCGAATACGCCTGGCGCGTGCGCGGCGAAGAGCACATGTGGTCGCCCGACGCCATCGCCAAGCTGCAGCACTCCACCCGTGCCAACAACTGGAACACCTACAAGGAATACGCCCAGTTGATCAATGACCAGAGCCGCCGCCACATGACGCTGCGCGGCCTGTTCGAGTTCAAGGTGGATCCGTCCAAGGCCATCCCGATCGACGAGGTCGAGCCGGCCAAGGACATCGTCAAGCGCTTCGCCACTGGCGCGATGTCCCTCGGCTCGATCTCCACCGAGGCGCATGCCACCCTGGCCATCGCCATGAACCGCATCGGCGGCAAGAGCAACACCGGCGAGGGCGGTGAAGACCCAGCCCGTTACCGCAACGAACTCAAGGGCATCCCGATCAAGCTGGGCGACACCCTGGCCAGCGTCGTCGGCCGCGACGTGGTCGAAGTCGACCTGCCGCTGCAGGCGGGCGACTCGCTGCGCTCGAAGATCAAGCAGGTGGCGTCGGGGCGCTTTGGCGTCACCGCCGAATACCTGTCGTCCTCCGACCAGATCCAGATCAAGATGGCCCAGGGCGCCAAGCCGGGCGAGGGCGGCCAGCTGCCTGGCGGCAAGGTGTCGCAGTACATCGGCAAGCTGCGCTACTCGGTGCCCGGCGTGGGCCTGATCTCGCCGCCGCCGCACCACGACATCTACTCCATCGAAGACCTCGCGCAGCTGATTCACGACCTGAAGAACGTGGCGCCGCATGCCTCGATCAGCGTCAAGCTCGTGTCCGAGGTGGGCGTGGGCACCATCGCCGCGGGCGTGGCCAAGTGCAAGGCCGACCACGTAGTGATCGCCGGCCATGACGGCGGCACGGGCGCCTCGCCCTGGTCGTCCATCAAGCACGCCGGTTCGCCCTGGGAGATTGGCCTGGCCGAAACCCAGCAGACCCTGGTGCTCAATCGGCTGCGTGGCCGCATCCGCGTACAGGCCGACGGCCAGATGAAGACGGGCCGCGACGTCGCCATCGCCGCGCTCCTGGGCGCCGACGAATTCGGCTTCGCCACCGCGCCGCTGGTGGTCGAGGGCTGCATCATGATGCGCAAGTGCCACCTGAACACCTGCCCGGTGGGCGTGGCCACCCAGGATCCGGCGCTGCGCGCCAAGTTCGCGGGCAAGCCCGAGCACGTCGTCAACTACTTCTTCTTCGTCGCTGAGGAAGTGCGCCAGATCATGGCGCAACTGGGCATCCGCACCTTCGACGAACTGGTGGGTCGCTCCGACCTGCTGGACACGAAGCAGGGCATCGCCCACTGGAAAGCGCGCGGCCTCGATTTCAGTCGCCTGCTGGCCCGTCCGACGGTGCCGGACGACGTGCCGCGCTATCACGTGGCCGAGCAGGACCATGGCCTGGAAAAGAGCCTGGATCGCGTCCTGATCGAGAAGTCGAAGGCGGCCATCGAGAAGGGCGAGAAGGTGCAGTTCATGGAAAAGGCCATGAACGTGAACCGCTCGGTCGGCGCGATGCTCTCCGGCGCGTTGACCCAGGTGCACCCCACCGGCCTGCCCGACGACACCATCCGCATCCAGCTCGAAGGCACGGGCGGCCAGTCCTTCGGCGCCTTCCTCGCCAGCGGCATCACGCTGTACCTCATTGGCGACGCCAACGACTACACTGGCAAGGGCCTGTCGGGCGGTCGCATCGTGGTGCGCCCGAGCATCGACTTCCGCGGTGAAGCCACGAAGAACATCATCATCGGCAACACCGCGCTGTACGGCGCGACCACGGGCGAGGCCTTCTTCAGCGGTGTGGCGGGCGAGCGCTTCGCGGTGCGCCTGTCGGGTGCCACCGCCGTGGTGGAAGGTACGGGCGACCACGGCTGCGAGTACATGACCGGTGGCACCGTCGTCGTCCTGGGCAAGACCGGCCGCAACTTCGCGGCGGGCATGTCCGGCGGCGTGGCCTTCGTCTACGACGAGGACGGCCAGTTCGCCGCGCGCTGCAACACCGCCATGGTGTCGCTGGAGAAAGTGCTGCCCGCGGCCGAACAGAAGGTCGCCAGCGCCAAGACCAAGCTGCACGGCGACCAGGCCGACGAGGCGACGCTCAAACGCCTGCTGGAAGACCACAACCGCTGGACCGGCAGCAAGCGCGCGCGCGAACTCCTGGACCACTGGGACACCGCGCGCAGCAAGTTCGTGAAGGTCCTCCCCAACGAGTACAAGCGGGCCCTGGCCGAAATGCACCAGCGCGAAGTCGAGGCCTCGGGCAACACCACCCAGGCCGTCGTGGCGGCGGCATGAGGCCCACCCCCGAAGCGCCTTCGGCGCCTCCCCCTCAGGGGGCGCCACTGGCGGCCCGGCAAAGCCGGTTCCGCGGTGGCCCTGGCAGGAACTGACGAACGTTCGAGAAATACGGAGCAACACCATGGGAAAAATCACCGGCTTCATGGAATTCGAGCGACTCGAAGAGGGCTACAAGCCCGTTCCGGAGCGCGTCAGGCACTACAAGGAATTCGTCATCGGCCTCGATGACGAACAGGCCAGGAAGCAGGGCGCACGCTGCATGGACTGCGGCACGCCGTTCTGCAACAGCGGCTGCCCCGTCAACAACATCATTCCGGACTTCAACGACCTGGTGTACCGCCAGGACTGGCAAAACGCCTTCGCGGTGCTGGACTCCACCAACAACTTCCCCGAGTTCACCGGCCGCATCTGTCCCGCGCCCTGCGAGGCGGCCTGCACCCTGAACGTGAATGACGACCCGGTGGGCATCAAGTCGATCGAGCACGCCATCATCGACCGCGCCTGGGACAACGGGTGGGTCAAGCCCCGTCCTGCGGCCATCAAGACCGGCAAGAAGGTGGCAGTGGTCGGCTCCGGCCCAGCCGGCATGGCCGCGGCGCAGCAGCTTGCGCGCGCGGGGCATGACGTCACCTTGTTCGAGAAGAACGACCGCGTCGGCGGCCTGCTTCGTTACGGCATTCCCGACTTCAAGATGGAAAAGCACCACATCGACCGACGCGTCGAGCAGATGGTGGCCGAGGGCGTGAGGGTGCGCACCGGCGTGATGATCGGCACGCTGCCCACCGACTCCAAGGTCACCAACTGGGCCCGGGAAACCCTCACCCCCGAGCAGCTGCAGAAGGACTTCGACGCCGTGGTCCTGACCGGCGGCGCCGAGCAATCGCGAGACCTGCCCGTGCCGGGCCGGGACCTGGAGGGCATCCATTTCGCGATGGAATTCCTGCCCCAGCAAAACAAGGTCAACGCCGGTGACAAGCTCAAGGGCCAGCTGCGCGCCGATGGCAAGCATGTCATCGTGATCGGTGGCGGCGACACCGGCAGCGACTGCGTGGGCACAAGCAACCGCCACGGTGCGGCCAGCGTGGTGCAGTTCGAGCTGATGCCCCAGCCCCCCGAGCACGAGAACAAGGCGCTGACCTGGCCCTACTGGCCCTACAAGCTGCGCACCTCCTCGTCGCATGAAGAAGGCTGCGAGCGCGAGTTCGCGATCGCCACCAAGGAGTTCATCGGCGATGGAAAAGACAGCAAGTCTGGCAAGGTCACGGGCCTGAAGACTGTCCGCGTCGAGTGGAAGGACGGCAAGATGGTCGAAGTCGCCGGCTCCGAGCAGGTCCTGAAAGCCGACCTGGTGCTCCTGGCCATGGGCTTCGTCAGCCCCGTGGGCAGCATCCTGGACGCCTTCGGCGTGGACAAGGACGCCCGTGGCAACGCCCGCGCCACGACCGATTTCACCGGCGGCTACGCCACCAACGTGCCCAAGGTCTTCGCCGCCGGCGACATGCGTCGCGGTCAGTCCCTGGTGGTCTGGGCGATCCGCGAGGGTCGGCAGGTGGCGCGCGCCGTCGATGAGTTCCTCTTGGGATTCAGCGACCTTCCGCGGTGAAGGGGACGATGGGAGTTGGCAATGGCCGACAGTCGGCCTTTGCTCCACCTGCCGCAGGGGTAGGGCCGCTGCCCCGTATCATCGGGTTTACCCTCGCGCAAGGCCGGGCGGAATCCGGCCTTTTTCTTTACCCTTTGCCTTGATGTCCCACGACGACGCGTCCCCGCTGGTCGAATGCCGAAACCTGTGTTTCGGCTACGGTGATCGCCCCATTCTCGATGGGGTGAGTTTCACCGTGCCCCGGGGCCAGGTCACCGCCCTCATGGGCGCCTCGGGTGGGGGCAAGACCACGGTGCTGCGCCTGGTGGGCGGCCAGGTGCGGGCGCAGTCCGGCCAGTTGCTGTTCGACGGCCAGGACGTGGGCGCCCTGGACCGCGACGGCCTGTACGCCGCGCGCCGGCGCATGGGGATGCTGTTCCAGTTCGGTGCGCTCTTCACCGACCTGTCCGTCTTCGACAACGTGGCTTTCCCCCTGCGCGAACACACCGCGATGCCCGAGACCCTGGTGCGTGACATCGTGCTGATGAAGCTCAACGCCGTCGGCCTGCGCGGTGCGCGCGACCTCATGCCGGCGCAGGTTTCCGGCGGCATGGCCCGACGCGTCGCCCTGGCCCGCGCGATCGCCCTGGACCCCGAATTGATCATGTACGACGAACCCTTCGCGGGCCTGGACCCCATCTCCCTGGGCACGTCGGCGCAACTGATACGCAAACTGAACGACACCCTGGGCATCACCAGCATCGTGGTCTCGCACGACCTGGAGGAAACCTTCCGCATCGCCGACCGGGTGATCATCCTGGCCAACGGCCGCATCGCGGCGCAGGGCACGCCGGCCGAGGTCATGGCCTGCGACGACCCGCTCGTGAGCCAGTTCGTGCACGCCCGGCCCGAGGGGCCAGTGCGTTTCCACTATCCCGGCCCCAGCGTGGACCAGGACTTCAGCGCGGGGTTGCGATCATGAGCGGTAATGCACTGGCCCGCCTGGGCCTGTCCACCCGCACCACGCTGTCCGACCTGGGCCGCGGCACGCGCCTGTTCGTGCGCCTGCTCCAGCTGTCCGGGCCCACCCTGCGCCGCTTCTCGCTGGTGCGTGACCAGGTGCATTTCCTGGGCAACTACTCCCTGGCGATCATCGCGGTCTCGGGCCTGTTCGTGGGCTTCGTGCTGGGGCTGCAGGGGTACTACACCCTCCAGCGTTATGGCTCCTCCGAGGCCCTGGGCCTGCTGGTGGCCCTGAGCCTGGTGCGCGAACTCGGACCCGTGGTCACTGCCTTGCTGTTCGCGGGTCGCGCGGGCACCTCTCTCACCGCCGAGATCGGCCTCATGAAGGCGGGTGAGCAACTTTCGGCCATGGAGATGATGGCTGTCGATCCGGTGCGCCGCATCCTGGCGCCGCGTTTCTGGGGCGGGCTCATCGCGATGCCCCTGCTGGCCGCGGTCTTCAGCGCCGTCGGCATCCTGGGGGGTTACGTGGTGGGCGTGCTGATGATCGGCGTCGATCCCGGCGCCTTCTGGAGCCAGATGCAGGGCGGGGTTGACGTCTGGAAAGACGTGGGCAACGGGATCGTCAAGAGCATCGTGTTCGGCATCACCGTCACCTTCGTGGCCCTCTACCAGGGCTTTGAGGCCCAGCCCACGCCCGAGGGCGTGTCGCGTGCGACCACGCGCACGGTGGTGGTGGCCTCGCTCGCGGTCCTGGCCCTGGACTTCGTCCTCACAGCATTGATGTTCAGCATATGAGAAAGTGCTCCCCCCGAAGCGGCCTGCGGCCGCCTCCCCCCCCAGGGGGCGCCGCCAGCGGACCGGCGGAGCCGGTTCCGCGGCGGCCACCTGCTTGGGTATGTGGTCCATGACTAGGGTTTGATGAATATGGAAAAGTCAAGAAACGATGTGTGGGTGGGCCTGTTTGTGCTCCTGGGCGCGCTGGCCGTCCTGTTCCTGGCGCTGCAGTCGGCCAACCTCCTGTCGCTGAACTTCCAGCCCACCTACCAGGTGGTTGCCAAGTTCGACAACATCGGCGGCCTCAAGCCCCGCGCCGCGGTCAAGGGCGCGGGCGTGGTGGTCGGTCGGGTCGAGGCCATCAACTTCGACGACAAGAGCTTCCAGGCCCGCGTCACCCTGGCCTTGCAGTCGCAGTACGCCTTCCCCAGGGACAGCTCGCTCAAGATCCTCACCAGTGGCCTGCTCGGAGAGCAGTACATCGGCATCGAGGCGGGCGCCGGCGACCAGAACCTGAAACAGGGCGACACGATTTCCAGCACCCAGTCGGCCGTGGTGCTGGAAAATCTGATCAGCCAGTTCCTTTACAGCAAGGCGGAAGAAGGCGGTAACGCCAGCAAGCCCGCATCGCCGCGCAAATGAATCGCCTCGACGTCCTCTCCCTTGCGCGACACGCCCTGCTGCCGGCGCTGCTGCTGCTCACGCTCACGGGTTGCGCCGTCGGGCCCGACCGCCGCGATCCCCTGGAACCCTTTAACCGCGGGGTCCTGAAGTTCAACGACGAACTCGACACCGCCGTACTCAAGCCGGTCGCCACCGCGTACCAGGAGCATGTGCCGTCGCCCGCGCGCAGGGCGGTGGGCAATGTGTTCTCCAACCTGAGCGACGTCTGGTCGATGGCCAACAGCCTGCTGCAGTTCAAGTTCCCGCAGGCGGCCGAAAGCCTGATGCGCGTGAGCATCAACACGGTCTTCGGCCTCTATGGCGTCCTGGACATCGCCACCGAGGCGGGCCTGCAGCGTCACCGCGAGGACTTCGGACAGACCCTGGGCTACTGGGGAGTGCCGTCCGGCCCCTACCTCGTCCTGCCCGTGCTGGGACCTTCGACCGTACGCGACGCCATGGGCCTCCTGGCCGACCGGCACGGCGACCTGGTGCGTGAAGTCGACCCGCAGAGCGCCCGTAACGGCATGCTTGTCCTGCGCATCGTCGACGCCCGCGCCAACTACCTGCGCGCCGGCCGTCTCCTGGAGGAAATCTCCCTGGACCGCTACACCTTCATGCGCGATGCCTACCTGCAGCGGCGCCGGGCCGAGATCCTCGACGGCGAAGCGCCTCGATCGACCGAAACGAAAGACGAATGATGATGAAACGACGAACCCTGGGCCGGTGGGCTGCTGTCCTGTCCGTGGCGGGCCTATTCGCCGCAGGGGGTCCCGTAGCTCGCGCCAGCACCGAAGCGCCCGACGCGCTGATACGCCGCCTGTCCGAGCAGACGTTGTCGGCCATCAAGGCCGATCCGGCCCTGCGCACTGGCGACATCAACCGGATCATCACCCTGGTCGATGCGCGCATCATGCCCAACGTCAACTTCCAGCGCATGACCGCGCAGGCCGTGGGCCCGGCCTGGCGCCAGGCCACCCCGGAGCAGCGCAAGCGACTGCAGGACGAATTCAAGACCCTTCTGGTGCGCACCTATTCCGGCGCGCTGGTGCAGGTCGGTGACGAGACCATCGTTGTGCGTCCCCTGCGCGCTGGCGTCGACGACACCGAGGTCCTGGTGCGCACCGAGATCCGCGGCCGCGGCGACCCGATCCAGCTCGATTACCGCCTGGAGAAAACCCCGGGCGAAGGCGCGGGCTGGAAAATCTACAACCTGAATGTGCTGGGCGTGTGGCTGGTCGAGACCTACCGCAGCCAGTTCGCGGCGGAGATCAACGCCAAGGGCCTCGACGGCCTGATCGCCACCCTGACCGAGCGCAATCGCGCCAACCTCGCCCGCGCTGGGCGCAACTGACGTTTTCCCATGGCCCGCCTGGTCCTGCCCGAGGTCCTGACCCATGCCGAGGCGGCGGGCTGCGCCCGCATGCTGTCGCGGGGCCTGCGCGCCAGCGGCGAGCGCCGGGCGGTGGTCGATGTCCGAGCGCTCCAGCATTTCGACTCCTCGGCCCTGTCGGTGCTGCTCGATGGGCGCCGAGAGGCCCTGGCCCTGGGCATGACCTTCTGCGTCACCGGCATGCCCACCCGCCTGCGCGCCCTGGCCGCCCTCTACGGCGTGGACGCCCTGCTGCCCGACCAGGAGCCGGCCACCGCCTAGAATGCCGGGTTCCCATGCCCGCCATCTCCTTCCAATCGGTTTCCAAGACCTACCACGGTGCCCGCGGCGACTTCCAGGCGCTTGATCGCGTGAGCCTGGACATCGAGGACGGCGAATTCTTCGGCCTGCTGGGGCCCAACGGCGCGGGCAAGACCACCCTCATCAGCATCCTGGCCGGCCTGGTGCGCGCCACCCAGGGGCGCGTGACCGTCCATGGCCACGACGTACAGGCCGATTACGCGCAGGCCCGCCGCCACCTGGGCGTCGTGCCCCAGGAGCTGGTCTTCGACCCCTTCTTCAGCGTGCGCGAGGCGCTGCGTATCCAGTCCGGCTACTTCGGCATCCGTGGCAATGGGGCCTGGATCGACGAACTCCTGGAAAGCCTGGGCCTGGCCGACAAGGCCAGATCCAACATGCGTCAGCTTTCGGGCGGCATGAAGCGCCGCTTCCTGCTGGCCCAGGCCCTGGTGCACAAGCCGCCGGTCATCGTGCTGGACGAACCCACCGCCGGCGTCGACGTTGAATTGCGCCAGACCCTCTGGCAGTTCATCGCGAAACTCAATCGCGAAGGCCACACCGTACTCCTGACCACCCATTACCTGGAAGAAGCCGAGGCCCTGTGCGGGCGCATCGCCATGCTCAAGTCGGGGCAGGTGGTGGCCCTGGAGCGCACCAGCGACCTGCTGCGCGCGGCCTCCAGCAACGTGCTGCGTTTCAAGACCGACGGCCACCGCCTGCCGCCCGCGCTGGCGGCGCGCGCCCGCATCACGGGTCGCATCGTGCAATTACCTGCGCATGACGCCCGCGAGATCGAAAGCCACCTGGCTGCCCTGCGCGAGGCGGGCCTGCACGCCGACGATGTGGAAATCCGCAAGGCCGACCTCGAGGACGTGTTCCTGGAGGTCATGGCCGGCAGGGGCCAGTCCGTCGCCGAATCGCGGCCGGTGGCACGCGAGGCGCAGGCGACATGAGCGCCGCCGGGCCGTCCCAAGGCGCGAAGGCCCCCTCGGGGGGCAGAGAGCCA
>JBEGVR010000076.1:0-7157 GCA_041178265.1 Pseudomonadota bacterium | reverse complement strand
GTGGCCAAGGTGGACAACGTGCGCAGTGTCGTCAACGAGCTGGCCGTCATGGGCCCGAGCTCCCTGACCCAGCGCGGGAACGACGTCTACATCACCGGCAAGGTCAAGGCCACGCTGGTGGATGCCAAGGACCTCACGGCCACCGCCTTCAAGGTGGTGACCGAGCGGGGCGCCGTCTACCTCATGGGACGCGTCACGCAGCGCGAATCCGACCGGGCCACCGCCTTGGTCCGCCAGGTCAGTGGCGTCAACCGCCTGGTGCGCGTGTTCGACATCATCACCGAGGAAGAACTCGGCCGCATCTCGTCCAAGGCCCCGACGCCCGCCCCAGCGGCCCAGCCTGCCAGCGCGGCGAGCGCCGCCAGATAAAGGGGCTGAGGGGGCTCGAAGAGGCCCGCGCCCCGGGGGCGTACGCGGGTCAGCGCAGGCGCTTGATCAGGCTAGAGGTATCCCAGCGCTGGCCGCCCATGCCCTGCACGTCGGCATAGAACTGGTCCACCAGCGCCGTCACGGGCAGGCGAGCGCCATTGCGCTTGGCCTCGTCCAGCACCAGGCCCAGGTCTTTGCGCATCCAGTCGACCGCGAAGCCGAAGTCGAACTTGTCCTGGATCATGGTCTTGCCGCGGTTGTCCATCTGCCAGCTCTGGGCAGCGCCCTTGCCGATCACCTCCAGCACCTGGTTCATGTCCAGGCCGGCCCTCTGGCCGAAGGCGATCGCCTCGGACAGGCCCTGCACCAGGCCCGCGATGCAGATCTGGTTGACCATCTTCGCCAGCTGGCCGGCGCCGCTGGGGCCCAGCAGCGTGAAGGCCCGCGAAAACGCCATGGCGACCGGGCGCACCGCCTCGAAGGCGGCGGCGTCGCCGCCGCACATCACCGTGAGCAGTCCGTTTTGGGCACCGGCCTGGCCACCCGACACCGGCGCATCGACGAAGGCCAGGCCCTTCTCCTTGGCCTTTGCGTGGAGTTCGCGTGCCACGTCGGCCGAGGCCGTGGTGTGGTCCACGAAGATCGCGCCGGGCTTCATGCCGGCCAGCGCCCCGTCGGGGCCCAGGACCACTGAACGCAGGTCGGCGTCGTTGCCGACGCAGCAGAACACGATCTCGCAGCCCGCCACCGCCTCGCGCGGGATGGCGGCCGCGCGCCCCTTGAACTCGGTGGTCCAGGCCTGCGCCTTGGCGGGGCTGCGGTTGTAGACCGTCACGTCATGACCGGCCAGCGCCAGGTGGCCGGCCATCGGCAGGCCCATGACGCCCAGGCCCAGGAAAGCCACTTTGCGCGACGGGACGGATTCGTAGGTTTTGGGTTGGGTGGTACTCATGCCCCGACCTTAATCGAAGGCCCTATTCCCTGTCCCTCCGTATGAATCCGTAGGCCTCAGCCCGGGAAATTCTCGGGGTGGCGTGCCTTGGAGCGTGCCTCGGCGGGCGTGATCACCCGGCGGCGCACCAGGTCGGCCAGGGCCTGGTCCAGGGTCTGCATGCCGGCATTGCCGCCCGCCTGCAGGGTGGAATAGATCTGGGCCACCTTGTTCTCGCGCACGAGGTTGCGGATGGCGGAAGTGGCCAGCAGGATCTCGTGGGCCGCGACCCGCCCGGCGCCGTCGGCCTGCCGGCACAGGGTCTGGGCGATGACGGCCTGCAGCGATTCGGCCAGCATGGTGCGCGCCATCTCCTTTTCCTCGGCAGGAAAGACGTCGATGATCCGGTCGATGGTCTTGGCGGCGCTGGCGGTGTGCAAGGTGGCGAACACCAGGTGCCCGGTTTCGGCTGCGGTCAGGGCCAGGCGGATCGTCTCGAGGTCTCGCAGTTCGCCCACCAGGATGGCGTCCGGGTCTTCGCGCAAGGCGGCACGCAGGGCGGCGGCGAAGGAGGTCGTCATGGGGCCGACCTCGCGCTGGTTCACCAGGCACTTGCGCGATTCGTGCACGAACTCGATCGGGTCTTCGATGGTGAGGATGTGACCAGCTTCGGTCTCGTTCAGGTGATGCACCATGGCCGCCAGGGTGGTGGACTTGCCCGAGCCGGTCGGGCCCGTCACCAGCACCAGCCCGCGGGGCCGCAGCGCAAGGTCCCCCAGCAGGGCGGGGGCGCCCAGCTCCTGCAGGCTGATCACCCGGGCGGGTATGGTGCGCAGCACCGCGGCCGCCCCCCGGCTTTGGCGGAAGGCGTTGACCCTGAACCGCGACAGGGCCGGTACGTCGATGGAAAAATCGCACTCCAGCGACTGCTGGAACTGCTCGCGCTGGGCCTCGGTCATGATGTCGTCCAGCATGGCGCCCACCTGCTCGTGCGACAGCGGCTCGACGTTGATGCGGCACACCCGGCCATGCACCCGCAGCATCGGGGGCAGGCCGGCGGACAGGTGCAGGTCGGACGCCTTGTTCTTGACGCTGAAGGCCAGCAGCTGGCTGATGTTCATGGCGTGACGAGGAGGTGGGGTTGGAGAATGCGGGGCGTTTGTCGCCGGAAACGGCCATTATGAATACCATTTCATTAAATATCGACCAGGTCCGTGCCCGCATCGCGGCGGCCTGCCAGTCCTGTGGGCGCGACCCGTCCGGCGTCACGCTGCTCGCGGTCTCCAAGACCTTCGGGCCGCAGGCTGTGCGCGAGGCCGCCGCCTGCGGCCAGCGGGCCTTCGGCGAGAACTACCTGCAGGAGGCGGTCGACAAGATGGCCGCCCTGGCGGGATCCGGCCCGCCCTTGCAATGGCACTGCATCGGGCCGATTCAGAGCAACAAGACGCGTCTGGTCGCCGAGCATTTCGACTGGGCCCACACCGTCGACCGGCTCAAGACCGCGCAGCGCCTGTCGCAGCAGCGCCCCGCCGGTCGCACGCCCCTCAATGTCTGCATCCAGGTGAACATCGACAGCGGTCCGAACAAGGCCGGTGTAGCGCCCGGGGAGGCGCTACACCTCGCGCGCGAGGTCGCGGGCCTGCCGGGCCTGGCCCTGCGCGGCCTCATGACCATCCCCGAACCGGCCCCCGACTTCGAGGCGCAGCGCGCGGTGCACCTGCGCGCGCAGGCGCTGTTCGAGCAGCTGCGCGCAGACCGCGCCTTGTGCGCGCTGCTGGACGCTCAGGGCCGCACGCTGGACACGCTGTCCATGGGCATGACCTCGGATCTGGAGGCGGCGATCGCCGCCGGCAGCACGATGGTGCGCGTGGGCACCGCGATCTTCGGCGGGCGGCCGGCCAGGGCCGGCGGCTGAGGCGCGCCGGGTGCCGCCGCTTCAGGCCGCCGTCGCCTGGCGCACGGCGTGTTCCCATTGCGCCATGCGCTCCTGGGCGCGGGAGCGGTCCCACGCCGGCTCGAAGGTGCGCTCGGCCCGCCACAACGCACTGAGGTCGGCCGGCCCCCCGTAGACCCCGGCCGCCAGCCCCGCCAGCCAGGCCGCGCCCAGGGCGGTAGTCTCGGTGATGGCGGGCCGCACCACGGGAATCCCCAGCAGGTCGGCCTGGAACTGCATCAGGAGGTTGTTGACGCTGGCGCCGCCGTCGACGCGCAATTGCGCCAGCGGCGCGCCGCCAGCGGCCTGCGCGTCGCGGCTCATGGCCTGCAGCAGCGCGGCGCTCTGGCAGGCGATGCTCTCCAGGGCGGCACGCGCGATATGGGCCAGCGTGGAGCCCCGGGTCAGGCCGGTGATCGTGCCACGCGCATCGGGTTTCCAGTAGGGCGCCCCGAGGCCGGTGAAGGCTGGCACCAGGGACACGCCGCCGGCATCGGGCACGCTGGCGGCCAGGGCCTCGACCTCGGCGCTGCTTCGGATCGCCTGCAGCCCATCACGCAGCCACTGCACCACCGCGCCGCCCACGAACACGCTGCCCTCGAGTGCGTAGCCGGGCGTGCTGCCCACCTGCGCGGCGCGAGTGGTGATGAGGCCATTGGCCGAGGCCTGGAAACGCGCACCGGTGTGCATCAGCATGAAGCAGCCCGTGCCATAGGTGTTCTTGGCCATGCCGGCCTCGAAGCAGGCCTGCCCGAACAGCGCGCTTTGCTGGTCGCCGGCGATACCGCCGATGCGGATCGGGGCGCCGAGCAGGTCCCCGCGCGTCGTGCCGAAATCGGCGCTGGAGGGCCGCACGGCCGGCATCATCGACAAGGGGATGTCCAGCAGCCCGAGCAGTTCCTCGTCCCAGGCGTGGCGGCGCACGTCATAGAGCATGGTGCGCGAGGCGTTGCTCACGTCGGTCGCATGTACCGCGCCGCCCGTGAGCTGCCACAGCAGCCAGCTGTCGATGGTGCCGAAGGCCAGCTCGCCGCGGCGCGCCTGCTCGCGCGCGCCGGGCACCTGCTCCAGCAGCCACACGATCTTGGTGGCCGAGAAATACGCGTCGACCACCAGGCCCGTGCGATCGCGGATGCGGGCTTCCCAGCCCTGTTCGCGCAGGCGCGCGCACAGGGGTTCGGTGCGGCGGTCCTGCCACACGATGGCGGGGTGGATGGGGCGGCCGCTGGCGCGGTGCCACACCACCGTGGTCTCGCGCTGGTTGGTGATGCCCAGGGCCCGGATATCGGTGGCGCGCAGCCCGGCTTGCGCGAGGGCTTCGCGTGCCGTGGCCAGCTGCCCTTCCCAGATGCCCGCCGGGTCATGTTCGACCCAGCCCGGTTTCGGAAAGCTTTGCGGCAACTCGCGCTGCGCCACAGCCACGATGCGGCCCTGGACATCGAACACGATGCTGCGCGAACTGGAGGTGCCCTGGTCCAGGGCGAGCAGGTAGGTCATCGCGGTGCACACGGAAGTTGAGGCACCGCCATGCTAGCGCGCTGCCGCCGGGGGCGGGTCAGCGCGTGGCGCTGCGCCCGAGCCGCGCCATCAGCACCACCCCGTACAGGGCCGCCAGGCCCACCAGCATGTAGACGATGCGCGAAGCCATCGAACCCGACCCCAGCAGGGTCGCCACGAGGTCCAGGTCCAGGGCGCCCACCAGGCCCCAGTTGATGCCGCCGATGACCATCAGCACCAGGGAGATCCAGTCCAGGGCATTGAGCCGGGGGGTCTGCGCGGGCCGCAAGGGCGAGGTGGTGGACGTGTCGGAGGTAGCCATGGTGAACCTTTCAAGGTGGGAAGAAACCGAGGGAGTCCCCCCGGTCGGGGCAAGGGGCATGCCACCTGCCGCAGGGATTGATAGCCCGAAAGAGCGGGACGCCGGACGCTGCCTGCAGCCCCTGTCCGACGGCAGGCGGCCAGCGCCTCGTCCAAGCTTGCGCTCGGAGGAACCAGCGTCATGGCCTACAGCAGCATCATGGGTGCCGACAAGGCACCGGCCCAGCCCAGCGGCCGCGGCAGCGACCTGCTGGGACCCAGCGACAACTCCGACAGCGGCAGCGATGCCATGGGCACGGAGGAAATCCACGGAGACAGCGATTCCACGGGCACGGGCGAACGCGGCGTGGTCTCCGGGATCGACGGCAAGGAGGGCGTGGACATCCTGCCTGACCGGGTGGTCCGCATAGGCCCCGACGACAGCCCGGGCGAGCCGGGCCCGGACGCAGGCATCACCCAGGACGACGAGGACTACACCGACCTGGACGACAACCCCGACACGGCGGACGACGACGCCGGCGCCTGAAGGCCAGCGCCGGCCTCAGCGGGCCAGCGTACTCGCGCCGAACAGGCTGCGCACGTAGTCCACCGCGAGCGTGGCCGTGCGATTGCGCACGTCCAGCGCCGGATTGAGCTCCATGACGTCCAGCGAGGACAGCCGGCCGGTGTCGGCGATCATCTCCATGCACAGTTGCATCTCGCGGTAGGTGGGACCGCCAGGCGCGCCAGTACCCACGCCCGGCGCATCGGCGGGGTCCAGGCAATCGAGGTCGAAGCTCACATGCAGGTGGGTGTCCACGTCCACCCCCTGCAGCGCCTCGGTCAGCGTGTGGCGCATGCCGTGTTCATCGATATGGCGCATGTCGAACACCTGCAGGCCCAGTCGCGCGATGGCCGCGCGCTCCAGGGCATCGACGCTGCGGATTCCGAGAAAGGCGATCTCCGACGGCCGCAGGGCCGCAGGCTGGCCGCTCCACCCCACCAGCGGCCCGGGCCCATGCCCGAGCAGGCAGGCCACCGGCATGCCGTGCAGGTTGCCGCTGGGGCTGGAAGCCGCATCGTTGACATCGGCATGCGCGTCCAGCCACAGCACCCGCAGGCGCCGGCGCGTGCCCCGGCAATGGCGCGCGATCGCACTGATGGCGCCGACGGACAGGCCGTGGTCGCCCCCCATCAGCAGCGGAAACTCACCGCCCGTGAGCGCGAGGTCGACGGCGTCGAACACCGCACGGTTCCAGGCGACGACCTCGTCCAGGCGGTGCGGACCGCCCGCTGGGGACTGGACCGCCGGCCGCAGCGGCCCCTGCAGGTCACCCCGGTCCACCACGTCCTGCCCGCAGGACTGCAAAGCCTCCTGCAGCCCTGCCACCCTCAGGGCCTGCGGCCCCATGCCGGTGCCGCGCACACCTGCACCCACATCGGTGGGTGCCCCGATCAGGGCAATGCGCGCAGGCGTCATCGGGCCATTGTGCGCCGGGTGGAGGTCACCACGCAGATGAACGAAGGGAGCCGGGCGGGTATTCTTCGCCCGAAATGTCCGCCACCGCCCAGACCATCGCCCTGCTCATTGCGTCCAACGTCTTCATGACCCTGGCCTGGTACGGCCACCTGAAGAACCTGGCCACTGCGCCGTGGTACCTCGCCGCGGTCGTGAGCTGGGGCATCGCGCTGGCCGAGTACCTGCTGCAGGTACCGGCCAACCGCATTGGCTACCAGCAGGCCGGCTTGTCTCTGGGACAGCTGAAGGTGATGCAGGAGGTGATCACCCTGGGCGTGTTCGTGCCCTTCGCGGTGTTGTACATGCAGGAGCCGCTGAAGCTGGACTACCTGTGGGCCGCCCTGTGCCTGGTCGGCGCCGTGTACTTCATCTTTCGCAGCCCCTGAGCCAGGCCGGGGCGGGCCAGAAAGGTCAGCGGCGGTTGCCGCCGTAGCTCGGGGACTGGGTCGGGCGTGCCGCGCGATCGGGCAGGTGGCGGAACATGATCCGGCCCTTGTTCAGGTCGTAGGGCGAGAGTTCCAGCGTGACATCGTCACCCGCGATGATGCGGATGTGGTTCTTGCGCATCTTGCCGCCGCTGTAGGCGATCAGTTCGTGCCCGTTTTCCA
>JBEGVR010000075.1:0-5767 GCA_041178265.1 Pseudomonadota bacterium | reverse complement strand
GCGCCAGTGACGCAGGCCTGGCCCGCCTGCACCCAGCAGGTCGGTACGCACGCTGGCGTCGAAGATCACCGGGTGCCCGGGCACGTCGCGCACCAGCGGCACCTGCACCCGGATGCCTGCGTCGCGCGCTTCAAAAGCCCGCAGCGCCATCCGCACGTCGTCGCCCGTGATCAGCGGCTGGTCGGCCAGCAGCACGACCACCTGCTGCACGCCCGGCGCCAGCGCGCGCAGTCCCGCCTGCAGCGACCCGGCGGGGTCGTCCCCCGGGTCGGGGTTGGCCACGTGGCGCGGGACGATGGCCAAAGGCAGCCTGGCCAGGTGGTCCCGGATCGCCTGCGCGTGGTGGCCCAGCACGGCGACGCAGTCGTCATCGGGGTCGGCGCGCAGCGGCTGCAGCTGGCGCAGCAGCCGCTCGAGCAGGCTCATGCCGTCGAGCTCGATCAGGCATTTGGCGATGCCGCCCATGCGCGTTCCCGCGCCAGCCGCGAGGATCAGGAAGCCAGTGCTCACCTCGGGACGGAGCAGACCGGCCCGGAAGCGGGCGCGGCCGACAGCGTGTTCTTGGCGCTGGCCACGTCCAGGTCGCGTGGCAGCAGCACGCCGTTTTTCACCGCGAGCACCTCGGCCATGATGCTCACCGCAATCTCCGGCGGCGTCTTGCTGCCGATGTACAGGCCGATGGGGCCGCGCAGGCGCGCCAGGCTGGCTTCGGTCTGCCCGAAGTGCTCGATCATGCGGGCGCGACGGGCCTCGTTGTTGCGGCGCGAGCCGATGGCGCCCACGTAGAAGGCCTCGGTGCCCAGGACCTCCAGCAGGGCCAGGTCGTCCAGCTTGGGGTCGTGGGTGAGGGCGATCACGCAGGTGCGGCGATCCACCTGGAAGTCGCCCACGACGTCGTCGGGCATGCCCGTGAGCAGGGTGACGCCGGCCACCTGCCAGGCGCTGCGGTATTCCTCGCGCGGGTCGCAGACCGAGACCGCGAAGCCGCTGAACAGGGCCATCGTGGCCAGGTACTCGGTGAGCTGACCCGCACCGATCAGCAGCATGCGGTATTCCGGGCCGAAGGTGTTGGTCAGCCACTGGCCGTCGTCGGCCAGGTCGGCGGGGGCGGTGGCGGGCTGCAGTTCGACCCGGCCGTCGGCCAGGGCGGTGCGCCGCTGCATGAGGCGGCCGGTGGCCAGGGCCTGCACCAGTTCGCCCAGCAGGGTGGTGTCGGGGTTGAATTCCAGCACCAGCTCCAGGGTGCCGCCGCAGGGCAGGCCGAAGCGGTGCGCCTCTTCGGCGCTCACGCCGTACTTCACGCGCTGGGGCGGGCCGTCGGGAATCTCGTGGGTGATGCCGGCCGCCGCGCTGCCGGGTCCGGCCTGGTACGCGCGGCTGTAACGGTGGATGAGGTCGTCCTCGATGCAGCCGCCCGAGACCGAGCCGACCACCGCGCCGGTTTCGCACAGCGCCATGATCGAGCCCACCGGCCGCGGTGAAGATCCCCAGGTGCGCACCACGGTGGCCAGCAGGGCACGGTGCCCCTGCAGGCGCCAGCCGTGCAGGGTGCGCAGGACGGTGACATCCAGGTTTTCCATGGCGGATCAGCCTTTCGTGGCCAGGTAGAGCAGGGCGGCCACGGCCGCGGCGAGGGCCGCCCAGGTCCAGGCTGGTCGGCGACCGGGGGCGGCCGCGGCAGGCGCCGTGGCCGGTGCGGCGTCCGTGGCGCCCGCGTAGCGGCGCTTGAGCGCCTCGTCGAAGCGGCGAAAGAAATCCTCGGCCAGCGACCTGGAGGCGCCCTCGATCAGGCGCTGGCCCAGCTGGGCCAGCTTGCCGCCCACCGTGGAATGGACCCGGTAGCTCAGATCGCAACCGGCCTCGGTGGCCTGCAGCCGCACGGCCGCCTCGCCCTTGCCGAAGCCGGCCACGCCGCCCTGCGCCTCGAAGCCCAGGGTGTAGGACTGCAGCGGCACGATGTCGGACAGCCGCACCCGCCCGCTGAAGCGGGCCGCCACGGGGCCGATCTTGATGGCCGTGGTGACGGTGTAGGTGTCCGGACCGCTGAGCTCGAATTTCTCGCAGCCCGGGATGCAGGCCTGCAGCATCGTCGGGTCGTTCAGCGCCTCCCAGGCCTGCGCGACGCTGGCGGCGAGCGTGCGGCTGCCTTGCATGTCCACGGTGCTGTCTCCTGTGAAGGTCAGGCGCGCTGCATGAGCGCGGCCAGGGATCGGGCCAAGTCTTCCAAACGGCTGAGATTGTGCACCGCCAGCATGCCGTGGGCATGGCGGTGCAGCACCTGGGCCCCGCTGGCCAGCGGGGCATAGCCGTCAAAGCGCAGCAGGGGGTTCAGCCAGAGCAGCTGGCGGGTATGGCGGCCCAGCCACTGCAGTTCCTGCTCCAGCGCCTCGGGCGGGCCGGTGTCCAGCCCGTCCGTGATCATGAGCACCACGGTGCGCCGGCCCACGAGGCAGCGCCGGTGGGCGGTGCGCAGCTGCGCCAGCGACTCGCCCAGGCGGGTGCCCCCGGCGAAATCCTCGATCGCGGCGTTGGCGATGGCCAGCATCTGGTCGCCGTCGTGCTGGCGAAAGGCCGGCCGCAGGTCGGTCAGGCCCGTGCCAAAGGCGAAGGCGGCGCGTGGCGTGCTGCGGGTGGCCTGGTGCAAAAAGGCCAGCAGCAGCCGGGCGTAGCGCTCCATGGAGCCCGAGACGTCCACCAGCACCAGTAGCGGCAGCGGCTGGTGGCGGCGGCTCAGCCGGGGCAGCTCGAGCAGCTCCCCGTCGTGGCGGCGGGCCTGCTGCATTGCGCGGGCCCAGTGGATGCGGTGGCCCCGTGTGCCGGCGCGGGTGCGCCGTGCCCGCACCGGCGGCAGCGGCAGGGGAATCTGGCGCACCAGCTGCTCGACCAGCCGGAACTCGCTGGCCGACAAGCCGGCGAAGTCGGCATGGCGCAGCCGCTGCTGGTCGCTGGCGGTCATGGCGGCGTCGAACTGCAGTTCGGTCTCGCCCTGGTTCGGGGTGCGTCCCTTCAGGCTGGCCACGGTCAGCGCCTCCTGCACGCGCGCCTTGCGGCGCACCGGCTGGGCGGCGGCGGCCTTGGGCAGCATCTGCGTGAGCAGCTGCTGGGCCAGCTCGGGGTTGCGGAAGAAGGCCTCGAACATCTCGGCGAAGACGCCCAGATCCTGCTGGCGGCTCACCAGCACCGCCTCGAGCGCGGCGCGCAGGTCGTCCTTGCGGTCCACGCCCACCGCCTGCGCGGCGTCGACGGCCAGGGCGATGCGGCTGCTGTCCACCGGCATACCGGCGCGGCGCAGCGCGCGGCCAAAGGCGGTCAGGTGCTCGGGCAGCTTGCCGCTGCGCGCATCGCCCAGGATCACGCGGGCTCCAGCAGCTGGTCGATCAGCGGCAGCAGGGCCGCCACGTCCTCGCGCTGCTTGAACAGGATGCCGGCGGTGTCCTGGACCACCTCGGGGTCGAGCGTGAGCGTGTCCAGCGCCACCAGGGCCTTGGCCCACTCCACGCTTTCAGCGATGCCGGGGCTGCGCTGGAAGGCATCGGCAAAGGGCTGGCTGCGCAGGCGGGAGACGAACAGCGACACCTGCTCGGTGAGCGCGGCGCTGGCCTGCGGTACCTGGCTGCGCACGATGGCCAGCTCGCGCTCGCGGTCGGGATAGTCCAGCCACTGGTAGAGACAGCGCCGCTTGACCGCGTCGTTCAGGTCGCGGGTGCGGTTGCTGGTCAAAAGGGTCAGGGGCACGGCTGCAGCGCGGATGGTGCCCAGCTCGGGAATGCTCACCTGGTACTCACCCAGGTATTCGAGCAGGAAGGCCTCGAAAGGCTCGTCGGCACGGTCTACTTCGTCGATCAGCAGCACCGCGCCCGGGGCGGGCGCCTGCAAGGCCTGCAGCAAGGGGCGGCGGATCAGGTAGCGTTCCTGGTAGACCTCGCGCTCGATGGCGTCGGGCGCGCCCGTGGCCTGGGCTGCGCGCATGTGCAGCAGCTGCGCGGTGTGGTTCCACTCGTACAGGGCCTCGCGCTGCTCCATACCGTCGTAGCACTGCAGGCGCACCAGCAGGCGGGCGAGCACCTGGGACAGCGCCTTGGCCAGCTCGGTCTTGCCCACGCCGGGCTCGCCCTCGAGCAGCAGCGGCCGCTGCAGCCGCATCGCCAGGAAGACGGCGGTGGCCAGCTGCCGGGGTGCGTGGTAGCCCACGCCCTGCAGGGCGCCGATCAGGCCGTCAATGGAGTCTGTGGCCGCGAGTGACTGGCTCATCCGTTCGCCTGCCGCACGGCGGCCTGCGTCTGGACCGAGATCAGGTGCGCGCGATAAGCGGCGCTGGCATGCAGGTCGCTGCTGAGGTTGCTGGCGTCGATGGCCACGCCCCGGGCGGCCTCCGGCGTGAAGCTCTTGCCCAGCGCCGCCTCCAGCGCGGGGTAGCGCGTCACCCCGTTGCCGCCGCCGGTCACGGCCACGCGCACGCCGGCGGCTGTCTGCGCCAGGAACACGCCCACGAGGGCAAAGCGCGACGCCGGCTGGCGGAACTTGGCATAGGCCGCCTTGGCAGGCACCGGAAAGCGGATCGCGGTGATCAGCTCGCCGGGCTGCAGCGCGGTGGTGTACAGGCCCTGGAAGAAGTCGTCGGCGGCGATCTCGCGGCGGTCGGTGACGACGGTGGCACCCAGGCCCAGCACCGCGCTGGGGTAGCAGGCGGCCGGGTCGTTGTTGGCCACCGAGCCGCCCAGCGTGCCCATGGCACGCACCTGGCGGTCGCCGATGCCCTCGGCCAGGGCGGCCAGGGCGGGAATGTGCTTGCGCACGTCGGCGCTGGCAGACACGTCCTGGTGGCGCGTCATCGCGCCGATCACGAGCTGCTTGCCGTCCACCTTGATCCCGCGCAGTTCGGCGACGCCGCCGAGGTCCACGAGCCGGCCCGGTTGCAGCAGGCGCTGCTTCATGGCGGCGACCAGGGTCTGGCCCCCCGCCAAGGCCTGCGCGCCGCCTGTGGCCAGGCGCTTGGCGTCGTTCAGGGTCCGGGGCTGTTCGAGCGTGAATGCGTACATGGTGGGTCTCCTTACTTGGCGGCCTGGATCGCTGCCCACACGCGGTGCGGGCTGGCGGGCATGTCCAGGTCCTTCACGCCCAGCGGCGCGAGGGCGTCGAGGACGGCGTTGATCACCGCGGGCGGCGCGCCAATGGCGCCGGCCTCGCCGCAGCCCTTGGTGCCCAGGGGGTTGGTGGTGCAGGGCGTGACCACATGGCCCAGCCTGAACTCGGGCACGTCGTCGGCGCGCGGCATCGCGTAGTCCATGAAGGAGCCGGTCAGGAGCTGGCCGGTCTCGCGGTCGTAGACGCAGTGTTCGAGCAGCGCCTGGCCGATGCCCTGCACCAGGCCGCCGTGCACCTGGCCCTCGACGATCATGGGGTTGATGATGGTGCCGAAGTCGTCCACCGCGGTGAAGCGGTCCACGCGCACCACGCCGGTGTCGGGGTTGACCTCGACCTCGCAGATGTAGGTGCCGCCCGGGAAGGTGAAGTTGATCGGGTCGTAGAAGGCGGTTTCGTTCAGGCCCGGCTCGAGCTTGTCCAGCGGGTAGTTGTGCGGCACGTAGGCGGTCAGGGCCACCTGCCCGAAGGTCACCTTCTTGTCGGTGCCCTTGACGGTGAACTCGCCGTTGGCGAATTCGACGTCGGCGTCGCTGGCCTCCATCAGGTGGGCGGCGATCTTCTTGGCCTTGGCCTCGATCTTGTCCAGGGCCCGCATGATGGCCGCGCCCCCCACACTGATCGA